>VHCL01000091.1 GCA_016871725.1 Verrucomicrobiota bacterium | reverse complement strand
CGTGCGTCGGCCACGGCTTTCTTCCAGGCCGCCGGATCCGTCATGCCCTGACGCTCCTTGGTCCGGCCGTTGGCGATCTCATTGTATTCCTTCGTCGAGAACATCGCCCACATGATCGGCAGGCCTTGGTCGATGTATTTGTCCACGGTCGACGGATCCACCTTCATGCTGACGTTCTCGATCTTGCGATAAGCCCCCGTCACCGCGGCCTTGGCCCCGTTGGCGATGGCGACGACCGAAGTCCCGCCGCCGGCGCCGCTCTGGCCGGCCATGGCGAGGACGTACATGTCCGCCGGGACGCCCATGTAGCGCATGGCGCGCTCCCAGGTGGCCGGGACGCAATAACCCTTGGGCCCCTGGTTCACCATGGGGATGTCCTTCAGGATGACGTCCCCGTTGGCGCGCCGTTCGACGCGACTCTTGGCCCGGGCGAAGAGTTCGGCGTCCGAGACGCGGCTCCGGCCGCCTTCGTCGGCCGACTTCGCGGACAGGATGCGCAGGGCGACGTATTCGTCCTTCGGCGCGGCGAGCAGGAAGGCATGGCCGTTCCAGTTCCAGCGGCGGACCACTTCGCGCGTGGCCTGGGCGTTGCCGAGGCTGCCGAGCACCGGCTTGCCGAAGAGCTTGGTCAGGGCTGCTTCCAGGTCCTTGGCATCCGATGCGATGGCCTTCTTGTAATCCTTGATCTGCTCGTCACGCGCCTTCGCCTTGGACTTGTCCTTCACGTCCTTGGCGCCGATCGAGACCGAGTCCCCTTTGTTGGCGAACATCAGGGAAAGCGAGGTGGGCTTGTTCTGGTCCGCCAAGAAGGAGCAGGAATAGGGACGGCACTCGAACATCCTGTAATCGTCCTTGGGATAGAGCCGATAGCTCGCGTCGTTGGTCGTCTCGGACTCCTGCGGCCACTTCAGCCGCTCGGCGACCGCCTTGGCGTCGTCATCCCACAGGTTCGTATCGGCGAACAGTTCGAGCCCGATCGCCTTGTTGACCTGCTCGAAAGTCACATCGGCCGCCGCCAGACCCGCCGTCAGGAAACAAAGCATCAATCGCATGGTGGGAAATAATCAGAGTGGATGACTGCATTGATGGCTGAATTGAGGACTGAATCGAGGACAGAATGGACATCTGCTCCAAGGGAAACCGAAGACCGGGATTTTACCTGCGGACCAAGGTAGGGATGACCGGCCCGGTCGTCCTCGGGCGTGCGAGCCGCACGCCCCTACCTTTGATGCCCCATCGAATTCGCGGCCATCGTCTCCGCTATCCGCGGGCGACGATGCCGCGCAACTCCTCCATCGCCGCGCCGCCCGCATCGATCGCCATGCCGCTGGCGTCCTTGACCGAGCTGTGCTGGGCGTAGTCCTCGAAGACCTGCTTCTTCTGTTCGATGAGCAGCACGAGCGCCTCGTCGACCGTGCCCTTGGCGATGAGCCGGTGGGCGTTGACCTTGCGGGTCTGACCCATGCGGCGCACGCGGGCGATGGCCTGGCGTTCGGTCGAGGGCTTGAACTGGGGCTCCATCAGGATGACCACCTGGGCGCATTGCAGATTGATGCCCACGCCGCCGGCCTCGATCTGCAAGGCGAGAACCCCGAAGCCCTCCTGCGCGGCGAACCGGTCGAGCACCTTCTGCCTTTCCTCGGCGGAGATCGACCCATGGATCTGGGCGCACCCGCCGACCATGGTGCTGACATCATCCAAGACCTGCCGGAAGAACGAGAACACGGCGACCTTGCGGCCTTCGCCTTGGTAACCCTCCAGGAGGTCCCGGAGCCGATCGAACTTGGCCGACTGCTGCCCACCCGCCCCGATCGTCGCGGCGAGACGCTTGTGCATGAGGTTGTCCGGGCTCATCCGGTAGGCTTGAACATCCGCCGGCTCGAGCGGGACGACCTCGTCGGTCTCGGTGATATCGGGTAGCTCCGTCAGGACATCGGCCTGGGTGCGACGCAGATAGACCGGTGCCAGCTTAGTCCGCACCTCCGCCGGGGCCGGCCGGACCTGCTTCAGGAGCGAGGCCACCTCGGCGTTGACGTTCGGCTGCACGGTGGTCACCAGAAACTGCAGTTCGCTCAGGCGGTTCTCCAGCGCGGTCCCGGACATGAAGACGACGTGCGCGGACTGGCCGCTTAGGCGGGCGACCGCCTGCGTCCGCTGGGCGTCGGGATTCTTGACCGCATGGGCCTCGTCGACCGCCAGGAGGTCGACCGCCTTGATCCTGTCCACCAGCCGCCCGAGCGTCGTGTAGGTCGTGATGCCCACTCCACCCTCCCGTTCCCATTGGTCCAGTTCATCGTCCCGGTCCGAGCCATGGATGACGATCGGCGAAAGCTTCGTGTGCTTCTTCACTTCGCGCTCCCAGTTCACCAGCACGCTGTTCGGGGCGACCACGAAGAAATGCGTCCGTCCTTGGGCCGCCAGGTGGCACATCGACGCCAAGACTTGGATCGTCTTGCCCAAGCCCATGTCGTCGCCCAGCAGCACGCGCTTCTGGCAGATCACATACTGCGTCCCGAACTGCTGGTAGCGGCGGAGATTGGCCGTCAGCAGGCGGAGGTCGACGGACGTGGCCTCGACCGCGTCGGCGATCTCGGCCGGCAGGCCGCCCCGCATATCCGGACCCCCAAGGGCGCCCTTCGCGACCACCTTCGGCGGCAGCACGTTCTCCAGCAGCGCGATGAACGGCGCCGCGTTGCCGGCGTAGCGACGCCAGACCTCGGCAACATCGAGCGTCAGCTGCTCCGAATAATCGGCCAGATTGCGGGCTTCAGCGTTGATCCAACGGAATTCGCCAGCGAGTTGCGCTGTCGACCGGGCGAGGTCCGCCTGGGCCGTCAGGGAAAAGAGATGGTCGCGCACCCGGGTCTTCCCGCGCAAAGCTTGCAGACGCTCGCCGGCTTCGACGTATTTGACCTGGGCCTCATCTACGCGGTTCGAGATCTCCCGGACAAGGGTCTCATACTTGGCCAACGAGACCAGCAGACGGCCATCGGAGGGACGACGGCTTTCCGGATCGGGCAGCAGGCGGACGTTCGCCCGGGCGGCTTCCTGGAACTTCAAGAAAGCATCGATCGCCCCCAAGGCCGTCACCTCGCCGATCCCACGGTAGCTCTGTAAGGAACGATAGGAATGACCGGACAGGTCAGCCACCGTCCGGAAGCCCGCGGACTGCAACGGCCCGACCGACGCCCCGTAATCCTTGAGGTCGGCGATCGGCGTCGCCTTCATCTCCGCCAAGGCCGACTCAGCGATGACCGCCTCAGTGGCCGCGATGATCTCCGCCCGAGCCTTCGGCAGGACCTGCATCAGCCTCTTCACTTGCTCCGAGGCGAAACCCGCGTCCAGATGCACCCCACCTCGTCCGGACCGGACCTGCATGGCCCGCCCGACCCCCGAGAGGTATTGTGCAATGCTTTTGAACACTCCGCCCTACTTTGCCCGCCAGACGCGCCTCCGCCAGCGCGAAGGTGTATCAAGGTAGGGATGACCAGCCCGGTCATCCGCAGGCAGTCATTCGGGAACGGGCCATAGCCGACCACGTCCCCCAGCACCACGAACCTACGAACGCCCAATCTTGCCATCTCGGCGAACACCGCCTCCAACGCGGGGCGGTTACCGTGGATGTCAGAGAGGATGGCAATCACGGCTTTGGTTTCCCTGGAGGGTGAGTCCAATCGAGCTTCTCGAGGAGTATCTTTTCCATCTGCACCATCATCATGATACGCCCGCGGATTTGTTTACCTGCGAAACCATTACGCAGAAAAAGCTCCAAGGAACTTCGCAGCTTCTTAACGTCATCCTCATCCCCCAGGAGAGCCAGCGGAGTCCTTCCGTGGACAAATAACTGAAAGTAGACCTCGTTGACGCAGTCGCAGTATCTTTGGCCCAAGATCGGGTGGCTTAGATAAGCCTTTGCCTCCGCTTCGTCATCAATCCCGTAGAAAGTTGAATTTGGGGAGGTCCCCAGCCCCTTCAGCTGCGGGAAGACCCACCAGATCCAGTGCCCAGTCTTACGACCGGCCTTCAGCTCGGCTAAGGCGCGGGCGTAGGAGCCACCCTCTTCTTGGGCCTGGACGAAACGTTCGAGGGACATGGGGGAACAATGGCCGACAACCTATCCGCTTGCAATGCTAACAGTTGCTGTTAACTTGTCCGTATCCATTCGAAAAGTATGTCAAAACCTCAAAAAGACGCCGAATTGGCCGAATTCAAGGACCGCCTCGCCACCGCCCATGACCACCGGGTCGCCGAGCGGATGGAGCTCGCCCGGGGTGAGTACGTCCAGGCCCTGGCCTTCGCCGAACAGCACTTCGGTCCGGACAGCACGCAGGTCGACGAGGTCTGCCTGGAGCTCGCCCTCTTCTACGCGACGGTAAAGGAACCGGAGTCCGAACTCGCCGTGCTCGAGCGCCGCGTCCGCATCCGCAAGGCGAAGGCCGGCATCCCGCAGATCGTCGACGCGCTCCAGGACGTCGCCGAATGCCACAAGCTCCAGGACCGGCCCGACGAAGCGGAATCGACCTACCGCGAGGCCTTGGACCTCTGCGATGAGACCATCGAAACGCATCATGCGCCCCTGCGCATGACCTTGCTCTACTTCGGCATGTTCCTCAACGACCGCGAACGCCATGAGGATGCCATCACGTTCCTCGGACGCGGGCTCGACGCCTGCAAGCTTACCGCGGAAGTCCCTACCCTAACGGCCGCACGCATTGCCATGCATCTCGGCGAAGCGCTTCTGCGAGGCGGCCGTCCGGCGGACGCGCAGGTGCTCATCGACGCCGCGACGCCGGTCGTTACCCATCGGGGCCAGGCGGGCAATACGGCCTTCGGCAAGATCCTCTATTACCTGGGTAATTACCATCAGCGCGAAGACCGTTTCGTCGAGGCCGCCCGCGCCTACGATCTCGCCATCCTGCAGACCCGGAATTCCCGCCATATCAACTTCCGTAACATGGCCTACATCCAGCAGGCGTCCGCCGCGAACGAACTGAAGCGGGGACGAACGAGCCAGGCCGAGCAGCGCCTGAAGTTGGCGGTCAACTTCCTCCGCCGAAGCCAGGAAGAACACCACCCCGACCTGCTTTCGGTCAAACAGGACCTGGTGAACATCTACATCCCGGCCAAACAGTACGCCAAGGCCGAGCCGATCCTCGAAGAGATGGTGGCGGCGTCCGAACATCCCGATTTCGACGACGAAAAGGCCAAGGAACGCTACCTCAACAACCTCGGCTTCGTGCAGGTGCACCTCGAGGAATTCCCCAAGGCCGAGGCCAACCTGCGTCGCGCCCTGCTCTCCGCCGGCGAGGACCAAGGCTGCTACGTCATCAAGAACCTCGGCCTCATGTACCAGAAGATGGGCTACGCCGCCGAAGCCATCCGGGAATACCGCAAGGCCCTGCCGCTCTTCGAGACCCACTTCTCCAAGGATCACCCGGTCGCCGAGTTCATCCGTAACGCTCTCGCCGAACTCGAAAACCACACAAGTTGACACGCTGGCAAGGAACTCACCTCCCGATCATCCTACCAATCCAGACACATACTTCGCATCTCCCCATGCCCACGTGTCACCGTGCCAGCATGCCCCCTAGTTAGCCCCTATACTCATTACTCCAAACTCAATACTCTCAAAAAATGCCTTCCACTCTCTCCGAACTCTCCACCCTCCTCGACTCCGCCGGCATCAAGCATCGCCTCAAGGATGACTT
>VHCL01000090.1 GCA_016871725.1 Verrucomicrobiota bacterium | reverse complement strand
CGCGGGCAAGGCCGACAAGGTCACGGTCTTCACGCAGGAGGCCAACCTCGTCTCGCCGCTGGGCGTCGCGCACATCGACGGCAAGATCGTCGTCTCCCAGCCGCCGGACCTGCTCGTCTACACCGATGTCGACGGCGACGGCGTCTTCGACCCCAAGGTCGACAAGCGCGAGGTCCTGCTGACGGGCTTCAACGGGCGCAACCATGACCACTCCCTGCACAGCGCGACGTTCGGTCCGGACGGCCGGTGGAACTTCAACCAGGGCAACACCTGCGCCCAGTTCACCGACAGGTCCGGCAAGACCTTCCGCATCGGCAGCCCTTACAACCACGGCGAGTGGACCAAGCAGGCGGTCGACGCCCAGAAGGTCGCCGGTCTGCGCAGCGACGACGGCAACGTCTGGGTCGGCGGCTTCTCCGTGCGCATGAACAGCGACGGCACGAACGCGCGCATCGTGGGCCACAATTACCGCAACAGCTACGAGCAGTCCATCAACTCGCTCGGCGACATGTACCAGAGCGACAACGACGACCCGCCCGCCTGCCGCGTCTCCCTGATCATGGAAGGCGGTAACGCCGGCTTCGCCTCCGCGGACGGCCAGCGTTCCTGGGGTGCCGACCGCCGTCCGGGTCAGGAGACCCCGGTGGCCGAATGGCGTCAGGACGACCCCGGCACCATGCCCGCGGGCGACGTCTACGGCGGCGGCTCGCCGACCGGCGTGGCCTTCTATGAGAACGGCGCGCTCGACCCCAGGTGGAACGGGCTCCTCCTCGCCTGCGAAGCCGGCAAGAACGTCGTCTTCGGCTACCTGCCCAAGCCTGACGGAGCCGGCATGAAACTCGAACGCTTCGACTTCCTGACGTCCAACAAGGACAAGGAATGGGCTGGTTCCGACTTCCTCGGCGGCAAGGCCACCGGCGTGCTGAAGACCAAGTTCCGTCCCTCCGACGTCTGCGTCGGGCCGGACGGCGCCATCTACGTCGCCGACTGGTTCGACCCCGGCGTGGGCGGCCACGGCACGCGCGACAACGCGCTCGCCGGCACGATCTACCGCATCGCGCCGAAGGGCTTCAAGTCCGTCGTCCCGAAGATCGACCTCACCGCCGTCGCCGGCCAGCTCGCCGCGCTGCGCAGCCCCTCGCCCAACGTCCGCGCCGGCGGCTTCAACCGCCTCAAGGCCGCGGGCGACAAGGTCGTCGACGACGTCGCCGGCCTCCTCGCCGACGCCAATCCTTACGTCGCTTCGCGTGCCGTCTGGCTGCTCGCGCAGCTCGGCGACAAGGGCGCGGCGCTCGCCCGCAAGGAGCTGGCTTCCGGCGACGACACCCGTCGTCTCGTGGCCTTCCGCGCCCTGCGCGCGGCCGGTCGCGACGTCTTCGCGCTCTGCGAGGGCCTGGCCAAGGACAAGTCTCCCGCCGTCCGTCGTGAAGTCGCCCTCGCCCTCCGCGAATTCAAGACCCCGGAGGCCGTCGCCTTGCTCGTGACCTTGGCCGAACAGTTCGACGGGCAGGATCGCGCCTACCTCGAGGCCATCGGCCTCGCGGCCACCGACCGTGAAGCGGTCGTCCACGCCGCGATCGCCAAGGCCATGGCCAAGCCCGCCCTTGAATGGACCCCGGCCTACGCCTGGCTGACCTGGCGCCTGCATCCGGCCTCCGCCGTCCGTGACGTGCGCGCCCGCCTGCTTTCCGGCAAGCTCAACGAAGCCGAGACCAAGCGCGAGCTCACCACGCTGGCCTTCACTCGCAGCGCCGAAGCCGCCGGCACGATGGTCGAACTCTCGCTGAACAAACAGTTCGCCCAGACGGACCTCGCCAAGTGGTGGGTCGGCAACCGCAAGAGCGGCCTCTGGAAGGCCTTCGACGTCGACGCCATCGTGAAGGCCCGTGGCGGCGACGCCTCCGCCGCCAAACTGGTCGGCTCCGACCTCCCCGCGGAGATGCCGGGAGCCAAGGCGCTCGCGCCGGTCGAAGCGATCGCCGCCCTCAAGGGTGATGTCGTCAAGGGCAAGGCCGCGGCGGCCGTCTGCCAGGCCTGCCATAAGTTCGACGGCAAGGGCATCGACTATGGTCCCGACCTGACGACCTACGCCAAGCAGCAGTCGCCCGAGTCGCTGATCCTGAACATCGCCCAGCCGTCCAACAACATCTCGCACGGCTTTGAAGGCACGCGCCTGGTGCTCGATGACGGCATGGTCATCACCGGCATGGTGCTGTCCTCCGGCGACCCTCTGATGATCAAGTCCATGGGCGGCCTCGTGCAGTCCGTGCCGCGCGCCCGCATCAAGGAGGAGAAGCCGCTGGGTCGTTCGCTCATGTTCACGCCGGCCCAGATGGGGCTGACGGAGCAGGGCGTCGCGGACATCGCGGCCTACTTACGGAGCCTCTGATAGCAGGGCCAGGGCCGGGGCTAGGGCTAGTTAAAATCGGGTCGGGGTCTGCGGATTCCGGCCCTTTTTGCGTCGAAATAACTAGCCCAAGCCCTAGCCCTGGCCCTATTTGTTCCGTCATGCGTTCGCCCCTCGTCGCCCTGTTCCTTTCGGTCGGTCTGCTCTTCGGTCAGGCCAAGAAGCCGGCCAAGAAGACCGCCGTCGCCGCGCCGGTCGCGGAAGCCCCGGGTCAGTGGATCCTCGGCACGGTCGGCGTCGGCAAACAGAAGGACGGCTCGATCGACTCGACCGGCCTGAAAGGGCTCGCCGTGCGTCTGGGGGACGACGGCAAGCGTGGCATCGCTTACGACCTCGACCTCTGCCGCCCGATCGGCGCCTGGGCGGGTAAGTTCACGACCGAGATGAACCTGATGTCCCGCGGCGATTATCCGACGGCCATCGGCGAGACGATCTTCGTGACGGGTGATTTCGCGGGCTACGTGGCCGGTGCCGATGCCGGAGCGCTCCCTCCGCGGAAAGGCTTCGGGCCGTTGCCTGTCGGTCAGGCGCGCTTCAAGGGCTTCCATAACGCCGGTCGCTCGGTGGTCGTCCGCTGGGACGTCGGCGGCGTGGCCGTCGACGAGACCGCCGAGGTCGTCTCCGCCAATGAAGTCCAGTTCGTCGTCCGCACGCTCGAGGTCGCCGCTTCGCCGAAAGGCCTGACCGTCATGCTCGGCAAGGCCGCCGACGCCGCCCGTATCGTCACGCTAGGCGCCTCCAAGGTCGAGACGCTCGACGGACAGGCCGTGGCCCGTGTGTCCGCCGCCGTGGAGACGACCGTCATCCGCATCGCCTACCTCCCGGCGGGCGTCCCGCTGCCGCAGTCCTTCGACACCGATCTGCCGTCGAAGCTCCTGAAGGTGACGAAGACCCTCTGGCCGGAAGCGGTCGAGACGACGGGCAAACTCTCCGAAAAGTCCGGCGAGCCCTACGTCGTCGACGACGTGAAACTGCCCGTGACCAATCCGTGGAAAGCTCCGATGTTCACCTCGGCCTTCGATTTCCTGCCTGACGGACGCGCGGTGATCGCCACCTTCCATGGCGACGTCTTCGTCGCCTCCGGCATCGACGACAGGCTCGCCAAGGTCACCTGGCGTCGCTTCGCGGCGGGGCTCTATCATCCGCTCGGCCTCAAGGTCGTCAAAGGCGAGGTCTACGTCACCTGCCGCGATGGCGTCTGGAAGTTGCGCGACACCGATGGCGACGGCGAGTGCGACGCCTATGAGGCGTTCAATTTCGAGGTGATGGTCACGAAGAACTTCCATGAGTTCGTCTTCGACCTGCAGACGGACGCGGCCGGAAACTTCTATTACATCAAGGCCGGACCGGTGCGCAAAGGCGGCCGCGGCTTCGACGAGATCTGCGACCACCATGGCGCGCTCTTCAAGGTCTCGGCTGACGGCAAGAAATCCGAAGTCGTCGCGACCGGTTTCCGCGCCCCTAATGGCATCGGCATGAGTCCGTCCGGCCAGCTCACCACCGGTGACAACGAGGGCACCTGGACGCCCATGTGCCGCCTGAACTGGGTGAGGCAGGGCGGTTTCTACGGCGTGGTGGACCTCGCGCATCGGGCGACGCCTCCGACCGACTACGACCGGCCGCTCTGCTGGTTCCCCAAGGAGATCGATAACTCCAGCGGCGGTCAGGTCTGGGTGACCTCGGACAAGTTCGGACCTTGGAAGGATCGTCTGCTGCACCTGAGCTACGGCACCTGCTCGCTTTACGGGGTGCTGCCCCAAGAGGTGACCTTCAACGGTCAGCCCCAGATGCAGGGCGGCGTGACCCGCTTCAACGTCGACTTCGCCAGCGGCGCCATGCGCGCCCGGTTCAACCCTAAGGACGGCCAGCTCTACGTCACCGGCCTGCGGGGTTGGCAGACCACCGCGACCCAGAACGGCTGTTTCCAGCGCGTCCGCTACACCGGCGCCGCGACCCGCATGCCCATCGCTCTCGCCGCCACCCGACAAGGCCTCCGCATCGACTTCACCTGCGAGCTCGACGCCCAGGCCGCGACGGACGCCGCCAACTGGAATCTTGAGGTCTGGAACTATGTCTGGTCGTCGGCCTACGGGTCGCCGGAGATCTCGACCAAGGCGGCGCCCGTCGCCGCGACCGAGCTCGGCAACGACGGCCGTCTCCAGTTCAGCAAGGCCCAGCTGGCGGAGCGCAAGCATGACCCCCTGGTCGTGAAGTCCGCGAAGCTCTCGGCCGACCGCCGCTCGGTCCTTCTCGAGATTCCCGACCTCCGTCCCGCCATGCAGATGCAGCTGAAATACGACCTCAAGGCGGCCGACGGCGCCGAACTGCGCGGCCAGGTGATCAACACGATCCATGTCCTGCCGGAGTAAGCTGCTCGCCGTCCTGCTGCTTGCCGGGGCTTGCCTGGCTGAGCGGCTGGTGGCGGCCCCGCTCGACGCGTTCGGCGGCCTCGCGGGCTGGAAGCTCACTTTGCCCGTGGATACTCCGGCCAAAGGCGTGCCGGATGAGATCCCGGAGTCCGCACTGCCGACCTTCGCCGACCCGCGCTGCTTCCACCTGGATGAGGCTGGGCGACTGGTCTTCCGGGCCCGTTGCGACGGTGTCACCACCCGCGGCTCGAAGTACCCGCGCGCCGAACTGCGGGAGATGGACGGTCCGCGGGAAGCCGCGTGGAACATCGCCGATGCGAAGATCCGCGGGCTCGACCTCGTCTTCGCCGTCACGCACCTGCCTGAGGCCAAGCCGCACGTCGTCTGCGCGCAGATCCATGACGCCTCCCGGGACGTGCTGATGGTCCGCCTGGAAGGGAGCAAACTGCTGTTGGAGCGTACCGGACGGGAGGACATCGTCCTCGACCGCAAGTATGTCCTTGGCTCAGCGGTGGCGGTCCGGATCGAGGCCGGCGCCGGGCGGATCCGCGTCTGGCATCAGGATGAGCTACGCGCCGAGTGGGCGGAGTCCGCCAAGGGCTGTTACTTCAAGGCCGGTTGTTACGTGCAGTCGAACGTCGCCAAAGGCGACCGACCGGACGCCTACGCCGAGGTGCGATTCGCGCGCGTCGTGCGCCGCTGAGGCCCCTCACGAGCGGAAGCGCATGATCCGGCGGTATTCGGCCGGAGTCATGTTCTCGGAGCGGCGGAAGGCGGCGAAGAAGGAGTTCAGGTTCGGGTAGCCGCAGCGGTGGGCGATGGCCTCGATCTTCTCGGAGGAGCCGGCCAGGAGCCGCTTGGCCGAGTCGATGCGCACGGTGCGCAGGCGGTCGCCTGGGGTGCAGCCGACATGCTTTACGAAGGCCTGGCGCAGGCCGCGT
>VHCL01000089.1 GCA_016871725.1 Verrucomicrobiota bacterium | reverse complement strand
GGCGAGTTCCGCCTGAGCAATTTCCTGCTCCTGCAGTCCGCCTACGCCGAGATCGTCTTCGCCTCCGTCTTCTGGCCCGACTTCGACAAGGCCCAGCTGCATATCGCCCTCGCCGAATACGCCAAGCGCGAGCGTCGCTTCGGCATGACCGGCGCGCAGGTCCAGCCCCCCGCGCAGGCATGAAAGACCGCGCCCTCAGCACCATCGGCCTCTGGGTCGTCGTCGGACTCGTGATCTGGGTCGGCGGCTTCTTCTCGGTCGCCGAACAGGCGTCGTTCGGCCTGCTCGCGCTCATCATCGCCGCGGCGCAGCATGAGTTCTACGCCCTCGCGCGGCGCATCCCCGGCGTGGGCCGTCCGAACCTGTCGGGCCTGGTCGCCGGTTTCGTCCTGCATTTCGCGCTGTTCTTCTTCGCGCCCGAACAGGCGCGCGTCCACGTCGTCCTGACCGTCGGCGCCCTGCTCATCGGCGCCCACCTGCTGTCCTTGCTGCGCCGCCCCGGCGAGGTCCCGACGCTGCTGCGCCGCTTCCCGACGCTCTACGGGTTCGCGTATCTTCCCTTCATGCTGGCCTCGCTCATCGCCATCGCGCGCATGAAGGAAGGGCAGCTGCTGACGACCCAGTCCGTCGGGCTCTACTACGTCGTCTGGGTCTTCGTCGCCACGAAGTTCACCGACGTCGGCGGCCTCCTCTTCGGCGTCCCCTTCGGCAGGCATAAGATCGCTCCGAGCATCAGCCCGGCCAAGAGCTGGGAAGGCTGCGCGGGCGGACTCGCCTGCTCGGCCCTCGTCTCCGGACTCTACGCCTGGCTCCTCCGCGACGCCGTCGGCGTGAGCTTCATGGTGCCGTGGAAGGCGGCCGTCCTCGCCCTGCCGCTCGCGGTGCTCAGCATCCCCTCCGACCTCGTGGAATCCGTGTTCAAGCGGCTCGCGGGCGCCAAGGACTCCGGCGCGACCATCCCCGGCATCGGCGGCGCGCTCGACCTGATCGACAGCATGGTGCTCACCTCGCCCGCCGCGCTCATCCTGCTGTCCTACTTCCTCGAGTGGGCCAAGCGCGGCTGATGACCGCGCCCGCGCCAGCGATCCACGTCCTGACGGGCCCGACCGCCGTCGGCAAGACGGAGACCGCCCTGCGCTGGGCCGAAGAGAACGACGCCGAGATCCTCTCGTGCGATTCGGTCTGCGTCTATCGCGGGATGGACGTCGGCTCGGCCAAGCCGACCGCCGAGGAACAACGCCGCGTCCGGCACCACGGCCTCGATCTCGTCGATCCTCGGGAACGCTACTCCGTCTCGCAATACGTCGAGATGGCCCGCGCCGCCATCGCCGGCGCGCACGCCCGCGGTAAGCGCGTCCTGGTGACGGGCGGCAGCGGCTTCTACCTGGCGGCCTTCTTCGGCCCGGTGACGGACGAGCTCGAGATCCCGTCGGCGATCGCCGAGGAAGTGCGTACGCTCCACCGCCAAGGCCTCGCCTCGCTCCTGCTGCGACTCCGCGAGCTCGAAGGACCGAAGCTGCCCGACTGGCTCGACGCGCAGAACCCCATCCGCGTCGCCAAGGCCTTGGAACGTCGGCTCGCCTCGGGGCGGACCCTCGACTCCCTCCGCGACGAGTTCCTGACCCGCCGGGGGCCTTTCGCCGACCACCCTGTGACGTGCGAGCTGCTGGAGCGACCCGACGCCGAACTGAAGGCGCGCATCGCCGCCCGTACGGAGAGATGCTCGCCCAAGGCATCATCGAGGAGTCCGAGCGCCTCCTGGCCATGGGACTCGACCCGGAGCTGACCTCCGCCCGCGCGGTGGGTTTTCGGGCCGTCATGGACTGGCTGGAGGGCGGGAAACGGGTCGCCCGGTCGGGACTCGCCGAACGGATCAATCTGGACACCTGGGCCCTCGTCCGGAAGCAACGTAAGTGGTTCCGGCGCCTTGATCTGGCCAAAGAAGGGGAATAATACCCTTTTTCGCCCTGTCCGGGGGGCCAAACGACTGACCCTTGTCAAAAAAGGCACTTTTATGGCCTTTTACCGCCTCCGTCCTTGCTTCCCCCTGTTTTTTGACCAATTTCGCCACCGAACCCCCTACCCACCCTAACCATGCCCCTGAAACTCGGCCAGCCTCTCCCTGAAATCTCCCTCAAGCAGAAGACCGACGCCGGCCTGGTCGACGTCAGCCTCCGCCGCAACGTCGGCAAGGGCAAGACCGTCATCCTCTTCGTCCCGCTCGCCTTCACCGGCGTCTGCACCGACGAACTCTGCAAGGTGACCGGCCTCCTCGACGAGTATAAGAAGCTCGGCGCCGACGTGATCGCCATCTCCGTCGACTCCCCCTTCGCGCAGGAAGCCTGGGCCAAGCAGGCCGGCATCAGCCTCACCCTCGTCTCGGACTTCAACCGCGTCGCCCTCAAGGCCTTCAAGGTCAAGGACACCCGCGTGATCCCCGAGAAGACCGGCCTCCTCAACGTGGCCAAGCGCTCCGTCTTCGTGGCCGACAAGGCCGGCAACGTGATCCACTCCGAAGTGAAGCGCGACCCGTCCTCGATGCCGAACTTCGCCAAGATCAAGAAGGCCGTCGAAGCCTGAGTCTCAGCACGGCTTATTTGAAGGCGGTCGGGCTTGCCCCGACCGCCTTCTTTGCTTTTGGCTAGGACTCCGGACGGCCGCGTCCGGACCCACCCTTTCATACCCAAACATACCATGGCCCTCAAAGACCCCTTCAAAGCCCTCCGCCCCTTCTCCGCCGGCGGCAAGTCCGGGCAGATCTACTCCGTGCCCGCGCTCGAGCAGGCCGGCCTCGGCAAGGTCTCGCGCCTGCCGGTCTCCGTCCGCCTCGTCCTCGAATCCGTGCTGCGCAACTGCGACGGCGTCGCGGTCACCGAGCAGGACGTGAAGACGCTCGCCGCGTGGAACGCCGCGAAGCCGGTCGACACCGAGATCCCGTTCGTCGTCGCGCGCATCGTGCTGCAGGACTTCACCGGCGTGCCGCTCCTCGTCGACCTCGCCGCCATGCGCGAGGCCGTCGCCAAGCTCGGCAAGGATTCCGCCGTCATCGAGCCGCTCGTGCCCGTCGACCTCGTCGTCGACCACTCCGTCCAGGTCGACCGCGCCGGCTCCGCTTCCTCGTTCCTCGAGAACCTGCGCCAGGAATTCGGCCGCAACACCGAGCGCTATGAGTTCCTCAAGTGGGGCATGCAGGCGTTCAAGACCTTCGGCGTCGTCCCGCCGGCCATCGGCATCGTCCACCAGGTCAACCTCGAGCACCTCGCCAAGCTGGTCTTCCAGAAGGACGGCGTGTTCTACCCGGACACCCTCGTCGGCACCGACTCCCACACCACGATGATCAACGGCATCGGCGTCGTGGGCTGGGGCGTGGGCGGCATCGAAGCCGAAGCGGGCATGCTCGGCCAGCCGGTCTACTTCCAGACGCCCGAAGTCATCGGCGTCAACCTCACCGGCCGCCTCCGCGAAGGCGTCACCGCCACCGACCTCACCCTCCGCCTCACCGAGATCCTCCGCAAGGCCAAGGTCGTCGGCAAGTTCGTCGAGTTCTACGGCGAAGGCACCGAGGCCCTCTCGCTCGCCGACCGCGCCACGATCGCCAACATGGCCCCCGAATACGGCGCCACGATGGGCTTCTTCCCGGTCGACGACAAGTCCCTCGACTACCTCCGCCAGACGGGCCGCGACGAGGCCCACATCGAGCTGGTGAAGGAATACTACAAGGCCCAGGGCCTCTTCGGCATCCCCAAGGCCGGCAGCATCGACTACACCCAGACCATCGACCTCGACATCGGCACGGTCGTCCCCTGCGTCTCCGGCCCGAAGCGCCCGCAGGACCGCATCGACCTCCCGAAGATCAAGGAGTCCTTCAACACGCTCTTCACCGCCCCGAAGGACAAGAACGGCTTCGGCAAGGCCGCGGCCGACCGCGCCGCCTCCGCCCCCGTGGGCGCCACGGGCCGCTCGCTCCAGCACGGCTCCGTCGTGATCGCCGCGATCACCTCCTGCACCAACACTTCGAACCCCTCCGTGATGGTCGCCGCCGGCCTCGTCGCCAAGAAGGCCGTCGAGAAGGGCCTGAAGGTGAACCCGAACGTGAAGTGCTCGCTGGCCCCCGGCTCCCGCGTGGTCACCGACTACCTCAACGAGATCCAGCTCTCGGGCTACCTCGACCAGCTCGGCTTCAACCTCGTCGGCTACGGCTGCACGACCTGCATCGGCAACTCGGGCCCGCTCGACGCCGACATCGAAGGCGCCATCAAGCAGGGTGACCTCGTCACGGCCTCCGTGCTCTCCGGCAACCGCAACTTCGAAGCCCGCGTCCATGGCGCGGTCCGCTCGAACTTCCTGATGTCTCCGCCCCTCGTCGTCGCCTTCGCCCTCGCCGGCCGCGTCGACATCGACCTCGATTCCGAACCGCTCGGCACGGGCAAGGACGGCCAGCCGGTCTTCCTCAAGGATGTCTGGCCCTCCCAGGCCGAAGTCGCGGACCACGTCGCCCGCGGCCTCAAGCCCGCGATGTTCAAGTCGAAGTACGCCGCCGACTCCCTCGCCAACGCCACCGCGGAGTGGAAAGGCGTCCAGGGCGGCACGGGCGCGCGCTTCAGCTGGAAGGAATCCTCCACCTACATCCAGGAGCCGCCCTTCTTCAAGGGCTTCTCGATGACCCCGCCCCCGGTGCCTTCGCTCGCGAAGCTCCGCCCGCTGGCCATCCTCGGCGACTCCGTCACGACCGACCACATCTCCCCCGCGGGCGCCTTCAAGGAAGAGACCCCGGCCGGCAAGTTCCTCCTCGCGGCCGGAGTGGCGAAGAAGGACTTCAACTCCTACGGTTCGCGCCGCGGCAACGACCGCATCATGACCCGCGGAACCTTCGCCAACACCCAGGTGAAGAACGCGATGGCCGACGGCAAGGAAGGCGGCTTCACGAAGGTCCAGCCCGAGGGTAAGATCGAGGCGATCTACGACGCCTGCCAGACCTACCAGCAGCGCGGCGAAGGCATGATCGTCTTCGGCGGCGTCGACTACGGCATGGGCTCCTCCCGCGACTGGGCCGCTAAGGGCACTGCCCTCCTCGGCATCCGCGCCGTGGTGGCGCAATCCTTCGAGCGCATCCACCGCTCCAACCTCATCGGCATGGGCGTCCTGCCCCTCGAGTTCGCCGACGGCAAGAACGCCGCGTCGTATCACCTCGATGGCACGGAAACCTTCGACCTCGAAGGCCTCTCCAGCCCGATCAAGCCGAAGACCCCGGTCACGCTTGTCATCCGCCGCGCCAACGGCACGGTCGACAAGGCCCCGCTCGTCGCCCGCATCGACACCGCGATCGAAGGCGAATACTACCGCCACGGCGGCATCCTGCCCTACGTCCTCCGCCAGATCCTGAAGTAAGGCTTTAGGCGGTCGGAACCAAGGGCGGCTCCGCGAGGAGCCGCCCTTTTTCGTGCCCGATATCCAAGACGCCCCGACGCCCTCGAATGGCCGGACTCGCAATATCATCATGAGGCAGGGTCGCCGTGTCGTCGCCGGGTAGGGTCGCATCTTCCCCTCTTGCCCCCCGCCGCCCGGACGCTTACTAACCTAACTCATGGAAATCGGCGTCATCAACGGACCCAACCTCGACCGACTCGGCAAGCGCGAGCCGGAGGTCTACGGCACCCAGACGCTCGCCGACCTCGAGAAACTGATCGAGAAGCACGCCAAGGCCGCCGGCGCGAAGACCCGTTTCT
>VHCL01000088.1 GCA_016871725.1 Verrucomicrobiota bacterium | reverse complement strand
CTGAGCGCAACCTGCTCGACCCGAATCCCGGCAGCTGCCACCTGATCGAGCTCCAGTCGCCGATCCTCACCAACGAGGAACTCGCCAAGCTCCGCCACGTCGCCCACGGCCAGTTCAAGTCCGTGACCATCCCCACCCTCTTCGACGCCAAGAAGGGCGCCAAGGGCCTGGAAGAAGCCATGGACGAGGTCTGCCGCCAGGCCGGCCTGCACATCGACGCGGGCATCAACCTCATCATCCTGAGCGACCGCGGCGTCGACCGTAACAACGCCGCCATCCCGCCCCTGCTCGCCGTCTCCGGCCTGCACCACCACCTGATCCGCGAAGGCAAGCGCACCAAGGTCGGCCTCATCCTCGAGTCCGGCGAACCGCGCGAAGTGCACCACTTCTGCACGCTCATCGGCTACGGCTGCGCGGGCATCAACCCCTACCTGGCGTTCGAGACCCTCGACGACATGATCAAGCAGGGCCTGCTGGTCGGCGTCGACCACTACACCGCCTGCAAGAACTACGTGAAGGCCGCCACCAAGGGCATCGTCAAGGTCGCCTCCAAGATCGGCATCTCGACCATCCAGAGCTACCTCGGCGCCCAGATCTTCGAGTGCGTCGGCCTCCAGCAGAAGGTCGTCGACAAGTACTTCACCGGCACGGCGACCCGCATCGAAGGCGCCGACCTCGCCGCGATCGCCGACGAGACCCTCGCCCGCCACCGCCGCGCCTTCCCCGAGCGCGTCGACACCCCCGCCACCCTCGAGGTCGGCGGCGACTACCAGTGGCGCAACGAAGGCGAAGGCCACCTTTTCAGCCCGCAGGTCATCCACTCGCTGCAGAAGGCCGTCCGCACGAACAACTACGACACCTTCAAGGTGTACTCCGGCCTGGTGAACAACCAGATGCAGCAGATCTTCACCCTGCGCGGCCTGCTCCAGTTCAAGGCCCGCACCCCGGTCGACATCAGCGAGGTCGAGTCCGCCGAGAGCATCCTGAAGCGCTTCAAGACGGGCGCGATGAGCTACGGCTCCATCTCGCAGGAAGCCCACGAGGCCCTCGCGATCGCCATGAACCGCATCGGCGGCAAGTCCAACACCGGCGAAGGCGGCGAAGACCCGGCGCGCTTCACCTGGACCAACGAACAGGGCGATTCGAAGAACTCCGCCATCAAGCAGGTCGCTTCCGGCCGCTTCGGCGTCACGAGCCGCTACCTGACCAACGCCAAGGAGCTCCAGATCAAGATGGCCCAGGGCGCGAAGCCCGGCGAAGGCGGCCAGCTCCCCGGCGGCAAGGTGTACCCGTGGATCGCCAAGGTGCGTCACTCCACCACGGGCGTGGGCCTCATCTCCCCGCCCCCGCACCACGACATCTACTCCATCGAGGACCTCTCGGAGCTCATCCATGACCTGAAGAACGCCAACCGCGCCGCGCGCGTCAGCGTCAAGCTCGTCTCGGAAGTCGGCGTCGGCACCATCGCCACCGGCGTGGCCAAGGCGCACGCGGACGTCGTCCTCATCTCCGGCTTCGACGGCGGCACGGGCGCCTCGCCCCAGACCTCCATCAAGCACGCCGGCCTGCCCTGGGAACTCGGCCTCGCCGAGACCCACCAGACCCTCGTCCTCAACAACCTCCGCTCCCGCATCGTCGTCGAGACCGACGGCCAGCTGAAGACCGGTCGTGACGTCGTCATCGCCGCCCTCCTCGGCGCCGAAGAGTTCGGCTTCGCGACGGGCCCGCTGGTGACCCTCGGCTGCATCATGATGCGCGTGTGCCACCTCAACACCTGCCCGGTCGGCGTCGCCACCCAGGACCCTGAGCTCCGCAAGAACTTCACCGGCCGTCCCGAGGACACCGTGAACTTCATGCGCTTCATCGCCCAGGAAGTCCGCGAGATCATGGCCCAGCTCGGCTTCCGCACCCTCAACGAGATGGTCGGCCGCACCGACGTCCTCGAGGCGCGCCACGCCGTCGAGCACTGGAAGGCCAAGGGCGTCGACCTCTCCAAGCTCCTCTACTCGCCGAAGGCCGGCCCCGAAGTGGGTCGCTTCTGCACCGAGAAGCAGGACCACGGCCTCGAGAAGGGCCTGGACCTCTCCGTCCTCCTGGCGAAGTGCCAGCCCGCCATCGAGAAGGGCGAGCCGGTCCGCTACGAAGGCGAGATCAAGAACACCCACCGCGTCGTCGGCACGATCCTCGGCAACGAGATCACCAAGCGCCATCCGGACGGCCTCCCCGAGGACACCGTCCGCCTGAAGTTCAAGGGCAGCGCGGGCCAGTCCCTCGGCGCCTTCGTCCCCCGGGGCGTGACCATCGAGCTCGAAGGCGACGCCAACGACTACGTCGGCAAGGGCCTCAGCGGCGGCCGCGTCATCGTCTACCCTGACGCCAAGGCCACCTTCCCCGCCGACGAGAACATCATCCTCGGCAACGTCGCCCTCTACGGCGCGACCTCGGGCGAGGCCTTCTTCCGCGGCGTGGCCGGCGAACGCTTCTGCGTGCGCAACTCCGGCGTCACCACCGTCGTCGAAGGCGTGGGCGATCACGGCTGCGAATACATGACCGGCGGACGCGTCGTCATCCTCGGCTCCACGGGCCGCAACTTCGCCGCCGGCATGAGCGGCGGCGTGGCCTACGTGCTCGACGAGAAGGGCGACTTCGCCACACGCTGCAACAAGCAGATGGTCGGCCTCGAGAAGCCCGACGCGAACGACGCCGCCGAACTCCGCGGCCTGGTCGAACGCCACGCCGAGCTCACGGGCAGCCAGAAGGCGAAGAAGCTCCTCGCCAACTGGGACGCCTCCCTCGCCAAATTCGTCAAGGTGATGCCGAAGGACTACAAGCGCGTCCTCCAGGCCATCGCGACGGCCCAGGCCAAGGGCCTCAGCGGCGACGCCGCCCTCAACGAAGCCTTCGAGATCAACTCGCGCGACACCGCCCGAGTCGGCGGCGGCTGATCAACCAACCCGTCCACACCAAGCACCTTCTGCACCATGGGAAAACCTACCGGATTTGTCGAATACCAGCGCGAACTCCCGCCTGATCGCGATGCCCTCACCCGCATCGGCGACTGGAAGGAGATCCACCACCATCACTCCGACGAGAAGCTCCAGAAACAGGGCGCCCGCTGCATGGACTGCGGCGTGCCGTTCTGCCACACGGGCAAGCTCATCAGCGGGATGGCCAGCGGCTGCCCGATCAACAACCTGATCCCCGAGTGGAACGACCTCGTCTACAAGGGCCTCTGGCGCGAAGCGCTGGAACGCCTCCATAAGACCAACAACTTCCCCGAGTTCACCGGCCGCGTCTGCCCCGCCCCGTGCGAAGGGTCCTGCGTGCTCGGCATGAACAAGCCCGCCGTCACGATCAAGAACATCGAGGTCTCGATCGTCGACAAGGGCTGGGAGAACGGCTGGGTCATCCCCCGCGCCCCCAGCAAGCGCACCGGCAAGAAGGTCGCCGTCGTCGGCTCCGGTCCCGCCGGCCTCTCCGCCGCCGCGCAGCTCAACTACGCCGGCCATAACGTCACCGTCTTCGAACGCTCCGACCGTCCGGGCGGCCTCCTCATGTACGGCATCCCGAACATGAAGCTCGACAAGAAGGACGTCGTCCTGCGCCGCATCAGCCTCCTCGAGGCCGAAGGCGTGACCTTCAAGTGCGGCGTCAACGTCGGCGTCGACGTCTCGCCCGAGCAGCTCCGCAAGGACTTCGACGCGGTCATCCTCACCGTCGGCGCCACCAAGGGCCGCGACCTCCCCCTCCCCGGCCGCGAAGCCAAGGGCATCCACCTGGCGATGGAGTTCCTCCACGCCAACACCAAGAACCTCCTCGACGGCAAGTCCCCCGACGCGACCATCTCCGCCAAGGGCAAGGACGTCGTGATCATCGGCGGCGGCGACACCGGCACCGACTGCGTGGGCACCTCGCTCCGCCACGGTTGCAAGTCCGTCGTCCAGCTCGAGATCATGCCGAAGGCCCCGACCACCCGCGCCAAGGACAACCCCTGGCCGGAATGGCCGAAGACCTACAAGGTGGACTACGGCCAGGAAGAAGCCGCCGCCAAGTATGGCTCCGACCCCCGCGTCTATCTCACCACGGCCACCAAGTTCGTCGCCGACGAACAGGGCGCCCTCAAGGAAGTCCACACCGTCGAAGTCGAGTGGAAGAAGGACGACAAGGGCGTCTTCGGACCCCAGAAGATCGCCGGCACCGAGAAGGTCCGCCCGGCCCAGCTCGTCCTCCTCGCCATGGGCTTCATGGGCCCGGAACAGCCGCTCCTCGAAGCCTTCGGCGTCGAGCGCGACGCCCGCTCCAACGTGAAGGCCGAACACGAGAAGTACGTGACCAACGTCCCCGGCGTCTTCGCCGCCGGCGACTGCCGTCGCGGCCAGTCCCTCGTCGTCTGGGCCTTCAACGAAGGCCGTGGCGCCGCCCGCGAGTGCGACAAGTTCCTGATGGGCAAGTCGGAGCTCCCGTAAGCCCCGCCGCCATCGTCCGCCGAAGCCCGACTCCTCGAGTCGGGCTTCTTGTTGGGCGGCATCTTAGGTTTGCCGACCTGCGCCGTCCGCCCCACCCTGCCCTCGTGAGCACGCCCTCCCTCGAAGACCTGAAGTCCGTCGCGTTGGCGACCGCCGTCGCCGCCGGCGACCTGCTCGCCAAAGGCGCCCAGATGAAGGTCAACGCTTCGACCGACGACGACGTGAAGATGCAGGCCGACGTCGATTCGGAGCACCTGGTCCGCGACCGCCTCAAGGCCACGGGCCTGCCGGTGATCGGCGAAGAACTCGGCGGCGACGCCTCCCTCTTCGACGGCGACGGCCTCTACTGGGTCGTCGACCCGCTCGACGGCACCTACAATTACCTCCGCCGCCAACCCTCGACCTGCGTGTCGCTCGGCCTCATGCGAGGGAAGGAGCCGGTGCTCGGCGTGATCCATGACTTCACGGCCAAGCGGACCATCCTCGGGGTCGTCGGCGACGGCACCTACGTGAACGGCGCCCGCATCACCCCGGGCTGGGTCACGGACATCAAGGACGCCTGCATCATGACGGGCTTTCCCGCCGCCGCCGACAAGTCCGGTCCGGCGATGCAGCTCTTCGTCCAGCAGGTCGGGCGCTACAAGAAGATCCGCATGATCGGCTCCGCCGCGCTCGCGCTCGCCTACGTCGGCGAAGGCGTCGCGGACACCTATTACGAGTCCGGCACGAACCTCTGGGACGTCGCGGCGGGCCTCGCGATCATCAGGGCCTCGGGCGGCCACTACCGTCTCGTCCCCACCGGCAAGCGCCCGCTCAACTACGACCTCTGGGCCTCGGCCCGCGAGGAGTGGACGCGCTGAGCGGCGCCTTAGGCGTGGACAAAAGACCTCGGGCGGCTAGGTTGGCGGCGTGCTCCTCGCCCTTCCCAATCCGATCCAAGAAGCCGTGATCAAGCACGCGGCGGAGAACTACGCCGAGAAGATCCTCGGCCAGGATTACGCCTCGATGGGCTTCTGGGTCGCCCTCGCGATGGTGCTCATCTACCTGCCGTTCCTCGGCCGGCTCGCGGCGCAGCACTTCTTCGGCAAGGACGGCACCCTCTTCGGCATCGGCCTCACGGGCATCCTTTCGGTCGCCCTGACCTTCGCCGCCATCTGCATGGCCGATACGAGCCTTTCCGGCTTCGTCCCGAAGTCCATCGAGATCCTGGTCATCTCCCTCTGCACCGCCACGGTGGTCCTATTGGTCACCAGCGCCGCCGCGCAGGTCCTGAGCATGGGCTTCGGCCCCTCCCTCGGCCTGCAGCTGATCTTCTGGAACATCGTCTTCCTGGCCCAGCTAGCGACCCGGTTCCTGATGGACTTCTGGAAGCACGTCTGAGCACCCCGGACCCTCAGCAGAAAGGCCGGCCTCCTCACGGAAGCCGGCCTCTCTGCTGACGACAGTGGCTTGCCTCAGCCGGTGGCCTGGAGGCCGGCGGCGATGGCGTTGAGCGAAAGAAGCATCTGCGGCAGCAGCTCATCGGCTT
>VHCL01000087.1 GCA_016871725.1 Verrucomicrobiota bacterium | reverse complement strand
GATATCCGGCGGCTCCTTGACCGAGAAATCGCTTTCCGGAATCAGCCCGACCAGCGCAAGGGCGAAGGCGATGAGTCCGCCGGTCAGGCAGACGGTCAGCGCCGGACCCCGGCTCGTCGTGGCCGCCCCGCTCACAGGAAGAGCGGCCTGATATGGCGGTCGAAGAGGTTGCCGGTCACATTGCGCGCGCAGGACTGGCGGCAGGCCTTGAGCTGCTCGAGGTAGCGCGGGCCCATCTTGGCGGCGACCTTGAAGCCGACGTGGATGAGCTGGCGGATGTGGGCGTTGTAGAGCGGGTTCGTCTGGTCGTGACGCAGGGCGCCGACGAACTGCTCGCTGGTCCAGCCGTTCACGACGGCGGCGGCCGGGAGCTTGGAACGGTCGATGTCGATGACGGTCGCGTAGGGCTGGCAGAGCTCGTCCATGTGCGACAGGGCTTCGGCGTAGATCTCCTTGGCGAGGGCCAGGCCGGCGCCGCCGGCTTCGGCGAGGCCGATGACCTCCTCGAGCCAGGTCGTGCCCGCGGTCTTCACGTGCACGCCGGCGCCATGCTTGGCGAGGGCGCGACGGATGGCCGGGTAGATGGAGAACTTGTCGCTGCCGCTGTGCACGGAGAGCTTCAGGTTGGCCGGGAGGCCGTACTTCTTCACCGCATGGGCGATGACGCAGAGGTCGTCGTTGAACTCGCGCTCGAACTGGGCGAGGTCGCCGACGTAGTCGACGCCCTTGTTGAAACGACCCGTGAACTTCGGGGCGATGGTCTGGATCGGCACGCCTTCGTCGGCGATGGCGGCGAGGATGACGAGCAGCTCGGGCGGCGTCTGCGGGCTATCCGTCTCGTCCATGGAGATCTCGGGGACGAAGCGGCCGACGCCCTTCACGGCGGCGATATGGCGGTAGACCTTGCCGGCTTCCTGGACGGCCAGGAGGAACTTGGCGGCCGTACGCTCGACATCGGCGCGGGTCGTCGTGAACGGACGGTCGATGCCGGCGAGGGTGATCGTGCCGACGAGCTCCGGGTGGCGGTCGACGAAGGCCTTGACCGCGGCGGGGTCGGCCGGCTGGGCGATGAAGTCGGCGACGTCGATGGTGAAGAAGTCGGAGACGCCGACGAAACGGTCGACGGTCTTCAGGCCGATGTGGTCGGCGTCGAGGAAGTACGGGGCGGTCCAGCCGAGGGCCTTAACGGCGGCGTCGGCCGCGGCGCGGGTGCTGGTCGGCTCGGAGCCGATGATGTTGTGCTCGCGGTTGGACTTGTTCCAGACCGGCACGATCTCGACGCCGAGCTTCTTGGCCGCGAGGCAGGCGGCGAGCTGGGCTTCGGCTTCGTGGGCGAAGCGGTCGCCCATGCCGAGGGAGAATTTACCGATGACGAGAGGTTGGGAGGACATACGCGGGGGAAGTCCGGCCAGAGTAGGGCCCGGTCGGACGCGTTGGCAACCACCCGGAAGTCCGATTTTCGGCGTTCCGCCCCCTCGCTTCTCCTTGCCCTCGACGCCGCCGTCCGTCTTTACTGCCCGTCCTCCCTTATGCACCTGAAGATTGCTGTCCTGCCCGGCGATTACATCGGCCCTGAAGTCATGGCCGCCGCCCTGCCCGTCCTCGAGGCCGTCCTGAAGAAGTCAGGCCACACCCTCGAGCACTCCACCCACGACGTGGGCGGCGCGGGCATCGACAACCATGGCAAGGCCCTGCCGGACTCGACCCTCGAGGCCTGCCGCGCCGCGGACGCCATCCTCTTCGGTTCCGTCGGCGGTCCGAAGTGGGAGAAGCTGCCTCCGGCCGAACAGCCCGAGCGCGCCTCCCTCCTGCCCCTCCGCAAGCACTTCACGCTCTACGCCAACGTCCGCCCCGGCCTGCTGCTGAAGAACCTCATCGACACCTCGCCCATCCGCCCGGACCGCATCCCGAACGGCGTGGACATGGTCTGCATCCGTGAGCTCACCGGCGGCCTCTACTTCGGACCGAAGTCCACCAAGGAGATCGACGGCGGCGACATCGAGGCCATCGACACCATGGTCTACCGCAAGTCGGAGATCGAACGCATCACCGACGTCGCCATCGCCACCGCCCGCGCCCGTCGCAAGCACATCACCCTCGTCGACAAGGCCAACGTCCTGCAGACCTCCGTCCTCTGGCGCAAGGTCGTCGCCGAACGCATCAAGGCCGTCGCGCCGGACATCACCCTCGCCGTGATGTACATCGACAACGCCGCGATGCAGCTCGTCCTCAAGCCCGCGCAGTTCGACGTCCTCCTCACCGAGAACATGTTCGGCGACATCCTTTCCGACGAGATGGCCGTCATCTGCGGCTCCCTCGGCATGATGGCCTCCGCCTCCCTCGGCGCGAACAAGAACCGCCACGGCTTCGGCTACGGCCTCTACGAGCCTTCGGGCGGCACCGCCCCCGACATCGCCGGCCAGGACAAGGCCAACCCGTGCGCCCAGATCCTCTCCGCCGCCCTGATGCTCCGCCACTCCTTCGGCCTCGAAGCCGAAGCCAAGGCCATCGAGCTCGCGGTCGAGAAGACCATCGCCGAAGGCATCCGCACCGCGGACATCGCCGGCGGCGGCCAGGCCGTGGGCACCAAGGCCATGGGCGCGGCGATCCTCGCCCGACTCTGACCGTGGACGAAGCGGCGAGACAGCGCGCGGCCGAACGACGTAGGGAAGCCGTGTGCAGTCCGTTCATGCGCATCGCGCGCTTCCCGGTCGACGTCGCCCGCGAGCTGCTCGACGCCGGCTACTACCGCGTCGACCAGCTCGCCGGCCGTTCGCCCGACTCGCTGCTCAATGAGATCGCGGCGCGCAACAAGGCCAAGCTCCCCGCGCACTTCCTGCCGGCGCTGCGGATGGCGGTCTACTTCGCCGAAGCCGACAGCCCGGACCCCAAGAAGCTCTTCCTGGACGAGTGGCAGTAAGCTCGGCCAAGCCGGGCTTACGGAGTATCGAGTATGGAGTATCGAGTATAGGGTTTCACTCCCCCTGAACTCCATACTCGATACTCCATACTCTATCAGCCGCTCCCCCGTTTGCCTTCGGGAGCATTCCCTCCACCCTCCTTCGCATGGTTCCCACCGTCGTCGTCCCTGTCATGACCTTGGGCAACTGCGTCTTCCTGCCGCAGCAGCTGCTGCCCTTGCGCATCTTCGAACCGCGTTACCGCAAGATGCTCAAGGAGACCCTCGCCGGCAGCCGCATGTTCGCGGTGTCGCAGCTGGACGAAGACAGCCTCTCGCCCGACAACGACGAGCCGCCCTGCCCCTTCACGTGCGTCGGCCGCATCGTCGGGCACGTCGAACTCGAGGACGGCACCTCGCACATCGTCCTCGAAGGCCTGCGCCGCGCGCGCGTCATCAAGGTGAAGCGCAAGACGCCGTATCCGCAGCTCGAGATCGCGCCGGTCGTCGACGAGGCCTCGACGGACCTCGCCGGCTGCACCCGCGACATCGCCCGCGTGCTCGCCTTCGCCGAGAACATCGTGGGCGAGCTCGGCGAGGAAGCCGCCCCGTTGATGCAGCGCCTCCGCAACCTCGCCAATCAGCCGGGCGCCCTGGCCGACGCCGCCGCCGGCCATCTGGTGGCCGACCCGGAGACCCGCCGGGCTTTGCTCGAATGCTTGTCTCAGGATCGGCGCATCAAGGCCGTCGCCGACGAACTCTCCCGCCTGGATGCCCAGCGGAAGCTGGACGAACAAGGCGGGGATGCGGAAGCCCGGGGGTTGAACTGAGCCCGATGAGGGGCAGGGGTAGGGTTAGGGGTTGGGGTAGGAACTCCAGAACTAGCCCGCTTTGCCCACTCCTACCCCCAACCCTACCCCTACCCCTATCCCTATCCCTTGTTTACCACCCTTTCTTCTTGCGGATTAGACTCATTCTAACTGATTAGGCGGTTAGAATGATTCAAAATCTCACCGATCACGACCGAGAGCACCTCCAAGAAGCCCTCGGCAAAAGCGGCCAGAAGGTCACCCCCCAGCGCGAGGCCGTCTTCACCGTGCTGCTCGCCCAACGCGATCACCCGACCGTCGACGAGGTCTTCCACCGCGCCCGCGAGGTCATGCCGGGCCTGTCCCTCGCCACGGTCTACAACTGCCTCGAGACCTTCGTCGGCTGCGGCCTGGTCCGCCAGGTCAACCACGAGCGCGAATCCACGCGCTACTGCCCTAACCTGACCCCCCACGCGCACTTCCGCGACAAGGCCACCGGCCGCGTCCACGACATCGAGCTTCCGCCCGAAGTCCTTAAGAGCCTCCGCTCGATCCTCCCGCCCGGCTTCGACTCGGACGTCGTCGAGATCAGCTTCCACGGCCGCGCCCAGGCCAAGGACTCCGACCCTTCCAACTGATCTCCCTCCATGCCCGACTCGCTCGTCATCAAGAACCTCAACGCCTCCATCGGCGAACGCCCGATCCTGAAGGATTTCTCCCTCACGGTCCCCAAGGGCGAAGTGCACGCCATCATGGGGCCTAACGGCACCGGCAAGAGCACGCTCTCCAAGGTCCTCGCCGGCCATCCGGACTACACCGTGCAGTCGGGCGAAGCCTTCGTCGACGGCGAGCAGATCCTCGGCCTCGAGCCCGACGTCATCGCCCGGGCCGGACTGTTCCTCGCCTTCCAGTATCCGAGCGAGATCCCCGGCGTGACCATCGCCAACTTCATCCGCGCCGCGCTCGTCGCCCGCCAGGCCAAGGGCGCGCCCTTCGACGCCAAGGCCTATTACGCCGAGCTCTACGCCAAGATGGACGCCCTCAAGATGGACCGGAAGTTCACCGCCCGCTTCGTCAACGAAGGCTTCTCCGGCGGCGAGAAGAAGCGCTGCGAGATCCTCCAGCTGATGATGCTCAAGCCGAAGTACGCCGTGCTCGACGAGACCGACTCCGGCCTCGACATCGACGCCCTCCGCATCGTCTCCGAAGGCGTCAACGCCATGCGCGGGCCCGACACCGGCTTCCTCGTCATCACCCACTACCAGCGCCTGCTCGACTACATCGTCCCCGACCGCGTGCACATCATGTATGACGGCCGCATCGTGCACAGCGGCGACAAGGAGCTCGCCCTCGAACTCGAGGCCAAAGGTTACGACTGGGTGAAGCGGGACCTCGCCAAAGCCTGACGACCATGGCCGACATCGACGACAACCTGGCCCAGCGCGAAGCGATCGAGATCGACCGCTCCAAGGGCGACTTCAAATACGAGGAGAACTACGCCTTCGACGCGGGCATCGGCCTCACGCCCGCGACCATCGACTACATCGCCAAGGTCAAGGGCGAGGAGGAGTGGATCCGCGAGTTCCGCCAGAAGTCCCTCAAGATCTTCCAGGACCAGCCGATGCCCACCCACTGGGCCACGGCCGACCTCGACAACATCAAGTTCGAGGACATCCGCTACTACCTCTCCAAAGGCCAGAAGCCCGTGCGCACCTGGGAGGAAGTCCCCGACGACGTGAAGCAGACGTTCGAACGCCTCGGCATCCCGGAGTCGGAACGCAAGTTCCTCGCCGGCGTCGAAGCCCAGTTCGACTCCGAAGCGGTCTACTCCCGCATGAAGGAGGAGCTCGAGAAGCAGGGCGTCATCTTCTGCGGCCCGACCGAAGGCCTGCGCGACCACCCGGAGATCTTCCGCAAGTGGTTCGGCAAGGTCATCCCGGCCGGCGACAACAAGTTCGCCGCCCTCAACTCCGCGGTCTTCTCCGGCGGCTCCTTCATCTACGTCCCCAAGGGCGTGAAGGTGGCCCAGCCCCTCCAGGCCTACTTCCGCATCAACGCCGAGAACTTCGGCCAGTTCGAGCGCACCCTCATCATCGCCGACGAAGGCTCGGAGGTCACCTACATGGAGGGCTGCACGGCCCCCAAGTTCGAGACGGCCACCCTGCACTCCGCGGTCGTCGAGCTCGTCGCCCTCAAGGGCGCGAAGATCCAGTATATCACCGTCCAGAACTGGTCCGCCAACGTCTTCAACCTCGTGACGAAGCGCGGCGTGGCCGAAGAGGACGCCGAAGTGCGCTGGATCGACTGCAACATCGGTTCCCGCCTCACGATGAAGTATCCCGGCGTGGTCTTGCGCGGCAAGCGCGCCCGCGGCGAGGTGCTCTCCATCGCCCTGGCCAACGACGGCCAGCACCAGGACACCGGCGCGAAGATGATCCACGCGGCCGACGACACGACCTCGAACATCATCGCGAAGTCCAT
>VHCL01000086.1 GCA_016871725.1 Verrucomicrobiota bacterium | reverse complement strand
CGGTCCAGCCGCATGAGCCGCAGACGAGCCCAGAGGTCGGTGACGGGATTGATGCGGGGGACACAAGACGGGTTCGCCGCCGGCACGGGCGTGATGCCCCGGCTGCAGGCCCAGCCGAGCACGGCGAGGGCGGCGAGCAGGAGGCCGGACATCTCCTGCCGGCCGGCGAAGGCCTCCGCCAGGAGGCCGGAAGCCGCGATGCCGAAGATGATGCCGAGGAACGTCAGCAGCTCGAAGATGCCGTTGCCCCACGAGAGCCGGTCATGCGGGAGCAGCTCCGGCAGGATGCCATACTTCGACGGCGCGAAGATCGCGCTATGGCAACCCATGAGGAACACGGCCGTGAGCTGCAGCCACACCGATTCGAACGCCAGGGCCGCCGCCGCGAACAGCATGATACCCACCTCGGCCTGCTTCACCGCGCGCATGACCGCGGCCTTGCTGCATCGGTCCGCCAGCCAACCGCCGAGCATCGAGAACAAGATGAACGGGGCGGCGAAGAGTCCGCCCGCGAGCGCGACGTAGGTATTACGCTGCTCGACGGGCATGGAGCTGCCGAGGACGAGCAGGATGACGAGGTTCTTGAGCGCGTTGTCGCTGAACGCAGTCTGAAACTGGGTCGCCATCAGGCTCCAGAAACCGCGCTTCCAGCCGTGATGGTCAGAGGCCTCGTGCATGCGGGATGTCATGACGACCACCCCCGGACGGCAAACCTATTGAGGCCTCAGCCGCGGAGCTCCGCGAAGAGTTCCACCGCCGACTCGGCCTTGTTCAGGATGTAGACGTGATAGCCAGGTGCGCCGCGGGCGAGCAGGCCGCGGGCCTGACGGACGGCCCACGAGACGCCGACCTTGCGCTGGGCTTCTTCGTCCGGCCCACAGGCTTCGAGTTCGCGCACCAGGGCGTCCGGGATCCGCGCCTTGCAGAAACCGCAGAAAGTGCGGGCCTGCTTCAAGGAGAGCACCGGCATGATGCCCGGGAGGATCGGCACGGACACGCCGGCCGCATGGGCTCGGTCGACGAAGCGGAAGTAGTCGTCGTTATCCAGGAAGAGCTGCGTGGTGACGAAGTCCGCGCCGGCCGAGACCTTGCCGGCAAGGAAACGAATGTCCGCCAGGTCGTCCGTGGCATCCGGGTGACGCTCCGGGAAACCGGCGACCCCGACGGCGAACCGGCCCGGGCGGGTGGCGGCGATGAGGCGGACGAGGCCTTCCGCGTGGGCGAAGCCCTCGGGATGCGCGACGAAATCCGTCCGGCCCTTGGGCGGATCGCCGCGGAGGGCGAGGATGCCGGAGAAGCCGGCGCGGTCATACTGCTCGATGATCGCGGAGAGCTCGGCCCGGGAATGGCCGACGCAGGTGAGGTGACCGATCAGCGGGATACCCATCTTCACGAGCTCCGCGCCGTAAGTGATCGTGGTGTCCCGGGAGGTGCCGCCCGCGCCATAGGTCAGGGAGGCGAAATCGATGCCGAGGGGCTTCAACGTCGCGGCGACCTTGAGCATGCGCGCGCCGCCTTCCGCGTCCTTGGGCGGGAAGAATTCCACCGACACCGTGGGGCGCACGGGACTGCGGAGAGCGGCGATGAGCTGGGAGCGGGACATCCGAAGTATCTTCTTATCCAGATATGAAGATGTATGTCAAGACCCGATGGGTCACTCACCCTGGCCCTGCCCGCCCCCGTTGACGGGCAGTTCGCCCGGCATGGCCACGTGGTAGGCCATGACCATCCAGCAGAGCATGACGGGGTAGATCAGGACGATGAAGCCGAAAGTGCCGAAGATGCCCAACAGGACGCCGGCGGTGACGGACAGGACCTTGGCGGTCACCAGGAAGCAGATCGGGATGATGACGAAGAGTATCGCCGCGACGTAGCCGATCGAGGTCGTGCCGGAGTAGATCCCGGCCGAGCGTGCCAGGTCCATCCCGCACGACGCGCAGGCCTTGCCGAGGCGGAACCAGGAGGCGAGCAGACCGCGGCGTCCGCAGTTCGGGCAATGGCAGAGGAGGCCTCGGGCGATGATGTCTCCGCGCGTGACCTTGAGATCAGGTTCGTCCATCCCGACAGCGTCCTCACGACCGCCCGGATGACAAGCCCTGCCTTCTTCCTGGCAGGGTCAGCACTGCGTGCTGACCCTGCCTAAACCCAGGACGCAGTTCACACCCGCAGGAAAATCCGCTGTCTCTTCAGGAACCAGAAGAACAGCCACTTCACGGCGAAGATGCCGGTGACGAGCACCGCCGAGGCCACGGCCGGCGGGAAGGCCCGGGCGAGTCCGCCGAACAGGGCCTGGCCGGTAAAGTCGAAGCTGATGAACTTACCCGACATATAGATGAGGATGGAGTTCATCCCGATCACGGCGAAGAACGCGCCGAACCCGCGAGCCCAGCCGCGCACGTCGATGATCCAGTAGAACAAAGCCAGCAGGAGGCTGGCCCAGCCGCAGGTCCAGAGCACGAAGGAACTGGTCCACAGGTTCTTGTTCAGCGGGAAGACGAAGCTCCAGAGTCCGCCGACGGCGAGCAACGCGACACCCGCGATCACCAAGCCCGCGGCCTTGCGGTCGGCAGAGATTTCCTCCGCCGGACGACGCAGCCACAACCCGGCGAGGATGCCGAGCAGTGCGTTGCCGATGGCCGGCAGGATCGCGAGCAGGCCTTCGGGGTCATGAATGCCCTTATGCAGCTTGCCAAGCAGCAGGAGTCGATCGACGTAGCTGGCGAAGTTGCCCTCCATCGTCAGGTCACCGGGCGCGAAGCCGGGCGCATGGCCGAACGACAGGAGCGCCCAATAGCCGAGCAAGACAACGGCCAGCCAGGCCCAGAGACGCTTCTGGGTCTGGTAGTTGAACACGAAGATGAGCTGGGCGAACATACCCGCGAGGCCGATGCGCCCGAGCACGCTGCCAAGACGCATATTCTCGAGCCCCTTCCACTGGAGCCCGTTGTTATAGATGATGCCGAGCAGGACCAGGATCAGGCCACGCTGGATCACCTTCCGGATGACTTCGCCGCGGGCGCCTTCCGTCAGCCGACGGGCCAGCGAATACGGCGTGGAGACGCCGGCCAAGAAGAGGAAGAGCGGGAAGATGAGGTCGTACGGCAGGAAGCCATGCCATTCGACGTGCTTCAGCTGGCTGTCGATCGCGCCGAGCCAGCCCCACTCGGTCAGCTTGAAGAGCGCCAGCAGAATCCCATGCCCGCCGACGATCCAGAACAGGTCGAAGCCGCGCAGGGCATCGAGCGAGAGCAGACGTTCGGACTTAGGGGCGGGAGTCTCCATGGGGGTGAGGCTTTTCTAACCACACCCCGAACTAGGTCTACCCGTAATAGCGTGCTAAGCGGGCAAGGGCGCCTAAGCACCCCCTGCCCACTTGTCCACGTGCCAGCATGCCCCCTCGCCGCCTTGCGGCGCTCACACCCGCGCCGCCGGCTCGATGCCGAGGAGGCGCAAGCCGGTCTCCATGACGGCGCAGGTACGCGCGCAGAGCATGAGGCGGCGGGCCTTCACGGCGGGATCGTCGACGATGACGCTGTCCGCGGCGTAGAAGGTGCCGTAGGCGGCGGCGAGCTCGTGCAGGTAGGTGCAGAGGTGGTGCGGACGGAGTTCCTCGAGCGCCTGGTCGAGCGCGGCGGTGAACGCCAGGAGCTTGCGGGCGAGCGCGATTTCGGCCGGGGTTTCCGGGTCGGTCGCGCCTTCCTCGCCCTGCCCTACGGCCAGCCCGCTCTTGCGGAAGATCGAGCGGACACGGACGACGGCATACATGAGATACGGCGCGGTGTTGCCTTCGAAGGCGAGCAGCTTGCCCCACGAGAAGGTGTAATCCATCGTGCGGTTCGACGACAGGTCGGCGTAGCGCATGGCGGCGACACCGATGGCCTTGCCGATCGCCTTACGCTCGGCTTCGGGCAGATCGGGGTTCTTGGTCGTGACGGCGTCGAAAGCGAGTTTCTCGGCCTGGTCGATGAGCTCCTGCAGACGCACCGGCTCGCCGGACTTGGTCTTGATGGCCTTCCCGTCCTCGCCGAGGATCGTGCCGAACCAGACGTGACGGAGGCGCGGGAGCTTGCGGTCCGAGGCCTTGAACCACTTGGCACCCGTCAGGAAGAGCTGTTGGAAGTGGTCCTGCTGACGCCCGTCGGTGACGTAGACGATCTCGTCGGCCTTGAAGTGCTCGGCGCGATAGAGGAGCGTGGCGAGGTCGGTGGAGGCGTAGTTGGACGAACCGTCCTTCTTGCGGACGATGAACGGCATCTTCGTCTCGGCGTCGCGCGAGAAGCGCGGCTCCTCGTCATGCCAGACCACGAGGGCGCCTTCGCTCTCCTCGGCCAGCTTGTGCTTCGCGAGCTCGGCGTAGACCTGGTCGACCTTGTCGCGGTAGAAGGATTCGCCGAGGATGACGTCGGTCTTGAGGCCGAACTGGTCGTAGATGCGCTGGCAGGCGGCGTTGGAGACCTCGACGATCTCTTTCCAGAGGGCGGTGTTCGCGGGGTCGCCGGACTGGAGCTTCGCGAGCTCGGCGCGGGCGGCGTCCATCAGGGCCGGGTCGGCCTTGGTGGCGGCGCTGCCTTCCTTGTAAAGACGCTCGAGGTCCTCGAGGGCCGTCGGGCTCTTGGCGTCGAGCTGGAAGCCGGCGCGGCGGATGGCAAGGATGAGGATGCCGAAGTTCGTGCCCCAGTCGCCGATATGGTTGTCGCGGACAAGCTGGGCGCCGCAGAACTCGATGAGGCGGGCGACGGCCTCGCCGATGACGATCGGACGCAGGTGGCCGACGTGCATCTGCTTGGCGGTGTTGGGCGACGGGTAGTCGATGACGACCTTACGGCCGCCCATCAGGCGGGCCGCGCCGGCGCGCCACTTGGATTCGTCGCGATACTCGCGGAGCCAGGCGCCGAGGGCGGCGGGCGTGAGCTTGAAGTTGATGAAGCCCGGACCAGCGACCTCCATCTGCACGATCTTGTCGTCGAGTCCGCCCTGGGCGCGGACGGCTTCGACAAGCGCGGCAGCGAGGGCGCGCGGATTGGACTTGGCCTTCTTGGCGGCGGCGAGGACGCCGTTGGCTTGGAAGTCGGCGTGGCGGGGGTCGGACGGCTTCAGCTCCGGATTGAAATCGGCCTCGAGGCCGGGGACGGAGGCGGCCGCCTTGCGCAGCAGGGCGTCGATCTCGCGGGCAGGATTGAACCAGACGGACATTCCTCAAGCCGTAAGCCCCTACGCCCCTTCGGCAAGCGAAGAAGGCCTAGTAGAAATAGGGGTAGGGGCAGGGGTAGGGGTGGGGGCAGGCAACGAGATCGTCACGCTTCCCACATCCGGCACTAAATTCAACTATCCCTACCCCCACCCCTGCCCCTATCCCTGATTTAAATCCTATTTGAGCGTCTTCAGGTAGGCGAAGAGGTCCGTGACCTGCTCGTCCGTGAAGCCGTCGAGCAGGCCTTCCGGCATGAGGGAGCGGCGCAGGTATTTCGCGGCACGCACGTCGGCCTTCGGGATGCGCCTGTCGGCGCCACCGGGCTGACGGATGACGTAGGCCGTGGCGTCTTCGGAAACGTAGAACGCCTCGATCACCTCGCCGGCCTTGAGCTCGACGCGGAAGATCCGGTAGGCGGCCTCGATGGCGGCGTTGGGCTCGATGATATTGCGGATGACGGCTTCCATGCCCATCGCGCCGGCGCCGGAAAGGTTCGGTCCGATCTGGCCGCCCTGCCCGTTGATCATGTGGCAGGACTGGCAGAGCGCGACGAGCGCCTTACCCTTGGCGGGGTCGCCGACTTGCGCAGCGAGTCGCATGAAGCGGGCATGCTTGGCCTCCAAGGCCGCGAACTGGGCGGAGTTGAGCAAAGGCGGGGCATCGGTGGTACGCACGACCTTGGCGCCCTTGCCGAGCTGGCCCCAGGCGGCGTCGCCGCTGGCGGACGCGAAGAAGAGCGACTTAGGCGGCGTCTCGCCGGCGTAGGTGCGGGTCATGTTCGCGCGGATCTCCGCCGGCTTCCGCTCGACGTTCCAGATCCGGTATTCGGCGAACGCGCCCTGCGTGCCGCCCTTGGGCGAAGACCAGCCGATGGTGAGTCCGGAGAGGTCATGCCCGTGCGCGGCCTTGGCGGTGCCGACGAGTTCGCCGTCCTGGAAGAGACGCAGGACGCCGGCGGCGTCGCGCGTGACGGCCACATGGGTCCAGATACCCGAGGAAATCGGCTTCGCCGCGACG
>VHCL01000085.1 GCA_016871725.1 Verrucomicrobiota bacterium | reverse complement strand
AAGCCCGGATGTAACGGGCCTCCTTGGCCTCGTAGGAACCGGCGTCGAGCTGTCCGAGGATGACCTTGGAGGGCACGAGCCGGAGCGGGACTTCGACCCCGAACAGCCGCGGGTTGCCTTGGTAGCCGCAGGCCCGGGCCACGGCCAAGGCGCGCCAGCGGAGGGAAGACCAGATACGCATCGGGGATGTAGGATTGATAAAGAGCCCGGCGGGATTATCCATCCAATTCACGCGCATGCCCCCGATCTATGTGATCAACCTCGACCGGGACGTCGAACGGATGACGTCGCTGGCCGGCAGCCTCCGGGCGCTGGGCCTGGATTACGTGCGCGTGCCGGCGGTGCTCGGCAGGGAAGTCCCCGGGTGGGAGAACCTCGTCGACGCCGGGCGGTATGCGGCGCGCAACCGCAATGCCATGCCTCGCCCCGGCGAAGTCGGCTGCTACCTCAGCCACCTCAAGGTCATGGAAGCATTCCTGCGGACGGACGCCCCTTGGTGCGTGATCCTCGAGGACGACGTCGAAGTCCGGCCGGAGTGCGTGGAGGTCCTGCGGGCGCTGGCGGAGAAAGACGACTGGGACCTCGCCAAGCTCTTCTGCTTCCACGCCGGGATGCCCGTGCGCAAGCGGGCGCTCACGCCGACCCACCACCTCGTCGTCCACCTCACGCGGACGACCTCTTCGGCGGCCTACGCCGTGAACCGCCGCGCCGCCGAGACCTTGCTCCGGACGATGCGCCCGATCACCGAGCAGGTCGACCACGCGCTCGACCGCCCGTGGGAGACCGGCCTGCGCGTCCGCGGAGTGCGGCCGCTGCCCGTGGTCCTCGCCCCCGTCGCGGCCACCACGACCATCGGCTACGCCGACCGCGGCGACCGCCGCCTGCCGCTCCGCCGCGCCCTCCGGCTGTTCGTCTCGCGCGCCGGCAAGGAGATCCGCCGCTTCGCCAACGGGCTGGCGGAAGGCTTCCTCGCCCGCCGCGGCTGAGTTATTTCTGGCTTCCGGATGCCGTCCGGCTAATGTACGCGCACTTTCCGGACCTCCATCGTATCATGCTCCCGCCGCTTCGTATCCCGATCTACCAGCCCGAGCTCGGGGGCAATGAGAAAGCCTACGTCAACCAGTGCCTGGATTCGACGTGGATCTCCTCCAAGGGGGAGTTCATCGAGAAATTCCAGTCGGGCTTCGCGCGTTACGTCGGCGCTCCGCAGGCGATCGCGGTCTCCAACGGCACCGTCGCGCTGCATCTGGCCTTGGCGGCCTTGGGCCTGGGACCCGGCGACGAGGTCATCGTGCCTTCGCTCACCTACGTGGCGCCGGTGAACGCGATCCGCTACGTCGGCGCGACGCCGGTCTTCGCCGAGGCCGATCCCACGACCTGGCAGGTCAGCCCGGACGACGTCGCCGCGCGCATCACGCCGCGGACCAAGGCGATCATCGCCGTCCACCTCTACGGACAGGCCTGCGACATGGCGGCCTTGGCGGACCTGGCCCGGGCGCGCGGCCTGCGGCTCATCGAAGACTGCGCCGAGGCGCTGGGCACCCGGATCGGCGACCGGCATGTCGGGACCTTCGGGGACATCGCCACCTTCAGTTTCTTCGGCAACAAGACGATCACCACGGGCGAAGGCGGGATGGTCGTGGCGCGCGAGGTGACGCTGCACCGGCTGGCCCTCAAGCTGCGCGGCCAAGGCCTGGCGGATGACCGGGAATACTGGCATGACGTGGTCGGGTTCAACTTCCGCATGACCAACATCTGCGCGGCCATCGGCCTGGCCCAGCTGGAGCGCGCCGACGATTTCCTCGCGCGTAAGCGCCGGCTCGCCGACGCTTACGTGCGCGGCCTGGCGGGGCTCCCCGTGCGGACGCACGCCGAGTCCCCGGGGACGACGCACTCCTTCTGGATGTGTTCGGTGCTCACGGACGACCCCGCGCAAAGGGACCCCCTGCGGAAGACGCTCCGGGCGGCCGGCATCGAGACCCGCCCGGTGTTCCACCCCGTGCACACGATGCCGATGTACGCGCGCGGGCAGACCGGGCTGGACGTGTCCGTCGCGCTCGCGGCCCGGGGCATCAACCTGCCGAGCTGGCCGGGACTCGGCGAGGAGGGCGTCCGGGAGGTCTGCGACGTCGTCCGCGGCCACTTCCTGCGTTGATGCCCACGGACCCCGAACCGACGGCGGAACTCCGCTTCCGGCGCGTAGACCGGTCTTGCGTCGCGGAGCTTGCCCGGCTCTTCGAAGAGCTCCGCGCCTCGCCCGGCGCGGAGTTCTTCCATCCGCACCCGCTCGACCGGGCGGAGGCCGAGCGGATCTGCGGCCTCGAAGGCCGGGATTACTACTGCCTGGCGACGCTGGGGGCCGTCCCCGTCGGTTACGGCATGCTGCGCGGCTGGGACGCGGGGTACGCCGAGCCCAGCCTCGGCATCGCCCTCAGCCCGGGCCATGTCGGCCGCGGCCTGGGCAAGGCGCTGACCGCGCACCTGCACGCCGTGGCGTCGGAACGCGGCGCCACGAGCATCCGCCTCAAGGTCTACCGCCGCAACGAACCCGCGCGTTCGCTTTACCGGAAGATGGGCTACGTGCTGGTCCCCCACTCCGCCGACGAAGAACTGGGCCGACTCGTCCTCCGCCCGACGCTGCGCGTCGGCATCCTGACGAGCGGGCTCGTCCACTGGGCCGGCGGCCTGGACTTCCTCTGCGGGCTCATCAATTCGTTGCTGGCGGCGCCCGCGGCCGCGGAGGCCGAATTGGTCGTGCTGCTGCCGACCCTGCCGCCGAAGCGGTGGTCGAAGGCCCACCTCAAGCTGCTGGAAGGCCGCATCAAGCGCTTCTTCCGGGGGAAAGCCGCCGCCAAGCCGCCCAGCCTGGAGGCGGTGCGCGAGCGCCTGGCGGCCTTCGGTCCCCGCCTGCGGATCCACGAGATCCGGGGAGACGCGGACGCCCACGCCGAAGCCTGCCGGGACCTGCGGCTCGACGTCGCTTTTCCTTCGATGCGTCCGGCCGACTTCGGCCCGGCCTGCGGCGTGGTCGGTTATCTCTATGATTTCCAGCACCGGCACCTGCCGGCGTTGTTTTCGGCGGTCGAGCGACGGCGCCGTGACCGTCGTTTCCGCGAACTGGTCACCCGCGTCCCGTCGGTGATCGTGAACGCGCGCAGCGTGGCCCGGGACGTCCGCGCCTTCATCCCTGAGGCGACCGCCCGGGTCTTCACGCTCCCCTTCACGCCGGCGACGCGGCCGGAATGGCTGCCCGCGGTCGGCGACGTGGCCTCCCGCTACGGATTGTCGGGACGCTACTTCATCATCTGCAACCAATTCTGGGCGCACAAGGACCATGGCACGGCGTTCCGGGCGTTCGCCCGGATCGCCGCCGAACATCCGGAGGTGCGGCTCGTCTGCACAGGGAGCACCGCGGACTCCCGTTCCGCCGATTATTTCCCGGGATTGCAGGAAGACCTCCGGCGGCGCGGGCTCACGGACCGCGTGGCCATCCTCGGCCTGATCCCGAAGCGGGACCAGATCGAGCTGCTGAAGAACGCGGTCGCGCTGGTTCAGCCGACGCTGTTCGAAGGAGGCCCCGGCGGCGGGGCGGCCTATGATGCCATCGGGCTCGACGTACCCGTGATCGCGTCGGACATCCCGGTGAACCTGGAGATTGACTGCGGACAGGTCGGCTTCTTCCCGGCCGGCGACGATGCGGCGCTCGCCGAGCGACTGCGGACGGCGCTTCAACGGTCGCACCGCCGGCGGGACGACCAGGACCTGCTGGCCTTCGCGGCCGAGAAGTCGCGGCAGTGCGGTGAAGTCATCTGGCAGGCGCTGCTGGCCGCGCGGACGCGGCGTTGAGAGCGAGGGGCGACCCGCCATCCTTGATTATGCAATCGATGTGACCTTATGGACAGAAGGCATCATCCCTTCTCACCATCCCCCGAGCCTGCAGAGCCGCCCAAGTGGTTGACTGAAAGTGTATCGTCAATATTATGATAACGAAGTCATCATTGCGGCACCTTAATATCCCTTGGCAAAACCACCGACAGAGACTGCCTCACTTGATGGCACGACCGAAACGCCCAAGGTAGGCATTTGTTGCGACGTTCTTCTTGGTTGGGCTGGAGGACGCGACCTAGTGGTGATGGCGGCTCGTGCGCTTCATGCGGCAGAGCCGAACGCCAGCATCTGGCTGCTCCTTCCGGGCGCGCCGCTTGGCGAGAAAAGCCATTGGTGGAGTAACCTGCGACACGTCGCGAAAAACGTCGTGAAAGCCATGGTCGGCCGGCCACGCATCGAAAAAAGCCCAGAGGGCGTGCAAGCCGAAGCTGCCGGCGAACTTGTTGATAGAATCCGAGACTACATCCCGAAGATAGAGACCCGCTACATGGCCGGCATAGACCGCGGCTTAGCGGAGGCGGCCACGGAGCTGCGGCTAGATGCAGTGTGCTATCTGATGAGACTGCCCAAGCGCAAGCCAGCCTGCGCGCTTGTCGGCTATGTGCCAGATTACCAGCATCGCTATCTTCCGCATCTTTTCTCGGAAAAAGAGGTGATCGAGCGTGACCTAGTATTCAACCAACTCATAGCAGGCAGTGACGCCATGATCTTAAACGCCCAAGCCGTCGCAGAGGACGTGGGGCGTTTTGCCACCTGCGTCCAGCCTCCCCTGAATGCCTTACCGTTCACGCCCAACTTAGATCCAGAATGGCTTCAAGACCGTCCGGATTTAATGGCGAAATACGGCATCAAAGGCCCTTACTTTATCATCTGTAATCAGTTCTGGGTACATAAAGATCATACAACAGCGTTCCGTGCCTTTGCTGAGATAATACGAACAAGGCCGGATATCGCCATGATATGTACAGGCGGGACCGTGGATTACCGTGCGCCACGTTATTTGCAGGGCCTGAAAGCAGAAACAGCGAAACTTGGCCTTGATGCACATCTTCGCTTTCTTGGACATATCCCCAAGCGGGATCAGATCGAACTGCTTAAGCATGCAGTTGCTTTAATCCAGCCGACGCTTTTCGAGGGTGGGCCGGGCGGAGGATCTGCTTATGAGGCAGTCGCCTTGGGGAAGCGTGTAATTATTTCCGACATTCCCGTGAATAGAGAAATCGACTCTGGAGACGTTCGGTTTTTCGGGTGCGGGGATTATGTAGCACTGTCTGAACTCATGGAGAAAGCACTGTCTGAGGCTCCGGCCTCCCACGATTCTCAATCCTTAGAGGCGAAGAGTGCCGCTATGTTAAGGCGTAACGGAGAAGCTTTATGGGCTTCGCTCAGATGCGCCGTGAACCGATATCTGAATTCCAGGTAAGGCGACTACTCTTCTGTCTTCCCCTCGGGCATGGGTATTAACTATCCTATGCCATGTCCCAAAAGCCCCTTGGTTTCGGCATCTGGGGAACCGGCATGATCGCCGAGTTCCACGCGAAGGCGCTCGCCGAGATCGCCGGCGTCAAGATCGTCGCCGCCTATAACCGTTCGCCCGCCAAGGGCCGCGACTTCGCGGCCAAGCACGGCATCGCGTGCGCGGAGACGCCCGAGGCGCTCCTGGCCAACCCGGACGTCGACATCGTCTGCCTCTGCACGCCCAGCGGCGACCACCTCGCCCCCGCCCTCGCCTGCGCCAAGGCCGGCAAGCATGTCGTCGTCGAGAAGCCCCTCGAAGTGACGCTCGCCCGTTGCGACAAACTCAACGCCGCCAGCGAGCAGGCCGGCGTGACGGTCGCCGGCATCCTGCCCCGTCGCTTCGGCGCCGGCGCGGTCGCGCTCAAGGCGGCCCTGACGGCGGGCCGTTTCGGCAAGCTGACTCTGGCCGGAGCACTAATACCCTGGTGGCGCACGCAGGCCTATTATGACTCCGCGGCCTGGCGCGGCACGTTCGCCCTCGACGGCGGCGGCGCGGTCATGAACCAAGGCATCCACACCATCGACCTGCTGCTCTGGTTCCTCGGCGAGCCGAAGCGCGTCTCCGCCACCGCCGGGCTCGTCGCCCACGACGGCATCGAAGTCGAGGACATCGCCGCCGGCTGGATCGAATTCGCGAGCGGCTGTCGTGCCACGCTCGCCAGCTCGACCGCCTGCTGGTCCGGCACGGGCTTCCCGGCCGAGATACGCATCCATGGCACGACCGGCGCCGCCGTCCTCCGCGACGACAAGCTGACTGCCTTTGAATTCGAAAAGCCCCTGCCCGCCGACGCCGCCGTGCTGGCTCCGGCG
>VHCL01000084.1 GCA_016871725.1 Verrucomicrobiota bacterium | reverse complement strand
GAAAGCTCGCCTTCCTCGCCGCCCTTGCGGAAGCGCAGACGCAGGCCGGGCCGGACCCACTCCGCCGGCAGGTCGGCGCTCCACGCGTCGGCGGCGTAGCGGAGACCGTTGTTATCGAGCTCGCCCTCGCGGAACCACTGCCCGCCGACGGCCTTGAAGGCCAGGCTCTGGCCGCGCCCGATGCTCACGCGCCGGGCGCCGTAGTGGATCGTCGAACCATAGCCGGCGCCGGCGTCGACCCGGACCATCTTGCCGTCGAGCCCCTTGGCCGGAGGCAGATGGATGTCCCGCGTCCAGCGTCCGTCGGCGGTGGCGATGCGGACGAGCGCGTGGCCTTGCAGCTGCTCGCGCACGAAGGCGCCGTCGGCTTCAGCCAGCCTCGCGACCTCGGCCGGGGTGTCGATCATCGCGACGTTCCCGGGGGGCGAGGTGAAGTCGACGCCGTTCGCCGGCGTACCCTCCACGAAATAGGCCGTCGACGGCAGCTGCGGCGGCGGACTCATCCTGAGCGTGCCGAGTTCCTTGCCGGCGCCATCGAGCGCGGTGAGGACGACCGGGTCGTTGAACGCGATCGGCGCCGAATCAATCCGCACGGGGCGAACCATCACGAGGGCCTTGCGCAGGCTGATGAGGCGCGGCTGCCGGTCGTCTTCGCGCGGGCGGGCTGGGATGACCTGGCTTTGCGCGAACAGGACCTGCGCCTCGAAAGATCCCTTCAGGTCGTTCTTCGGCTTCGTGGCATTGAACACCAAGGCGGGCGCCGACGACGGAGCCGCCGACAGGGGCGTGGTGAAACCGGCGGTGATCAGACCAGCCAAGAGGAGAAAACGGGAAGGCATGACGGGGGTATGCTCAAAAGAAAACGGACGACGTTCCTTGTCAGCAAGGACGGAGACCCCCTTTATTCGGCTGTTTCCGCTCAACTATGCCTGACCCCTGCCTTTCTGACCTCTGTCATCTGTCATCGGTCATCGATTCTTCGCGCGGAACTTCCGCCCCTCATCACGCTCCAATACGGTGGACAGCGGGGCCGGGTTTAAGCAATTCTGCCCGTCCCCGCCCCTACTCCCTTTCCCATCCTATGAAATCCCTGACCCGCTCCTCCTTGTCCCTGGCGCTCGCGCTGGCGGCCTTGACCGGCCTCGCCCAGGAAGCCAAGAAGCCCGAGGCCAAGTCGCTCCCGAAATGGGAGGCGATGGACTACGGTCGCTTCCTCTCGGCCTCGATCGACAACACCCAAGGCAAGAGCCCCTTCGAACAGAAGGGCTGCGCCGCGAACAAGGCCGTCCTCGTGAACCTCGGCAACCGCGAAGCCGGTTACGCCTTCGACACCGACACCCTCCGCGGCGCCGGCGCCTGGTCGGGCGGATGGATGCAGACCAAGGGCGTCGCCTTCGATGGCAAGCACGGCCCGAACCCCGGCCCGGCCGTCGGAGCCAAGGTCTTCTTCGAGACCAACCCCGGCCCCGGCTGGAGTTTCAACGGTAGCTTCGACGAGACCCGCGCCCTGCCCAAGGGTCCGGAAGGCGTGATGTCCAAGATCCCGCTCGGCCCCCTTCCCCGCCAGCACGCCAAGTATCAGGGCCTCTACCTCCATGGCGACCGCGTCGTCTTCGCCTACTCCGTCGGCGGAGCCGAAATCCTCGAATCCGCCGAGATGGAGAAAGTCGGCGACGTCGTCGTCCTCTCCCGCGCGTTCACCGTCGTGAAGGGCGAGCTCGACGCTTCCGTCCGCCTCCTTGACCTGCCGTACGGCGGCAAGGTCGACCTCGCCGACGGCGCCAACGCGATCGTCCGCATGGAGATCCCGCTCCCGCCCGAACAGCCCGGCAAGAAGGCCGACCCGAAGGCCAAGGCCAAGACCACCAAGGCCGCCAAGAACGCCCCGGCCGTCGTGAAGCCCGCCGACGAGCTCACCACCGTGACCGTCAACGGCCTGCCCAACGGCTCGATCCTCAGCAACAAGGGCAACTTCCTCTCCCTCAAGCTCGCGAAGGTCGCCGCCGGCACTTCCTTCAAGGTCTCCTTCGCCCACGGCGCCATCAATGCCGGCGACGTGCTCCGCAAGGTGACCTCCCGGGTCGCCGCCGCCACCGACCTCCGCGCCTTCACGAAGGGCGGCCCCGCCCACTGGACGCAGGAAGTCGTCACCGAAGGCACGCTCGGCGAGACCGACCAGGCCAAGCAGGTCGAGACCCTCAAGGGCCGCATCGAAGCCGAGGCCGACGCCGCGCAGAAGCAGTCGCTCAAGGACCAGCTCGCCGAGCTCCAGGCCGCGCCCTACCTCGTCGACACCGTCACCATCCCCGCCGAGAACCCCTACAACTCCTGGATCCGCGTCGGCGCCATCGACTTCTTCCAGGACGGCCGCATCGCCTTCTCCACCTGGAGCGGCGACGTCTGGGTCGGCAAGTTCGCCGACGACAAGCTCAGCAAGATCACCTGGCGCCGTTACGCCACCGGCATCTTCCACGGCCTCGGCCTGAAGATCGTCAACGAGCAGATCTACGTCCTCGGTCGCGACCAGATCACGATCCTGCACGACTTCAACAAGGACGGCGAAGCCGACTTCTACCAGAACTTCAACAACGACGTCCAGGTCACCTCGAACTTCCACGAGTTCATGTTCGACCTGCAGACGGACGCGCAGGGCAACTTCTACTTCCTCAAGGGCGGACCCGTGAACCCGGGAGGCCGCGGCTGGGGTCCCCTCAGCGACCACCACGGCTGCATCTTCAAGGTCTCGCCCGACGGCCAGAAGTTCGAGGTCTACGCCACCGGCATCCGCGCCCCCAACGGCATGGGCGTCGGCCCTAACGGCGAGATCTCCAACGGCGACAACCAGGGCACCTGGGTCCCCGTCGACTACATCCACTTCTCCAAGCCCGGCGAGTTCATCGAGGTACCGGACCTCGCGCACCGCACCCCGGCGCCGACGAAATACAGCCCGCACCTCTGCTGGGTCCCGTATGACGTCGACAACTCCAACGGCGGCCAGATCTGGGTGCCCGCCAACAAGGGCAAGTGGGGTCCGTTCGAAGGTCGCATGCTCTACCTCTCCTACGGCAAGTCCTCGCTGTTCGCGGTCCTCCAGGAACGCGTCGGCGACGTCGCCCAGGGCGGCGTGGTGAAGTTCCCGCTCAAGTTCGCCACCGGCCTGATGCGCGCCCGCTTCAACCCGGCCGACGGCCAGCTCTACGTCGCCGGCCTCAAGGGCTGGCAGACCAACGGCGTGAAGGACGGCGCGATCCAGCGCGTCCGCTACACCGGCAAGTCCGTCACCATGCCGGAAGCGCTCCACGTCTCGAAGAAGGGCATCACCGTCCGCTTCACCGGCGCGCTCGACAAGAAGACCGCGTCCGACGCCCAGAACTGGTCCCTCGAGCAGTACAATTACCTCTACTCCGGCGCCTACGGCTCCGACACGTACAAGGTCAGCAAGCCAGAGGAGAAGGGTTCCGACCAGGTCCCGATCAAGTCCGTGAAGCTCGCCGACGACGGCAAGTCCGTCTTCCTCGAGGTCGAAGGCCTCGTGCCGGTCATGCAGATGCGCATCAAGATGAACGTGAAGGCCGTCGACGGCTCGCGCGTGCCCGACGACATCGCCCACACGATCAACGTGGTGCCGGAGAAGGAAGGCGAAGACTACCGCTCGTTCGCCAAGTAAGCTGAGGCGAATTCCTCATCGACGAAGGCCCGGTTCACGCCGGGCCTTCTTTGTTGGGGGCTTGCCTGTCGGCCGGATTGCCTCCCAATGGAAGCGTTCCGCCGCCATGCGTCTCCGCCGTCTCTTCTGCCTGCTCGCCGCGACCCTCGCGACCGCCCTCTCCGCCCAGGATCTGCCGGGCCTGAAGGTGACGTTCACCGCCGCCGGCCGCACCGACGTCCGCACGGACCGCCTCCTCGCGCTCTACGTGCCCGCGGGCCAGGCACCGACGCCCTTCGTCCCGGCGGGACCTTTCACGGCGAAGTGGGAAGGCGACCTGCAGTCGCCCATGCGCGGCACGTTCAAACTCGCGGTCGAGACTTCCGGGCAGTTCAAGCTCAGCCTCAACGGCCAGCCGTTGCTCGACGGCCCCGGCATCAAGACCGTGCAGCTCAACAAGGGCCCGAACCGGCTCGTGGCCGAGATCGCCGTCGCGGCGAAGGGCGACACGTTCGCGCGCCTGAGCTGGGCGTCGAAAGATTTCCCGCTCGAGCCCGTCCCGCCGTCGATCCTCACGCACGCCGCCGACAAGGAACTGGACCTCGCCGCCCAGCGCCGCGATGGCCGCCTGCTCTTCGCGCAATTGAACTGCGCGGCCTGCCACGCCGACGCCGAACGCCTGCCCGCCAAGGGCTCGGGCATGCCGGAGCATGGTCAGAACGCCCCGCTGCTCTCCGAGCTCGGCACGAAGTTCAAGGCCCCCTTCCTCGCCGACTGGATCCACGACCCGCACTCCGTCCGCCCGCATTCCCTGATGCCCAAGGCGCTGACCGGACCGAACTCCGCCCAGCAGGCCGCCGATCTCGCCGCGATGCTCACGCAGGGCGCCACGCCCAAGGCCGGCGCGGTCGACCTCAAGCTCGCCCCGCAGGGCGGCGAGCTCTTCGCCAACCTCGGCTGCATCGCCTGCCACCAGCGTCCGGACTTCGAAGGCAAGGACGCGCATGACCGCGTGCCGATGGGCCATATCGCCGACAAGTGGCACCCCGCCGCGCTCGTCGAATACCTCCAGGACCCGGCCAAGCACTACCCGGCCACGCGCATGCCGCACTTCCGCCTCGAGGAAGAGGAAGCGACCCAGCTCGCGGCCTACCTCCTCTCCAATAGCCGGGTGATCAAGCGCCAGGCCCTCGCCGGCGACGCCACCCGCGGGGCCGCCCTCATCGTGAGCGCCGGCTGCCTCAACTGCCACGCCGGCATGCCGGCGACCACCCAGCCGCCGCTCGCGAAGGTCCTCGCCGCCGGCGACAAGGGCTGCCTTTCCGCCGACGACAAGGCCCGCGGCGCCGCTCCGGACTTCGCGCTCAGCTCGACGCAGCGCGCCGCGCTGAAGGCCTTCCTCGCCACCGACCTCGCTTCGCTCAAGCAGGACACGCCGGCCGAATACGCCGAACGCCAGATCAAGAACCTGAACTGCGTCGCCTGCCATGCGCGCGACGGCGCGGTGAGCACCTGGACCAAGGTCGACGGCGAGGCGAAGAAACTACGAGAAGCGCTCCCGGCCAAGGAACACGTCGAAGGCGAACCCGTCCACGACGCGCCCATCCCGCCGCTCACCTGGCTCGGCGAGAAGCTCCGCCACGACTGGATGAGCAAGTTCATCGCCGGACAGATCGAATATAAGCCGCGTCCGTGGCTGATCGCCCGCATGCCTGGTTTCGCCCACCATGCCGACTCCCTGGCGCTCGGCTTGAACCATCAGCACGGACTGCCCCAGAAGGAAGCCGACGAACCAGCCCCCGATGCCGAAAAGATCGCCAACGGCCAGAAACTCGTCGGCGCCGACGGCGGCTTCAACTGCATCACCTGCCATGCGGTCGGCGACCAGGAAGCCACCGCGGTCTTCGAAGCCCCGGCCATCAACTTCGCCGAGTCCGCCGAACGCCTCCGCAAAGGCTACTACCATCGCTGGGTGCTGGCCCCGACCCGCATCGACCCGGACACCAAGATGCCCAAGTATGCCGACCCCGAAGGCGTGACCCAGCTCTCCGAGCCCTACGAGGGCAAAGGACCCGATCAGTTCGAGGCCATCCGCCAGTACATCAAGTCGGTGAAGTAGGCGGCAAAAAGGAGCAGGGGTAGGGATAGGGGTAGGTAATCAAAAGATTATCCTAAAATACTGATAAATAGGTTCTTAGGTAAACATTCCTACCCCTACCCCTGCCCCTGCCCCTACCCCTCTGTCTCGGGTTCTGGCTACCGATATTCGGTTAGTCCGTGCCTAGGAACAATCTCGACTCAGACGGCATCTCCTTATGCTCCGTCTCACCCCCAAGTCCATCTATGTCCCAACTACATCGTCGTACGTTCATCAAGAACTCCGCCCTGGCCGCCGCCGTGGCCGGACTCAGCGCCCAGACCTATGCCCAGTCCGCGGGCGCCAACGGTGACCTCCGCGTCGCCGTCGTCGGCTTCCGCAGCCGCGGCCTGGAACACATCAAGGAGCTCAAGAAGATCAAGGGCGTCCGCATCGTCGCCCTCTGCGACGTCGACTCGAAGGTCGTCGCCAAGGGTCTGAAGGACAACC
>VHCL01000083.1 GCA_016871725.1 Verrucomicrobiota bacterium | reverse complement strand
AGCAGGACGTAACTGCCCGCCAGAAGCAGGGTGCCTCCCTGACGCGAACCAAGGACCTTCGAAAGCAGTAGATTCACGTCAGGAAAAGACTGCGGATTGCCCGCAGAGGGCGAGATTATAAAGCGGCGGACCGCTGCCTCAGCGTTCCGGCACCTCGTCGACGCCCGAACCGCCCCAAGGATGGCAGCGGCAGATACGTCGGAAGCCCAGCCAAGCGCCCTTGAAGAAACCGAAGCGCGCGAGGGCGGTGGCCGCGTAGCACGAACAGGTCGGATGATAACGGCAGCCGGAGCCGGGGATCAGGTGCAGCGGCTTCGACAGGAAGCGCTGGTAGAAGCGGACGAGCGCCAGCGCGCACCAGGCCAGCGGCGAGGGACGCGGCGCGCTCATGCGGAGGGACCGGACTTGGCGGTGATGCGCGCGGCCGCGGCCGCGTAGACCTTGCGCAGTTCGGCGAGCGAGCGCTTCAGCATGCCCGAGCGGATGACGAGCACGACCTCCCAACCCGCAGGGAAGGCGGCGGCATCCGTCCGGAAGAGCTCCCGGGCCAGACGCTTGGCCCGGTTACGGTCGACGGCCAGCGGCAGGTTCTTCTTGGCGGCGATCACGGCGAACCGGGCCGGGCCGGGCTCGCCCGTCGGCCGGAAGTTCAAAAGAAAAGGCCCGCAATCGAGTCGCGAGCCTTCTTGGCGGAGGCGGCTGAACTCGGCCGAGGCGCGAATTCGACGCTCCCGCGGGAGACGCATGGGGCTCAGGAAGCGCCGAGGCGCTTGCGGCCGATGGCGCGGCGCTTGGCCAGGACCTTGCGGCCACCGGGGGTCTTGGAACGGGCGCGGAAACCGCACTTGCGGGCGCGGGCGATCTTGGACGGGCGATAGGTGGGTTGCATGGCGTTGAAGAGACAGCCAAGGGCACGCCCCCAAGGGTGTCAAGCCCCACGCTTCCCGGCTTGCAGGTGTCCGGGCGCGGGGGAGGATAGCCTCATGACCCCGGAAAAAGGCAGACTGAGGCCCACCCCGCCCAAGGCTTACCTCAACCCCGAGTTCATGGGCAGCCCCCAGGCCCGCAGCATCCGCGTGCTGACCGAGATGACCGAGCCGCACGTGCGGTTCAAGAAACACAACGTCCGGAACACCGTCGTGATGTTCGGCTCGGCGCGCACCCTGCCCCCGGACGTCGCCCGCCAGCGCCTCGAGGAGGCGAAGGCCATGGCCGCGAGCGGCAAGTGCGACGGCGCCGAATGCGCCCACCGCCTGCGCGTCGCGGAGATCGACCTGCGCAGCTCCGCCTATTACGAGGCCTGCCGCGAGCTGGCCTATGAGATGACCAAGTGGTCGCTGCAGCTCCCGGAGTGGCAGCGCTTCCTGGTCTGCTCCGGCGCCGGCCCCGGCATCATGGAAGCGGCCAACCGCGGCGCGCACGAAGCCGGCGGCCGTTCCGTCGGCCTCGGCATCGCCCTGCCCTTCGAGCAGGAACATAATCCCTACATCACGCCGGAGCTCGACCTCGAATTCCACTACTTCTTCGTCCGCAAATACTGGTTCCTCTACCTCGCCAAGGCGCTCGTGGCCTTCCCCGGCGGCTTCGGCACCTTCGACGAGCTGTTCGAGATGCTCACGCTCATCCAGACGCGCAAGACGAAGAAGCAGTTCCCGATCCTGCTCTTCGGCTCCCCGTTCTGGAAGAACGTGGTCAATTTCGAGACCTTCCAGGAATGGGGCATGGTCTCGCCCGAGGACCGTAACTTCTACGTGCACGTCGACTCGGTGAAGGAGGCCCGCGACATGCTCATCGAGATCATCACCGACCGCTACCTGAAGGGCGACAACGAGGGGCATGACTGAGTCCGTCGCCATCGCCCTCACCACCCTGCCCTCGCGCGAGGAGGCCGACCGCCTCGCCGCCGACGCGGTCGCCGCCGGGCTCGCCGCCTGCGCCCAGGTCGACGGTCCGGTCCGCTCCCATTACGTCTGGGAAGGCAAGGTCGAGAGCGAGGACGAGTTCCGGGTGACCTTCAAGTTCGCCGCGACGAAAGGCGCCGCCCTCGAAGCCTGGGTCCACGCCCGCCATCCTTACGCCGTCCCGCAGTGGCTGGCCTTCGCCGCCGACCACGCCTCGCCCGCCTATCGCGCGTGGGTGCTCGGCGTCCGCTGATCTCATGGACCTCACCGCCGCCAAAGGACTGCTCTACTGCCTGCTCGGGCTTTTCGTGCTCGTCGCCTGGGCGCGCGAACGCCGGAAGCGCCGCCTGACCGGAGCGCCGGAGAATTTCTGGCCCGGCACGACGTACGCCCCGGCCGCGGCGTATTACATCGCCGCCGCCGGCGCGATCCTGATCACCGTCGCCGAAGCGGCCGTCGAGAAGCGGGCCGGCCTCACCGACCAGCAGAGCATCCTCCCCGCGGTCTTCCTCTTCCAGCTGCTCGGCGCCTCGGTCATCGAAGAAGCCTTGTTCCGCGGCTTCGTGGCGCCCGGCGAACTGCTGGGCCGCAAGCTCCTCGCGCTGATGATCATCGGCTCGTTGGTCTTCGCGCTCATCCACAACTTCGACCTCGGCACCGCCGAGGGCAAAGTGAACGCGGTCTTCGCGTTCATCACCTCGCTCTGGCTCTACGTCGTGCGCTTCAATCCGCTGAACCCGGACCGCTCGCTCCTGCCCTGTTTTATGGCCCATACCGTGCGTAATCTGGCGGTCTTCGGGATTAAAGCGGCCCAAGGCTTCATAACTTGGTGATTAAAACGGCCCGCCCGGGCAAATCCGTTGCAACCGCTCCGAGGCTTTGCTGTCTTGGAGTCACCCCCGCTCACGCCCCATGAGCTCCCCCGGCCACACCCATCGTCGCGACTTCCTGAAGTTGGGCGCCCTCGCGGGCCTAGGCCTGGCGGCCACGGCCGAGGCCAAGCCGGATCCGGCGCAGCTGCGGCATCGCGCCGCCGCCGACATGGGCACGCCACGCCCGCGGCCCGCCGGCAACCAACCCGTCTGGGGCCTGACGACGAAGCCGCAGGAGAAGATCCGCGTGGGCATCATCGGACTCAACCGCGGCCGCGCCCACGTCGCTTCGTGCGCCGCCACGCCCTTCGTCGAAGTCGTCGCGCTCTGCGATATCCTCGACGAACGCGCGCAGGCGCAGGCCGAGGTCGTGCGGAAGAAGACCGGACGGTCGCCGACGGTCTACAGCGGCGACGAGAACGCCTGGGAGAAACTGGTCGCGCGCGAGGACCTCGACGTCGTGTATGTCGCCACCCCTTGGGAGTGGCACAAGCCGATGGCCGTCCGCGCGATGGAACTCGGCAAGCACGCGTTCGTCGAAGTGAACTGCGGCCTGACGGTCGACGAGTGCTGGGATCTCGTCGACGCCTCCGAAAAATACCAGCGCCACTGCCCGATCCTCGAGAACTGCTGCTACGGCGAAGAGGAGCTTTTCGTGCTCAACCTGCAGCGACAAGGCTTCTTCGGCGACCTCAAGCACGGCGAATGCGCCTACATCCATGACCAGCGGGGCAAGCCCGGCGCGAGCTTCCTCGATGCCGGCCGCGACTGGCGCCGACGATATTCGACTCTGCTGCAGGGCAACCTCTACCCCACCCACGGGCTCGGCACCATCGCCCAATACATGGGCGTCGGGCGCGGTGACGCCTTCAAGTTCGCCGTCTCGGTCTCGTCGCCGGAGTTCGGGCTCACCCAGCTCCGCGAACGCCTGAAGCCGGACCGCGATCGTTCCAGAGACGAGCAGTTCGTCAACGGCGACATGAGCACGACGATCGTGAAGACCGAGCTCGGCCGCACCCTCGTCGTCCAGCACGACAACACCAGCCCGCGCCCCTACACGCGCATCAACCTCCTCAGCGGCTCGTTGGCGACCTTCGCCGGCTACCCGAACCGCCTGGCCATCGACGCCGACAACGCGCATCCGCTGCTCGACCCCAAGGAGAAGCGCAACAGCCACGCCTGGACTTACGAAGGCGAGAAGCTGAAGAAGTTCATGGAGTCCAACCGCCATCCGCTGCTCGCCAAGCTGCTGGCCGACGCGAGGGAAGTCGGCGGCCACGGCGGCATGGACCACGTGATGAACTATCGTTTCCTCGACTGCGTACGTCAGGGCATCACGCCGGACCTCACCGTCTACGACGCCGCCTCGTGGTCCGCCCTGCTCGACCTCTCCGACCGTTCCGTGCGTGACGGCAGCATCCCCGTCGCCTATCCCGACTTCACCCGCGGCGGCTGGAAGACCCTCCAACCCCTCCCCATCGTCTCCTAGCCCTACCCCTGCCCCCACCCCTACCCCTTTATCACCATGAACCTCCCCGAAAACTCCAACCGTCGCGACTTCCTCAAACTCGGCGCCCTCGCCGGCCTCGGTCTCGGCCTCAGCGCCGTCCCCTCGGCCGAAGCCAAGCCCGACCCGCGCGACCTCAAGCTGCTCAACGCGAACGACATCTCCGTCACCCGCCCGCGTCCTGCGGGTAATAAGCCCGTCTGGGACCTCACCACCAAGCCGACCGAGAAGGTCCGCTGCGGCTTCATCGGCCTGAACCGCGGCCGCGGTCACGTGAACTCCGCCGCCAACATCCCGTTCGCCGAAGTCGTGGCCGTCTGCGACATCGTCGAACAGCGGGCCAAGAGCGCCGCCGAGAACGTCAAGAAGAAGACCGGCAAGGAGCCGGCGACCTACTTCGGCGACGAGAACGCCTGGGAGAAGCTGATCGCCCGCGATGACATCGACGTCGTCTACGTCTCCACCCCGTGGGAATGGCACGTCCCGATGGCCCTCAAGGCCATGGAGCACGGCAAGCACGTCTTCATCGAGGTCTCGGCCGCGGTGACCGTCGACGAGTGCTGGCAGCTCGTGGACATGTCGGAGAAGACCCAGCGCCATTGCGCGATCATCGAGAACTGCTGCTACGGCGAAGAAGAGCTCTTCGTCCTGAACCTCGCCCGCCAAGGCTTCTTCGGCGACCTCAAGCATGCCGAGTGCGCCTACATCCACAACCTCGCCGGCGGCGTCCTCTGGGCGCTCGGCAGCGAAGGCGACTGGCGCCGCGACTACCACCGCTTCATGGACGGCAACCTGTACCCCACGCACGGCCTCGGCCCGGTGGCGCAGTACCTGAACATCGGCCGCGGCGACGCGTTCAAGTTCGTCGTCTCCGTCTCCTCGCCCGAGTTCAACCTCACCCAGTTCCGCGACAAGCACCAGCCGAACAAAGGGAAGCACAAGGACGAGAAATTCGTCTGCGGCGACATGAACACCTCGATCATCAAGACGCAGCTCGGCCGGACCATCATGATCCAGCACGACGTCGTGAGCCCCCGCCCCTACTCGCGCATCAACGCCCTCTGCGGCACCAAGGCCACCTTCTTCGGCTACCCCGGCCGGCTGGCCGTCGACGCGGACAGCGGCCACCCGCTGCTCAAGGGCGCCAAGGTCAACAGCCACGAGTGGACCTTCGAGAAGGAGAAGCTCACCGCCTTCATGAAGGAGAACCAGCACCCGCTCATCAGGAAGATCGGCGAGCTCGGCAAGAAGGTCGGCGGCCACGGCGGCATGGATTTCGTGATGAACTACCGCATGCTTGACTGCCTGCGCCAGGGCATCACGCCGGACATGACCGTGTACGACGCCGCGGACTGGTCCGCGATCCTCGAGCTCTCCGCCCGCTCCGTGAAGGACGGCAGCATGCCGATACAGTGCCCCGACTTCACCCGCGGCGGCTGGAAGACCATCGCGCCCCTCGGCATCGTCTCGTAAGCGACTCGCCAGCGGCGACCCAGACCCGGCCACGCGGCCGGGTCTCTTGTTTGCGGGTTGCGTGACCATGAGGCGCATCAAAGACTGCGCCCATGGGCTCTCCCGCCGCACTCGCGACCTGGACCGCCGGACTCGTCACCCGTTCGGGCGAAGAGACCGAGCGGGCGGCCGAGGCGTTCGCGGCCCTGCTGCCCCCAGACACGGTCCTGACGCTCGAGGGCGACCTGGGCGCGGGCAAGACGACCTTCGTGCGCGGCCTGGTCCGCGGCCTGGGCGTCACGGGCGACATCACCAGCCCGTCCTTCGCCCTGCTCAACGTCTACGAAGGCCGACGGCAGGTCTTCCACGTCGACGCGTATCGCCTGACGCGCCCGGAGGCCTTCGACGACCTGCTGATCTGGGACCTGGCGAAGTCGCCCTGGAACGTGATCGTGGAGTGGCCGGAGAAAGTCGCGGCGCGCCTCCCCTCGGCGAAGTGGCAAATGAAAACCGCCATCCTGGCGGAT
>VHCL01000082.1 GCA_016871725.1 Verrucomicrobiota bacterium | reverse complement strand
CATGAGCGGCAATCCTTTCGATAAGCTGGACGGCCAGGACCTGCCCCCCGGCCCGCCCCCGAAGCCGGTCGTGCCCGCCGCCAAGGCGAAGCCGAAACTCGGCAAGGTTATCCTGCAATACGAGCGCGCCGGCCGCGGCGGCAAGGAAGTCACGATCCTCAAGGGTCTCTGGATCGAATCCCAGGAGATGCGCCTGCGTGAGGCGCTGCTCAAGGAACTCAAGCGCGCCCTCGGCACCGGCGGCGCCCTCGAGGGACGCGAGATCGTGCTGCAAGGCGACCGCCGCGACACGGCCAAGGCCTGGCTGCTGAAGGAAGGTTTCACGACCAACCTCTGAGCGCAAAACCACTCGCCTCCGGCCGTCGCGTCGGTAGGGTGGGGGCGTGCCCGACCTGCAGCCCAGTCTCATCCGCCTCGACGGCGACTTCGCGCCCGTGCGCCGCGTGGTCGAGCTGCTGCGCGACGCCGGCGGACGCCCGCTGCTGGTCGGCGGCTGCGTGCGCGACGCGCTCATGAAGGTGCCGGTCCTCGACGTCGACGTCGAGGTCTACGGCCTCGGCACGCGCCAGGTCGAAGCAGCCCTGCGCAAGGAATTCGGCATCATCACGGTCGGCGCGGCCTTCGGCGTGACGAAGCTCAAGGACTTCCCGGTCGACGTCTCGGTGCCCCGCCGCGAGAACCGCACGGGCGCCAAGCACACGGATTTCGACGTGCAGGCCGACCCGACGATGACGCCGAAAGACGCCGCGGAGCGCCGCGACTTCACGCTCAACGCGATCATGTGGGACCCGTTCACGGGCGAGATCCTCGACCCGTGGGGCGGCTTTGCCGACCTGAAGGCGAACCGCCTCCGCCACGTTTCGGCTAAGTTCGCCGAAGACCCGCTCCGCGTCCTCCGCGCGATGCAGTTCGCCGCGCGCTTCGAATTCTCGGTCGCTCCGGAGACGATCGCGCTCTGCGCCACGCTCACCCAGGCGGACCTCCCGCCGGAACGCCTGATGGAAGAGTGGACGAAGCTCCTGCTCCGCGGCCGCAAACCGTCCGTGGGTCTGAATGTCCTGAGGGACTGCGGTTGGACGAAGTTCTACCCGGAATTGCATGCGATGATCGGCGTGCCGCAGGATCCGGAATGGCATCCCGAGGGCGACGTCTGGAACCACACCCTCGCGTGCCTCGACGCCTTCGCGGAGCTTCGCCTCGGCGATCGCGACGAAGACCTCATCATCGGCCTCGCGGTGCTGCTGCACGACATCGGCAAGGCGACCACGACGAAGAAAGAGGAGAAAGATAATCGCTGGCACGCCTACGGCCACGAAGAGGAGAGCTTCAACCTCGCCCCGCGTTTCCTCGCCCAGATCACGAACGAGAAGAAGCTCATCGACTCCGTCCTGCCGCTCGTGCGCTGGCACGCCCAGCCCTATTACCTGCACAAGGCCGGCGCCGGCGACGCCGCCGTTCGCCGATTGGCGAACAAGGTCGTCCGAATCGACCGACTCTGCCGCGTCGACCTCTGCGACCGTCGCGGCCGCGGCGTCGCGAGCATGCACGGTCCCTCGGTCCACGGCGAATGGCTCGCCGAACGCGCGGCCGCCCTGCAGGTCGCCTCGACCGCGCCCAAGAAGATCGTCCTCGGCCGCCACCTCATCGCCATGGGCCACAAGCCCGCCGGCTGGTTCTCCCAGGTCCTCGACGAGGCCTTCGAAGCCCAGCTGGACGGCGTCTTCGGCGACGAAGCCGGCGGCCTCGCCTGGCTCACGGAACGCATGGCCAAGGGCGTTGTCTGATTATTCTTACCATGTCGCAAGCTACCTCCGGTCTCTCCGCGCTCCTCGTCGGCCAGCCTGATTGGCAGGTGGTCCTCGCCCGGACGCTCGAAAATTTCCAGTGCGTCACGGGGACGGTACATCGCACGGATCCGTCGACGGGCCTGCTCACGCTCATCGCGCATCAGGGCATCCCGCCGCAGGTCCTGCCGATGCTGCTGCCGAAGATCGACAACATCCCGTTCGGCAAGGGCATCGCGGGCTGCGCCGCCCAGCGCAAGGAAGCCGTCCAGCTCTGCAATCTCCAGGAAGACCTCGGCGGCGTGGCAAAGCCCGACGCCCGGAAGACGAACGTCCAAGGCGCCCTCGCGGTCCCGATCGTCGGCGCCGACGGCAAGGTGCTCGGCGTCCTCGGCATCGGCAAGATGCAGCCTTACGACTTCAGCGAGGCCGAGATCGCGGAACTCAGCGCGGTTGCCGCGCTGATTGCAGCCAAGATCTAGGATGGATGATGAGCGATAGAAGATGAGAGATGAACGATGGGGGCGGGGGAATGCCTTATCCTCTGACTTCAATCCTTAATCATCCATCTACCATCGGTCTTCATATCATTCATCATTCATCCTTCATCGTCCATCTTTCATCTTCCATCACGGTTGCTGGCTTAGCGCCCGTCCTGTCGGCGATCCCTTCTGCTTGAGGAGGCCTTCGGGCAGGCCGGCATAGACGAGCTGGCCGCCTTTCTCGCCGCCTTCGGGGCCGAGTTCCATGACCCAGTCCGCGGCGAGGATGACGTCGGCGTGGTGCTCGATCACGATGAGCGTGGCGCCCGCGTCACGGAGGCGACCGAGCAACGCGAGGAGCTTGGCGATATCGTCCCAGTGCAGCCCGGTCGTGGGCTCGTCGAGGACGTAGAGGCGGCCGGAGTGATCGCGGCGCGCGAGCTCGGACGCGAGCTTGAGACGCTGGGCTTCGCCGCCGGAGAGGGTGTTGGCAGCCTGGCCGAGCTTGAGGTAACCGAGGCCGACCTCGGCGAGGGTGCGGAGTTTCTCGGCGAGCTTGGGCTGGGCGCGGAAGACCTCGGCGGCCTCGTTGACCGACAGGCCGAGGGCGTCGGCGATGCTGAGTCCCTTGAAGCGGACCTCTAGGGTCTCGCGATTGAAACGTCGGCCGGCGCAGCTGGGGCAGTCGACGAAGGTCTCGCCGAGGAACTGCATGTCGAGCGCGACGGAGCCTTCGCCGGAGCACGTCTCGCAGCGGCCGCCGCGGACGTTGAAGCTGAAGCGGCCGGGGCCGTAGCCACGGGCCTTGGCCAGCGGGAGCGCGGCCCAGAGGTCGCGCATGAGGTCCATGATGCCGGTGAAGGTCGCCGGATTCGACCGCGGGGTGCGGCCGATGGGCTCCTGGTCCACGGCGGTGAACGCGGTGATCTGCTCGAGTCCCTCAAGTCCGGCGTGACGGCCGGGCACGACCTTGGCGCCGTTGATCTTACGCGCGGCCGCGGCGGAAAGGATGTCGATCGCGAGCGTGCTCTTGCCTGAGCCGGAGACGCCGCAGACGACGGTGAGGGCGCCGATGGGGAACGAGGCGGTGACGTCCTTGAGGTTGTTCTCGGTGGCTCCCTTGACGGTGATCGCGGCCTTGCCGATGGGCTTGCGCTTCACGATGCCCTCCAACGTGGCCCGACCGGAAAGATAAGCGCCGGTGCGCGAGGACGCGTGCGCGCCGCAGGCCTTGGGGGTGCCTTCGAAGACGATGCGTCCGCCGTCGATACCGGCGCCCGGGCCCATTTCGATGAGGTGGTCCGCGGCGAGCATCATGTCGCGGTCATGTTCGACGACGAGGACGGTGTTACCCAGGTCGCGCAGGCCGCGGATCGAACCGATGAGGCGATGGTGATCGCTCGGGTGCAGGCCGATGCTGGGTTCGTCGAGGACGTAGGTCACGCCGACGAGCCCGAGGCCGAGCTGCGTGGCGAGGCGGACGCGCTGGGCTTCGCCGCCGGAGAGCGAACCGCACTCGCGGTCGAGGGTGAGGTAGTTGAGGCCGGCGTCGTGGAGGAAGGCGAGACGCTGCTCGAGTCCCCGACGGGCTTCCTCGGCAGGCATGACGCCGGGATGCGTGGCGAGCTGCTTCGTGAACTCCAAGGCGGCGGGGATCGTCATCGCCAGGAACTCGGCCATCGTCTTGCCGTTGAGGCGCAGGGAGAGGGCGGTGGGGGACAGTCGGCGGCCTTGGCAGCCCGCGCAGACGGAGCCGGCCTGGAACTGCAGCAGGCGTTGGCGGAGCGACTCACCGGTGGTGGTGCGATAGGCGTGCTCGAGCTCGGTGAACATGCCCGTCCAGACGGTCTCGACGGGTTTCCGGCCCTTGGGCGGCGGGAGCAGGAACTTACGCTTTGGGTCGCCGTGGAGAAGGAGGTCGCGCACGGCGTTGGGCAGGTCGCGCCAAGGGGTCTTGAGGTCGAAAGGCGCCTGCTCGGCCAGCGCGCGGGTGATCGCGTTGCGGCGGATGAGCGTCTTGCGCGTGGCGCACTTCCAGGGCTTCACGACCCCGTCGTGGATCGACAGGGACTCGTCGCGGATCGAAAGGCTTTCCTGGAAGCGCATCTGGCGGCCAAGTCCGCCGCAATCAGGGCAGGCGCCTTCCGGATGGTTATGCGAGAGGGCGCGCGGGCTGATGGGCTCGTAGGTCTCGCCGCAGTGTTCGCAGGCGAGGTGCAGCGAGAGCACGTGCTCTTGCCAGCTGCCGTCTTTTTCGGCGAGCACGCTCGCGCGGTGGCGGCCTTCGCGGAAGGCGAGTTCGAGCGAGTCGGCCAGACGGCTGCGCTGGTCGGGGCCCGCGACGATGCGGTCGACCACGACGTCGAGTTGCTTGGCTTCGCGGCCGGACAGCAGGCCGGCGGCTTCCTCGAGCGTGGCGACCGTGCCGTCGACGCGGACGCGCGAGAAGCCGCGGCGACCCAGGTCGGCGGAGGCCTCGAGGAGGACGGAGGGTTTGTCCTTGGCGACCGGGGCGACGACCATCAGGCGCGTGCCGTCCGGGATGGCTTCGAGGGCGCGGAGGTTGTCGTCGAGCGAACGCCGGCGGACCGGGTGGCCGTCTTGGAGGCAGCGGCGGTCGCCGGCGATGATCCAGAGCGGGCGGGCGTGGTCGGCGATCTCGGTCAGGGTGGCGACCGTCGAGCGGGGGTTGGTGTTGCCGCCGGTCCGCTGGGCGATGGCGATGACCGGGGAGAGGCCGCGGATGAAGTCCACGTCCGGCCGGGGGGCGGCATCCAGCATCCCGCGGGCCTTGGCGGAGAGGGATTCGAGGTATTGGCGGCTGCCCTCGGCGTGCAGGGTGTCGAAGGCCAGGGAGGATTTGCCCGAGCCGCTGACCCCCGTGATGACGGTCAGCTGACCACGCGGGATGGTCAGTTCGACGTCCTTGAGGTTGTGGGTGCGGGCACCCTTGATGTGGATAGGCGGGTTCAGGACTGCGGACGATAGCCCGTCCGCCCGCCGGGAGAAGGCGGAAGTGGGCCGGCCGTTAATAACTCGTCCCTTAATCCGCTTTTATCCGCCCAACCGAAACCTCAGAGTGAGGGGTATGCCACGCCTTTTGCTCGTCCTCCTGGTCCTGTTCACCGCGCAAGTCCGCGCCGACAAGCAGGAGCCGCGCATCCTTTTCCTCGGCGACAGCATCACCTATGGCGGCAACTGGACCGTCTACGTCGAGTCGGCGATCCGCGCGCAGAAGGGCATGGCCCGCGCGACGATCGTTAACATGGGGCTCTCGAGCGAGACGACTTCCGGCCTCTCCGAGCCCGGTCATGCCGGCGGCGCGTTTCCGCGGCCTGACCTGCACGAGCGACTCGGTCGCGTGCTCGCCGAATTCAAGCCGACGCTCGTCATCGCCTGTTACGGCATCAACGACGGCATCTACCTCCCTCTGGAAGCGCAGCGCCAGCTCGCCTTCCAGGACGGCGTCATCCGTCTCCGTCTCGCGTGCATCCGCGCGGGCGCCCAGGTCGTCATGGTCACGCCGCCGCTCTACGCGCCGGACAACCGCGCGAAAGATCCGATCAACTACGACGGCGTGATGGAAGCCTACGGCGCGTGGCTCGTCGCACAGCGCGCCGCGGGCTGGCAGGTCATCGACATCCATCATCTTCTGCACCAGGCCGTCGCCGCGGAGAAGAAGGCCGATCCGACTTTCATCTACGCGAAAGATAATCTTCACCCCGGCGAGCAGGGCCATCTCTTCATGGCGCAGGCCGTGTGGCAGTCGCTCGCTCCGATGATGAAGTGGAAGGCGGACGTGGCCTTCGCCGAAGGGGAGAAGCTGAAGCTGCTCCGCGAGAGCTCCGCCACCCTCCGCGACGCCTGGCTCAAGCAGACCGGCCACAAGCGCCCGGGGGTCAAAGGCGGACTGCCGGTAGGCGAGGCGGAGGCCCGTTCGGCCCAGCTTCTGAAAGAATACCTGAATTAAAGGGTTTTTGGCCTCCTAAAGGGGCTTTCAGGGGGGGGTGGGCTATCA
>VHCL01000081.1 GCA_016871725.1 Verrucomicrobiota bacterium | reverse complement strand
GAGCGGCGGCGGCACGCAAACGATGCTCCTCGCCGCGGCCGATCCGCGCGTGGCCCTCTCCTACCCCGTCGTCATGGTCAGCACCGCGATGCAGGGCGGCTGCACGTGCGAGAACGCCAGCCTGCTCCGCGTGAATTCCGGCAACGTCGAGATCGCCGCGCTCTTCGCCCCCAAGCCCCAGGGCATGAACACCGCCAACGACTGGACGAAAGAGCTCGCGACCAAGGGCTTCCCGGACCTCCAGAAACTCTACGTTCTCTACGGCAAGAAGGACTACGTGACGCTGCAGCGGGGCGAACACTTCCCGCATAACTACAACGCGGTGACGCGCTCGGGTTTCTACGCGCTGCTGAACAAGCACTTCAAGCTGGGCTTCGAAGCCCCGATCATCGAACGCGACTACCAGCCGCTGCCCAAGGAGAAGCTGACGGTCTGGGACGATGCCCACCCGGCCCCGAAGGCCGGCGACCCCGAGTTCGAACGCGGGCTACTGAAGTGGCTCAAGACCGACGCCCAGCAGCAGCTGCAGGCGCTCGCCCAAACCGACGAGGGCCGCGAGAAGATCCTGCGTCCGGCGTTCGAGACGCTCATCGGCCGCCCTTACGCCCACGCGGGCATGGTCACGTTCGCGGACGCGAGCACCCAATGGCGCGATTCTCACTTCCGCACCCAAGGCACGCTCGTGAACGCGACCTATGGCGAGGAAATCACCGTCGACTGGCTCCAGCCGACCAAGCCCACCGGCGAAGTGATCATCTGGCTGGATGACGCCGGCAAAGGCTCCGCCCGCCTCCCCGACGGGTCTATCCGCCCGGAACTCCAGGAACTCATCGACCGTGGCGTGGGCGTGCTCACAGCCGACCTCTTCCTGCAGGCGGACAAGCAGCTCAAGCAGACCCGCGTCGTGACCGGCCCCCGCGAAGTGCCGGCCTACACCTACGGCTACAATCACGCCCTCTTCGCCCAGCGAGTGCACGACGTGATGACCATCACGAGCTACCTGCTCACGCCGCGCGATGCTTCCCAGCCGCCGGTCAAGAAGGTCTCGCTCGCCGGCTTCGGCCAGATGGGCGTCGTCGCCGCCGCGGCCCGCGCCGTGAGCGGCGAAGCCATCGCCAAGGCCGCCGTCGATACGCGCGGCTTCCGTTTCGGCCAGCTGCTTGATTACCGCGATCCGATGTTCCTCCCCGGCGGCGCCAAATACCTCGACGTGCCCGGCCTGCTCTGCGTCGCCTCGACGCAGCCGCTCTGGGTCGCCGGCGAGCAAGATCACACCCTCTTCCGGTCCGCCACCCTGCACCTCGACGGCACGGACGCCAAGACCGCCGCCGCCACCTGGCTCCTCAGATGATCCACCGACGCACCCTTCTCACCGGCCTGGCCATGGCGCCTTTCGCGGGACTGCTGGCCGCCGAAAGCAAACCGCGTCTGCGGGTCGCCCAGCTCGGCACCTCGCATGCGCATGCGGCCGGCAAGATGGACGCCCTCCGCTCGCTGGCCGACCTCTATCAAGTCGTCGGTTTCGCTGAACCGATCGCCGCCCGCCAAGCCGCCGCGCAAAAGGCGAAGTCCTTCGTGGGACTGAAATACCTGACCGAAGCGGAGATCCTCGCTGACCCGAGCATCCGCGTGGTGGTCATCGAGACCACCCTCGAAGATTCCGCCCGGGCCGCCTTGGCCGCGTTGAAAGCCGGCAAGCACATCCACCTCGACAAGCCCGGAGCGGAGAAGCACGCCGACTTCGTCGCTCTCCGCCGTTACGCCGCCGAACAAGGACTGACCGTGCAGATGGGTTATATGCTCCGCTATAACCCGGCCATCCAGTTGCTCGTCCGCGCCGTCAAGGAAGGCTGGCTCGGCGAGGTGATGGAAATCGACGCCTCGATGGGCAAGCTGCTCGACGAGGCTTCGCGCAAGCGCTTCGCCCAGCTTCCCGGCGGCGGCATGTACGAACTCGCCTGCCACCTGGTGGACACGGTCGTGACGCTGATGGGTCCACCGACCTCGGTCCAGGCCTTCGGCAACGCCACCCGGTCGCCCCAGGATACCTTCGTCGACAACCAGCTGGCCGTACTCTCCTACCCCAAGGCCACGGTCACGATCCGTTGCGACCATGCCGATCCGTTCGGCGGCCCGCACCGGGCGCTCGCCGTCCGTGGCACCCGCGGCGCGATGGAGATCCGTCCGCTGGAATCCGGCAAGGGTGTCCTGCGTCTCGATGAACCCCGCGACACGGCCAAGGTCTGCCGTCAGGTCGGCGACAAGAGGGTCATGTTCGCCGAGCCCCGCTTCAAGAAGGGCGAGAATACCATCGCGCTCGATGTCCCGAAGGGACGCTACGACGAAGAATTCCGCGACCTGCACCGCGTGGTCGTCGGCGGCCAGGCCTTCGCATGGTCGGCCGACCACGACATCGCCGTCCATGCGACCGCGCTGCGCGCCGCCGGCCTGACGCCCTGAGGGCCTACTTGAGGACCTGGGCGGCGTAGCCCTGCATGAGTTTCGCCTGCACGGCGTCCAGCTTGCCCTGCCAAGCGGGCGCAGGCTCCTTCACGTCGTAGATCTTGCCGAAGAAGATCAGGGCGTTGAGGTACGTGCCGACGTACTCGGGGTGAGAATTGTCCTTAGTGTGCAGGCGGACCGGCTTGGGCGCGGCGTAGTTGAGCTCCCAGGCTTCGCCGCATGGCACCAAGGTCGCGTCGTTGTCCTTGGTCGCGACGCCGTACCACTTGCGCAGGCGGGACTGCATCTCCTTGGGATCGGCGCCTACGTCGGGCCCCCTCTTGCCGGCCGGAGACCAATAGTCGGCATGCCGGGCCCAGGTCTCATAGAAATAGATCTTCGCCTTGGGACTCTTCGCGCGCACGCGCCTGCAGAGCTCGGCCGCGCTTTCGAGGAACTCCTTGCGGACGGCCTCGTCGGCCTCCGCGACCGCCGGCTCCTGGCTCTGGCCTTGGAGCACGACGACGTCCCAGTCGCCCTCCTCGATCAGCTTGCCGGTGCCGACGATGCTCAGCTGCTGCTTCAGGGTGCGCCCTCCCGGCGTGGAAGACTTGACCACCGGCTCCTTGCGGCCGGAGGCCTTCACGACCTCCAGGAAGACGTCGGGAAGCTTGTTCACGCCGGTGTAGCTGTTGCCGATGAACAGCACGCGGCGCGGGTCTTCGGCGAAAGCGGCCGCCGCCAGCAGCAAGGCGGCCATCCATGACATCGGGGCGAATCTCATGACCGATTCCTCCCACGCCAGGGCGACGGGAGCAAGCCGAACCCAGCTCAGCGCAGCCCCCAGACCTTCTCCAAGACCGGGACGACCGTCGGATCTTTGGCCTTCAGTTCCTTGAGGTCGAAAGGCTCCATGTCATTGCGGTCGAAGTAGGCTTCGGTGACCTCGGCGAAATATTCCATCTGGTTGGTCATCGCGTAGGCCTTGGTCGGCGTTTCGACAAACTTCTCGCCGGTCCAACGCCTGACGGCGTCGTAGGTCCCGGCCGCCTTGGCCTGCTGGAAAGCGTCCAGGATATCCTTGTTCTGATAGCCGCCCGGGACCACCTGATCATGGTAGGCATGGGCGAGCTCGTGCAACACGAGCACGGGCATGCGGCGGATCTCCGGTTCGAAACGGTCGATGTTCGTGAACTCGATCGCCTTGGCCAAGGCGACCTCCCGCCCGACCTGCTTCACCCAAGCCAAGCCGCCGTGATACTCTGCCGTGGGGCGACGGTCGGGGTAAGGCAGGGTGAAGTTGAGCGGCACCGAGCGGAGCCGCTCGACCGCCTTGGTCGGGACGAGTCGCTCCACTTTAGCAAGCTGTGCGTCCAGGAGGCCGACCGCCTTCTCGACCAGCGCGGCGTCCTTCGCGATCAGGCGATCGTCGATCCGTAGCGTCCAACCGCGGATCTGACGGACCTGCCGGTCGCGTCCGGCCATCTGCACGGCGGCCTTACCCAGCGCATCACCGACGAGGAAATAGGTTTCAGCATTGCCGAACTCGTGATGGCCGTGGCCGGGATTAGGCGAATCCTCGGGCTTCCGCACGAAGGTGCGCGTGGGCACGAAGATGACGTTGTCCTTGAACTCGGGATAGCCCGCCACGTTCGCCTGCGCCTGGCGCAGGGCGGTCCACTCCTTCGGGGCGTCGACCCACGGGCCGGTGAGTTCGCCGACGATGACCGGTAGTTTGGGGACGCCGAATTCCGTGCGGACGTCATGGATGAGGTGGACGAGGTTCTGCTCATACTCCGGCACGGCGGTCTTGGGATTCACGCCGTCGTTCCACCCCTGATACCAGACGAAGCCGGCCAGTTCGACCTCAGCGCCGTCGTAAGCGGGGAAGTCCCGCTTGAGGTTCGCCAAGGCCTCGCGGACTTCCGCGACCATCTTCAGGTAATACGGACCGACCTCGCCGCCGGCGCTCGGTGGTCGGAAATCGCGATAGAGGCTCTTGCCGCCCCAGGCGGTCTTGATGAGCAGGACCTGGTCGCGGTAGGCCGCGCCGACCACATGGCCGAACTGGAACTCCGGTCCGAAGTGATGCTGGCTGACATAAGCGCCGAACCCGAGCGTCAGCGGACCGGCTTGCAGCGGCTGCTTCTCACGCTGATAGCGCACCCAGACATCCGGGCGCACGGCCCACTTGCCGTCCTTGTCCTTGAGATGGGCGTAGCGTTCGGTCGCTCCTGGGCGGGACATGACGTCCACCAGGGTGCCCTTACCTTCGTTATAATTACGGCCCGCCAGGTCGGCCACGCCCTGCCCTTGCATGTTCGACTGACCCGCGAGGATGAAGACCTTCAGCTTGCGCGCCGGCTCGGCCGCCACGCATAGCAAGGACCAGCAAAGCAAGATCGGGGCGAATCTCATGGTCGGTTTATCCTACGCTCGGCCCGGTCCCGCAAGCCCTTCCCTTCTTATCTGTCGCTATTACCGGCTCAATTCTGCCCTCGATTCAGTCCTCGATTCAGCCATCAATTCAGTCCTCCACTCTGCACCATGCCCACCCCGCCCTTTCCCCTCTCCGGCCTGGCCGACGAAGCCGCCGATGACATCGCCGGCCAGATCGCCGCGCACCAGGCGCTCGGCTGGAAGGCCATCGAACTGCGCCTGCTGAACGGCAAGCAGTTCTCCGGTCCGGCCGTCAGCGACGACGACTTCAAGCGCGCCGTGGACCAGCTCGAGGCGGCCGGCATGCGCGTCAGCAGCTACGCCTCCGCCATCGGCAATTGGAGCCGCCCGATCACCGGCGACCTCGCCGTCGACCTCGCCGACCTGAAGGTGCTCATCCCTCGCATGCAGCGGACCAAGACGAAGTTCGTGCGCACCATGAGCTGGGTCCGCGGTGACGTCTCCGAAGATATCTGGCGCGACGAAGGCATCCGCCGTTATAAGGAGATGGCCAAGCTCGCCGCCGACGGCGGGATCATGCTCCTGCACGAGAACTGCGAAGGTTGGGGCGGACTTTCCGGCAAGCACGCCCGCCGCTTCATCGAGAGCGTCGACCATCCCAGCGTCCGCTACCTCTTCGACATCGGCAACACGGTCTCGTACGGCCAGGAGACCATGCCCTTCTACCGCGACATCCTGCCTTATGTGGAATACGTCCACATCAAGGACTGCCGGCGCAATCCGGCGGGCGGCAAGAGCAGCGCCTTCACCTACGCCGGCGAGGGCGACGCGCTCGTCCGAGAGATCCTCACGGACCTCATCCGCCAAGGCTACAAGGCCGGCGTCTCCATCGAACCCCACGTGGCCAGCATCGTGCACCTCGGCGAAGGCACCAAGGCCTCGCCGCAGGAGCGCTTCGACTCCTATGTCCGCTACGGCAAAGGCCTCGAGCAGCTCCTGGCCGAGATCACGGCCTGATTTGGCTGGCGCTCCCGACCACGCCTCGCATCCCATTCCCGCATGTCCTCCGAACCGACGCCTCCCTTCGACGGCCCCCAGCTGGGCGACACCGTCGACGGACTCACCCTCATCGCCGTCGGCATCCGCGACACCTTCACCGAAGTCCTGCCCGCCCATCGCGAGGCCTTCACCCTGCTCAACGAATGGATGAACGGCATCCGCCTCTATGAGCTCGAGGACGCCCTCGACCTCGACGCCAACTTCTGGGACGAGCTCCTCGACTGCGACTACGAGGTCGGCGAAGGCGAGATCGACGGCGAGAAGCCGGGCGAACTGGTGACCATCTACGACGTCTGGGCCGACGCCCAGCAGGCTGAGGCGTGCCTCGACAAGCTCTGCGCCCGCCTCGAGGAACTCAAGGCCATGGCCGTCGACGCCCTGCCTCCCGGCCTG
>VHCL01000080.1 GCA_016871725.1 Verrucomicrobiota bacterium | reverse complement strand
GCACCAACAGGACCAGGACGGCGATGGCGAGCAGGGCGTAAAGCATGGCGCGAAGGGGTCAGGGTTTCGGCGGGGCGACCGTGGCACGAGTAGCACCCGTGCTGATGCCGCCGTCAACCAACAAGGTCTGACCGGTGACGTAGCGGCTCTCCTCGGAGGCCAGGAAGACCACCGGGCCGGCGAGGTCGTCCGGTGCGCCGGGGCGCTTGAGCGGGATGCGGTCGCAGAGGTATTCGACCCACTCGCGGTTCTCGTAGAGGACGGCGTTCTGGGCGGTCTTGAACCAGCCGGGAGCAAGGCAGTTGACGGTGACGCCATGGCGGCCCCAGTCGTCGGCCAGGCTCATGGTGAGCTGCTTCACGCCGCCGCGGCTCGCGCCATAGGGAGCGAGGCCGGCGTAACCGGCCACGCAGGTGACGGAGCCGATGTTGATGACGCGACCGTAGCCGCGGGCGATCATGCCCGGGGCGACCGCCTGCGCGGTGAAGAACGTGCCGCGGAGATTGGTGTCGAGGACCATGTTCCAGTCGTCCCAGGTGACCTCGAGGGCGGGCTTGCGGGCGTTGCAGCCGGCGTTGTTCACGAGGATGTCGATGCGGCCCATCTGCTTCTCCACTTCGGCCACGGCGGCCTTGATGCTGGCGTGATCGCGGACGTCGAGGTCGACGCCGCAGGTGCGCCGCCCGAGGGCCTCGATCTCCTTGCGGAACGGGGCGAGCTTGGACGCGTCGCGGCTCGACATCGCGATGTCGGCGCCGGCCTGCGCGAGGGCGCGGGCGAAGTATTGGCCGAGGCCGCGGCTGGTGCCGGTGATGAAGGCGACCTTGCCGGTGAGATCGAAGAAAGCCATCGGTTCTATTGATCAGGATTGGGGCGCGAGGATGACCTTCATGACGCCCGGGGCGCCCGCGTAGAGCTTGGCGAACCAGTCGGCGCCCTGCTCCAGCGGAGCGACGGCAGAGATGATCTTGTCGACCTTGATCTGCTGGGTGGCGAGGAGCTCGATGCAGCGCGGGATCTCGCCGGCCGAGGCGCACGAACCCTGCAGGCGGAGCTGGCGGGTGACGACGACCTGGAGCGGGAGCTCGGTCTTCGGCGAGAGGTTGCCGACGAGCGTGACGGTGCCGCCTTTGCGGACGGCGTGGATCGCGGAGAGGACGGTGGCGTTGAGGCCGACGCACTCGAACGCGGCGTCGGCGCCCTGCCCTTTGGTCAGCGACTTGACGTATTCGGTGAGGTCGCCGCCGGTCTTAGGATTGAAGCTGTGGGTAGCGCCAAGTTCCTTGGCCACGGCGAGGCGCGAGTCCTCGGTGTCGACGGCGATGACCTGCGCGAAACCCCCGATTTTAGCGGCTTGGAGCGTGAGCAGGCCGATCATGCCGGTGCCCACGACGATGGCGGTATCGCCCGGGGCGACGGGGGTGAGGCGGACGGCGTGCACGCCCACGGAGACGGCCTCGATCATGGCGGCTTCGGCGAAACCGAGCTCGGCAGGCAGCTTATGGAGGATGCGGGCGGGGACGGTCACGAACTCGGCGAAGGCGCCGTGACGGCGATAATCGCCGCAGGAGACGCCGAGGACCTGGCGGTTGTCGCAGAGGTTTACGTCGCCGCGCTTGCAGTGGACGCATTCGCCGCAGAAGACCGTGGAATCGAAGGTGACGCGGTCGCCGGGGGCGAAACCCTTCACCTGGGCGCCGACGCCGGTGATGACGCCCGCGGCCTCGTGGCCCATGACCAGCGGGGGGATGCGGCGGCCCGTGGAGCCGTCGTAGCCATGGATATCGGACCCGCAGATCCCGCAGGCGCGGACCTGGATCAGGACGTCGTCGGGACCGCAGACCGGGTCGGCCACGTCCACGTAGGACATCTTCTTGTATTCGGTGAGGAGCAGGGCTTTCACGAGGGGAGAGAAAGGAGGGTTTTGGGGAGGGGGGCAAGACAAGGAGGGCTGTAGCCAGAGAGTATCGAGTATCGAGTATGGAGTATCGGGGGAATGCCTGTCTTGGGGTAGGGGCAGCACCGCGTGCTGCCCTAGTTTGCCTTGGGTAGGGTCGGGACCGCGTCACGACAAAGTGTGCTGCTGAGTTGAGTGCTGAGTGGAGGCCTGCGTTGAGGACTGAATGGAGGGCTGAATAGAAAACCCGCCACCTGCCACCCGGGGCTGCCACCCGCCACCTGAATTGGATGACTGAATCGATGACAGATGACGGAGGGCTGCATCGATTAATCCCGAACCCGAACCTGAACCTGATCACCCGTACCCGGCGCCTGATGGCCGAGACCCGAGACCTGAAAGAATGGAGGGCTGAATGGAAAACCAGCCACCCGCCATCCGAAGCGAAACCATAAGACTCAAAGGGGAGACCGGATGCTTGGCTGGGGTGCCTTTTGCCCGCAGCTAACTTTCCGGTTTCCGGCCTCCCTTTGCTCGAATGTATCCCCAACCGCCATCCGCTAACCGCCAACCGCTGGCACCTTGCCTTGTTTGATTTGCCTACCTTCATTCCCCGCCCTACCCCTACCGCATGAAGTTCCTCCCCGCCTTCTTGCTTTCCGTCCTGACCACCCTCGCCGCCGATGGCCCGAAGCAGTCCATCGAGAAGCTCGACCCGGCGCTCGACGCCCTGCTCGCCGCCGACGCCAAGATCGAAACGATCTCGAACGGCGGCTACACTTGGTCCGAAGGCCCTGCTTGGTACAAGGGACGCGTCGTCTTCTCCGACGTCCCGAAGAACATCGCCTACCAGTGGATCGAAGGCGACGCGGTCGCCTCCGTCTTCCTGCAGCCGAGCGGCACCGACGAGGCTTCGCCGAACCAGGGCTCCAACGGCCTCGCGGTCGACGGCGAAGGCCGCCTGCTCCTCTGCCAGCACGGCTCGCGCCGCGTCGCCCGCCTCGGCGGCGACGGCAAGTTCGTGCCGCTCGCGACCAAGAACCACGAAGGCGCGCGCTTCAACAGCCCGAACGACCTCTGCGTGGCCAAGGACGGCTCGATCTACTTCACCGACCCCGCCTACGGCCTGCCGAAGGGCGACAAGGCCGAGACCCCTTACCACGGCGTGTACAAGCTCGCGACCGACGGCAAGGTCACCCTCGTGACCAAGGCAATCCAGTGGCCCAACGGCATCGCCCTCAGCGTCGACCAGAAGTCCCTCTACCTCGCCGTCTCCGACGGCAAGAACCCGCGCGTGGTCACCTGCGAACTCGACGGCGACGGCCTGCGCGACGTCTTCCTGGCCGCCCCTCTGAAGAACCAAGGTCGCCCGGGCTCTTGCGACGGCCTCCGCCTCGACGCCAAGGGCAACATCTGGACCACCGGCCCCGGCGGCGTGCTCATCCTCTCGCCCGAAGGCAAGCACCTCGGCTCCATCCTCTGCGGCCAACCCACGGCCAACCTCACCTGGGGCGACGACGGCCACACCCTCTACATCACGTCCAAGGACCGGCTCCTGCGCGTGAAGACGAAGGTCAAAGGCGCGGGATTCTGACCGCGCGCTGACGCGCACGGAGGGCCGTTCGCCCTAGGGCGAACCAAGGGTGGGGCACGATTCATCGTGCCCTCAGCTTAGGTGGGCGCGGCGAAGCCACGCCCCTAACCTTGGCCGCCCTGCGGCGGCCATACGGTTGAGCGAGGGCGCTCAACCCTACCCGCTGCAGCCAGGTCAGCACGCAGTGCTGACCCTACCTCAAGGCAGGCGGATGCGATGTCATCGTAACCCTACCCCATGCATCGATCAAAGCCCGCCACCTGCCACCTGAAGCTGCCACCTGAAGCGACCAACTGCCTTTCACTCAATTCAGCCCTCCACTCAGTCCTCAACGCAGCCCTCCATTCAGTCCTCCGTGATCGATTCGGCACTTCTGCCTTCCGTCATCGACGCAGCCATCCGTCATCTGTCATCGATTCAGTGCTCTGTCATTTCCTCTCCAACTTCACATAATCCAACCCGAACATGTTCCGGGGAGTGGCGGCGGGATTGGGGGCGAGGATCTTGATCTCGAGGCGATGTTCGCCGGCGTCGAGTTCGTGACGGCCGCCGTCGAGTTCGCCGGTCGTGACGACTTCGGCGGGATTGTAGAAATCATAGCCTTCGACGCCGAGGAGCTTGCCATCCAGACGGAGTTCGAAGCTGCCGTAATCATGGGCCTTGGTGCCGACGAACTTCACTTCGTAGGTCCCCTTGGCGGCGACGGGCAGCGCGAGCGTGAGCGTGTCGCCGACCTTGCCGCCGGTCCACCAGAGATGGTCGTTGCCGCTCCAGCGGCTGGCCTTGAACGCGGTCATCTTCTGGCCGCCGGTCTTGCCGCCGGTGACGGCGAGCACCTTCAGGGACTCGCCTTCGATCGCGCCTTCCAAGCGCCAGACGCCCGGAGCCGTGGCGGGGAAACCGTCGGGGAACTGCAGGTAGGCGACGAGGTTGATCACCTGCTCCTTGGTGAGGGCGTCGAGCAGGCCTTCGGGCATCAGCGACATCGGCAGGGTCTCGCGCTTCTCGACCTCGCCCTTGGCGACGGTGAACTTCGCGCCGCCGGGCATGACGAGCCGGAACGATTGCGCGTCCTCGAACTGGACGATCCCGCTCATCGTCGCGCCACCCTTGAGCTTGAAGACGTTCAACTGGTAGTCCTTGCCGATGACGCCGTTGGGATTGAGGACGTTCTCGAGGAAGTAATCGAGCTTGCCGATGTTCGAGCCGGCGAGGCCCGGGCCGACCTGGTTGCCCGTGTAGCCGAAGGTATGGCAGATGCCGCAGGTCGACGCGAAGAGCTGGCGGCCGGCCGCGAGGTCGCCCTTGCGGATCGCCTCGGGCTTGAGCATCGCCTCATACTTGGCCTTGGTCTTCGCGAAGTCGGCCTTGGTCGCGTTGACCACGCCCACGACGGCGGCGAGCGCGGCGTCGAGTTCCTGATCGCCGAGCGACTTCAGCTGACGCGCTACGAGCGGAGACAGCAGCGACTTGTCGGCCTTGCCCGCGGCCACCGCGGCGAGGAGCGCCTTGCCGCCGGCGGCGTTGCTGGCGAGGGCGGACACGGCGTCGGCGATCTGCTCCGGCGAGAAGACGCCGAAACGTCCGAGGAGCACGGCGGGGGTGTCCGCGTCGCCCACGGCGGCGAGGGCCTGGATGAGCGCGCGGCGGAAGGCCGGCGTGGTCTTCTCGGCGAAGATCTTGTGGATCACCGGAGCGGCGGCGCGGTCGCGGGAGGCGACGAGCACGGCGAGCGCGCGCTGACGGGCGGGCAACGGAGCCTTCTCGTCGGCGAGGTGACCGCGGTAGAAAGCGCGGCTGGACTCGTCGCCGGCGAGGGCGTCGAGCTCGTTCAGGTTGGCCAGCAGGTCGGGCGAAGCGCCCTGACGCAGGCCGGCGACGAGCGCGGGCCAGCCGGCCGGGGCGGCGAAGGAGCCGGCCTGGCGGACGCCTTCGACCACGCGGCTGACGAGCGTCGCGCGCCGGGCGGCGTCGGTCTCGCGCGCGGCGATGGCGAGCACCTGGGCGCGGGCGCCCGCGTCGCTGGCGAGGCGGCGGTAGATGAAGTCGACCGTCTGCGGATGGCGGCTGCCGGCGGCGAGGGCGAGGCCGCGCTCGGCATCGGCGCCGACGAGGGGCTCGATGCCATACCAGAGCAGCAGCGGGATGTTATGATCCGAAGCGTCCTCGGCGCGGGCCAGGAGCGGCTCGGCGATGGCGGGGCGTTGGTCGAGGGGGAGATAGGACAGCGCGGAAGCGAGTTCGCGGCGCACCTGCGGGGAGGTCTCGGTCTTCGCTAGGCCGGCGAGGGCCGGCACGCCGGCCGTCCACTGCTGCGCGATCAGGCGCACGGCCCAGCCGCGCACGGCGGGGGCTTCGTCCTTCAGCGCGCCGGCGAGGAGCGCGTCGTCGAGCGAACCCGTGCACTGCAGCGCCCACAGCGCGCGGAGGCGACGCACAGGGTCGGCGGAGCCAGTCAGGACGTCACGGAGCCTGCCGCGGGCGGAAGCGACGAGGGGCGACTTCCCCGACAGGCTGCGCTCGGCCAGGACCTTGCGCGCCTGCCGGACGAAGTATTCGTTGGCGTCGCTGAGGGCGATCTCGGCGAGCTCATCGTCACGGATGCGGGCGAGGTCGGCCGGACGGTTAGCCGGGTTGCCGAAGCTGACGCGATAGATGCGTCCGTTGGAACGATCCCAGATCTCCTGGGTGTTGTTGTGGCAGACCTGGACGTCGGACCAGTCGCTCACGTAGAGGGCGCCGTCCGGACCGACGCGCTGGGAGACCGGGATGAACGTGGCGTCGTTGCTGCGGAGGAAATCATGGCCATGGCGACCGGCGAAGCCGCTTCCCTCCGGGACGACCTGGTCGGAGACCAG
>VHCL01000079.1 GCA_016871725.1 Verrucomicrobiota bacterium | reverse complement strand
GGCCGACGAATCGCTGCAGAAGCGCGTGAAGTTCCTGGGCTACGAGGTGGACGCCGCCGGGCTGCCGACCTTCGAGTATGAGCGCGACGGCGCGCGCTTCCGCGAGACGTTCGTCGCCGAAGGACGCGACCTCGTCCGACGCCTCGAAGTCGTCGCGACCAAGCCGGTCACCTTCGAACTCGACCGCGCGACCAGCGCTTCGGCCGGCACGCGGCGTGAATCGACGCTGACGCTCACGCCGGCCGAAGCCAAGGCCTTCGCCCTCACCGTCCGCCTGCCATGATCGCCGCCCTGCTCCTCCTCGCGGCGGCCACCGCCGCCCCGACGCCTCCACCGGCCGCCAAGGCCGCCCCGGCCAAGGACGGCTGGGCCGAGGCGTTCACGTTGTCCAAGGTCGAACTGCCCGCCGGCATCGACGACCAGGTCGGCGGCCTCACGTTCCTCGAGGACGGTCGCCTCGCGGTGGCCTTCCACCGCGGCGAAGTCTTCGTCCGCGAGGCCGACGGCGCCTGGCGGCAGTTCGCCGAAGGCCTGCACGAACCGCTCGGCCTGCTCGCCGACGGCCAAGGGGCGCTGGTGGTGATGCAGCGTCCCGAACTGACGCGCCTCGAGGACACCGACGGCGACGGCCGGGCCGACCGCTACCGCACGCTCTGGGACGGCTTCGGGATGAGCGGCAACTACCACGAGTTCGCCTTCGGGCCGGCCCGCGGACCCGACGGCGCGCTCTACGTCTCCCTCAATCTCGCCTCGTCCGGCGACGGCGTCTTCCGCGAGGTCCGCGGCGCCTGGTCCGAGATCGGCAAGGCCGACCGGGCGCAGATGACCTCCGGCAAAGGGTTCGCCGCGAAACTCGCCGGTCGCATGTATTCCCGCGTGCCCTACCGCGGTTGCGTGATCCGGCTCCCCGACGGCGGCCGCGGGCCGGCGGAACTCTACGCGACCGGCTTCCGCTCGCCCGACGGGATCGGCTTCGACGCCCAAGGCCGCCTGCTCGTGAACGACAACCAAGGCGACTGGCGCGGCAGCAGCCCGCTGCAGGTCGTGACCAAGGGCTCGTTCAACGGACATCCCGCCTCGCTCGTCTGGACGCCCGGCTGGGACCGCGGCGATCCGCTCGAGCTGCCGGTGCCGGAACTCGAGAAACTCCGCACGCCGCCCGGCGGGATCTTCATCCAGGGAGAGCTGTCGAACTCCCCGACCCAGCCGGCGGTGTTCCCGAAGTCCTGGGGCGCGCTCGCCGGCCAGGTGGTCTTCGGCGAGATGAACGCCGCCCGGCTGGTACGCTTCGTCGGCGAGGATGTCGGCGGCGTCCACCAAGGCGCGATGATCCCCTTCCTCGACACGAAGACGCTCCGCAACGGCAACCACCGCCTGGCCTTCGCGCCGGACGGGGCCCTGCACGTCGGCAAGACTCACCTCTCCTGGGCGGGCAACAACGGCGTCGTGCGCATCGAAGCCCCGCGATCCCTCCCGGCCCTCATCGAGACCGTCCGGCTCAAGTCCGCGGGCTTCGAGGTACGCTTCACCGCAGCGATCGACCGGGCGACCCTCGCTCCGGCCCTGCGGAGCTTCCGTTATAAGTATCACGTCGCCTACGGCTCGCCGAAGGTCGACGAAGAAGTCCTGACGTCCGCCTGGTCGCTCAGCACGGACGGCAAGGTCCTCACCCTGCCGCTCGCCGAGATCCGGGAAGGCTTCGTCCACGAGATCAAGCTCACCGGCGCCAAGACCTCCGACGGTCGCGACCTCCTCGGCCCCGTCGCCTATTATCAGGTGGTGAAGCGATAGGGGACACGCTGGCGCGGGGACAAGGGGACAAGCATCCGTGCCCTGCCTCAGGTAGGGCGGCCATTGCCATGGCCGCCGTTCGCAGAGGCACGTGCCTTGAGCAGGGCAAGACGCCGGCCATCCGGGCCTCCATTCGCCTACGGATGCGATGTCATCGCATCCCTACCTCAGGCCCAGCCAATCATCCGGTCTCCGGTTTCCCCTTGAGCGCCTATTATCTCTTCCGCCACCTGCCACCCGGGGCCGCCACCCGCCACCCGAGAATGGTTCAGGCGCTCCGCCATCTGTCCTCTGTCATCGATTCAGCCCTCCACTCAGTCCTCAACGCTGCCCTCTATCCAGTCCTCCCTTCGCCCCCTATACTCGATGCTCCATACTCTATACTCTCATTCGTCGCTCCGCGACGAACTTTCTCCCTTTACCCACCCTCCCCCTCCCCTTACCAAATCCGTCCCATGGAATTCAAGAACGTCACCGCCGTCGCCAAAGCCAACGTCTACTTCGACGGCAAGGTCGTCTCCCACACGATCCTCACCGCCGACGGCGCCAAGAAGACCGTCGGCCTGATCTACGCCGGCACCTACCATTTCGGCACCGACAAGGCCGAGATCATGGAGATCACCGACGGTTCCTGCGTCGTGGTCCAGGACGGTTCCAAGGAAGAAAAGACCTACGGCGCGGGCACCCACTTCACCGTGGCCCCGAAGTCCGGCTTCACGATCACCGTGCAGTCCGGCATCTGCCAGTATATCTGCAGCTTCATCGGGTAATCTGACCCGTCGGAGCGGCCGGGGCTTGCCAAGGGCGTAGCCCCGCCGAACCTGTCGTCATGTCCGAGCCGACCAGCAGCCTGCCCAACATCCCCGCGCCCATCGCGCGCGAGCGGCCATGGGTGCAGCTGAAGACCTTCACCTCCAAGCCCGCGATCTTCCGCTCGATGATCGGCGAGGTGTCGGCCGACGCCCGCCAAGGCGACGTCGTGACGGCCTACGACAAGCAGGGCTCCTTCATCGGCTACGGCTTCTGGAATGCCGGCGCCCCCATCGCCCTCCGCATCCTGAAGGCCACCCCGGGCAAGCCCGACGACGCCTGGTTCGAACAGGCCATCCGTCGCGCCGCGGCCCTCCGCAAGGACGTCCTCAAGCTCGACGCCGACACCGACGCCTACCGCGTCGTCAACGCCGACGCCGACTTCCTGTCCGGCCTGATCGTCGACCGGCTCGGCGACGTCCTTTCCATCGAGGTCTCCTCCGTGGGCGTGATGCGCCGCCTCCCCCGCTGGATCCCGATCCTGCACGACGCCGTCGGCACCAAGCGCGAGATCGTCCAGGTCGACCCGCACGTCGCGCGCGTCGAAGGCATCATGCCGACCGACGTCCCGAAGTCGTCCGTGCGCTTCGTGAAGATCAAGGAGTTCGGCATGACCCAGGAGGTCGACTTCGCCGAAGGCCACAAGACCGGCTTCTTCTGCGACCAGCGCGACAACCGCCGCCGCTTCGGAGCCCTCGCCAAGGGCCTCAAGGTCCTCGACCTTTGCTGCTACTCGGGCGGCTTCTCCATCTCGGCCAAGCTGGCGGGCGCCACCGAGGTCACCGCCGTCGACCTCGACGAGAAGGCCATCGAGATGGCCAAGCGGAACGCGAACCTGAACAACGTCCGCATCGACTTCGTGCATGCCGACGCGTTCACCTGGATCCGCCAGATGCAGAAGAACGGCCGCACCTGGGACCTCGTCCTCTGCGATCCGCCCAAGTTCGTCGACAGCCGTGACGAGGAATTCGAAGCCGAAGGCCTGCGCAAATACAACGACCTGAACGTCCTCGCCATGCAGCTCGTCGCCCCGGGAGGCCTCTTCGTCACCTGCTCGTGCTCGGGCCTCGTCTCCGCCGAGGCCTTCGAGGACCTCGTCAGCAAGGCCGCGCACCGCTACCAGAAGCGCCTCCAGATCTTCGACCGCACCGGCCCCGGCGGCGATCACCCTAACGCCTCCAACCACCCCGAGGGACGTTACCTCAAGGTGCTCTGGAGCCGGATGGCGTGATAGGGCCAGAGACAGGGCTAAGGTTAGGTAATATTGGCAGGGGCAGCACCGCGTGCTGCCCTAGGTGCTGCTACCGCGTTTCCCCTGCCATCTCCCCGTGCCCCCTTGTCACCGTGCCCCCATGTCCCCTCGCGGCTCCGCCGCGCTAGGCAGCACCACAGCATCCTATCCGATTTCCGGTCTCCGTTTGAACTTTGCCATCTCCCCGTGCCCCCTTGTCACCGTGCCCCCGTGTCCCCTCGCGGCTCCGCCGCGCTGGTAGGGTCGGGACCGCCCGTACCTACGAATACCACTCAGGCGGAGCTCCAAATTCGCCCGATGCATCTGTCAATCGGCTCGGAAACTGAGCTTTCTCCAGCTGGGCCCAGGTGACGCCGCCCCGATAATACGAAGCCACCTCCTTGAGCGCGGTGCTTCCCCTGCATCGACGCCGTCCAGGACCCGATAAACGCTGCGGGTTGATCACACCCACTGGCTTACCGATATTCCGGGTCACCATGCGGATGGGCGTAACCAGATCCGAATCACCAGAGATAACCAAGGCCACGTCGAATGATTCGCCAAAAGCATCATAAAGCAGATGTGAGGCTAGGTTAACATCTGAGCCCTTCTCCTCTGCCCTGACAATTTCTACCATGTCCGGGGGCGGATTAGCGGACTTGGCCCGAGTCTTCCTCACGCGGAAGTGACCTTCGATGATTTGGGCCACAGATAGGGTCATCAAAGCCCTCCAGTAATTGGCCTGACGCTTAACCTTCCCGTCCAAATCTTTAGCTTCAGCAATTCTAGCGGTAAAATACTTGCAGCCGACGATCTCGAACACCGGGAACACCTGACTGGATAAGGCGACAGGGTTCAGCCATCGCAACGGCGTCGCCTTCAACGCTCCGTAGTATAAATTAAAACCATCCACATAGACGATGGCCTTACGCCTTCTGTGATCAAAACAAAAGGGGGCGGCACCTTTCGGAGCCGCCCCACGACCAGCCGAGTGATCGGCATGGAGGGATGTGCAGATAGGTTCGGTCATGGGCATTACAGTTTCAAGATTTTTGTGACGCTTGACCCCGCCCGTGGAAACAAGACACCCGTGGGTAGTTTATCCTGACAAGATTCGCCTAGGTCTCATGACCGCCATGGCAGGTAGTTATACCTCTCGGGTGCCGTCTTCCCCATGCCCCTTGTCGCCGTGCCCACGTGCCGCTCGCGGCTCCGCCGCGCCGGTCACTTCGCCGCGGTGCTGCCCTGGCGGAGTTGGACGGTGGTCGTGCTCTTGCCGCCCTCCGCCGTGTTCACGCCGACCTTCAGGGTAAGACCGCCGACGCGCTTGCCGCCGGCCGAACGGACGGCCAATGACTTGAGCACCTTGCTGTAAGCCGCCGGGCTGCCGAAGCCGCTGATCGTGATCCTGCCATTGGTGTTGTCGACGTTGACCTTCAGGCCTTCGGGTGCGTCGAACTGCAGGAAGGTGTCTCCCGCGACGAAGCCGGCGGTGAACTCGACGCTGACTTCGGTCAAGGGCTGAGCCGCCGGCGTGGAGATGGTCATGATGCTGCCGACCGGCACCAGGTCGGGCGGCGAAGACGGCATCCCGAGCGCGGACACGACGAGCGTCGGCGTCGCCGCGGCCGGACCTTGCAGCGTGACGCTCACGGCCGGCGGAGCCCAGGTCGTGACGACGGGCTCGACGAAGACCGGCCCGGGCGGAGCGACGACCGGAGGGTAGAATACACCCGGGTCGTTGATGTTCGCGGTGACGCCGGTCGGCTGGACGACAGCATAGTTACCCGCGTCGAGGCCAGCCAGGGCGAAGCCGCTGACGACCACCGTCTTGCCGAGGCCGATCATGTCGTCCAGGAACGAACCCGTCGCCGCGCTGGCGTCCAACGTGACGACGTCGCCGGCCAGCGGGGCGATCGTTCCGCCGGAAATCTCGGCCAGGAGCGAACCGTTGCGGAGCTTGTTGGCGGCGAGCACGCCCATGACCGGCAAGGAGCGGGCCAGGATGTCCGCCGTCAGTCCGCTCGGCTGGACCAGGACGTAGTTGCCGGCGTCGGCGCCGGAGATCGTGTAACCCGAGACCGTGACGGCCTTGGCCGTGCCGGCGTTCTTGTCGCCGAAGAGGCCGGCACGTCCGGAGACGTCGAGCGTGACGGCATCGCCTGAGATCGGGGCAATAACCCCGCCGGCGATGATCGCGCCCAGGAGCGCGTCGTAGGTCTTGTTCGCCGACGTGGCGCCCGTGACGACCAAAGACAGCGGTGCGATGTCGGCCGTGACTCCCGTCGGCTGGACCAAGGCGTAGTTGGCGGCGTCGACGCCGGTGAGGGCGTAACCACTGACCGTGACGGCCTTGGTCGTGCCGACGTTCTTGTCGCCGAACACGCCGGCGCGGTTCGTCGCATCAAGGACGACCGTGTCTCCGGCGAGCACGCTGATGGCTCCGCCGGAGATCGCGGCGGCGACGAGCGCGTCGTAGGTCTTGTTCGACGCGGTCGCACCCGTGACGGCCAAGGACAGCTGCGTGATATCCGCCGTGACGCCCGTGGGCTGGACGAGAGAGTAGTTGGCCGCGTCGGCA
>VHCL01000078.1 GCA_016871725.1 Verrucomicrobiota bacterium | reverse complement strand
CGACAAGGTCGGCCTCGGCACGATGGTGCACGCCAACGACTACGACCGCATCCGCCAGGCGAAGAAGAAGGACGCCCAGGCCCTCTACAACCTCGCCAAGCACGGCGCCAAGACCGACGCCCTCGTGGCGCGCACGCGCCAGCAGATCGAGCAGTCCTTCGCGGAATTCTACGTCTACGAGATCGACGACAGCATCATCGGCTGCGCCGCCCTCCGCCCTTACCCGGACGGCAAGACGATGGAGCTCGGCGCGGTCTACGTGCAGCCGTTCTACCACGGCCGCGGCGTCGGCCGGAAGCTCGTCGAGTTCGCCAAGCGCCAGGCCAAGAAGCTCGGCGCCAAGAAGCTCGTCGCGCTCACGACGCAGACCCAGGGCTTCTTCCAGTCGGCCTGCGGCTTCGTGCCCGGCGCGCTGACGGACCTGCCCGCCGAACGCCGGAAGTCGCTCAAGGCCAGCGGCCGCAACTCGCAGGTGCTGTCCTTCGCGCTGAACCGTCTGAGCGACTCGGTCCGCTGAGCCTCACTTCGCCGCGAAGAAGCCGCGCTGCTTCTCGCTGACCGGCAGGCCGAGCTTCTCCATGAGGAGCAGGAAATCCTCCCAGACGGTCCGCTTGGCCGTCGCGCTGGGCGAATGCAGGAGATAGTTCGGGTGGAAGGTCGCGAGCAGCGGCACGCCGGCGAGGTCGAACCATCGGCCGCGGGCCTGCGTGATCGTCGGCGCGCGTCCATGCAGGGCCTCGAAGGCCTGCGCGCCGAGGGCGACGACGGCGCGCGGGGCGACGACGTCGATCTGCGCGCGGAGGTACGGCAGGTTGAAGGCGAGCTCGCGGGCGTTCGGCGGACGCTTGCCGTACTGCGTCGGCGGTTCGGGACGCCAGACCATGGCCGGCGCGAAATAACAGTCGGCGGGGCTGATCGCCGCGGCGGCGAGGATCTTCTGGAGCAGTTCGCCCGCTTCGCCGGCGAAGGCCTGGCCGGCCTCCATCTCGCCGAGGGTGGGAGCCTCGCCGACGAACAAGACCTTGGCGTCGAGCGAGCCGTGGCCGAGGAGCGGACATTGCGGGGCGACCAGATGCTTGCGCGTCTCGGCGCAGGCGTCGACGAACTGCCGCAGGGCCTGCATCCGCTCGGCCTTGGTGCCGGCGGGGAGCGTGAAGACCGGGGCGTCGGGGATCGGCGGAGCGGCGACGACGGCCGCGGGCTTGGGTGCGGCGGGCGGCGTGACCGGTCGCGCCGGCGCGGGCGCCGGGGACACGGCCGGACGGACGGCCGCGGCGGGCCTGACCGGCGCCGGGGCGGTCGCCGATGCCGTGGCGGCCGGGGCTCCGGCGAGGGACTCCAAGGCGGCCAGGGACTCGACCGAGACGCTGACGCGGCGGACCCCGGCGGCCTTCTGGCGCTTGAGCTCCTCAAGGAGGATGTCCAAAGCCTCTGCGGGGTCGTCGATCACGGATGCGACAGGGATTGGAGGGCGCGGGCGAGGGTCAAATCTTTCTCGGTGATCCGGTCGCCGGCATCATGGGTGCAGAGCCGCAGGGAGACCTGATTCCAGATATTATGGATCTCCGGATGATGTCCCTGCGCCTCCGCCAAGGCGCCCACCTGGTTGAGGAAGGCCAGGGCGGCCTTGAAATCCTTAAACTCATAGGACTTCAACAACTTAGCCCCTTCGAGCTGCCAGCCCGGCAAGCTGGCCAAAGCCGCTTGGATCTGTTCGGTGGACAATGCCGCGCTCATGAAAACACCTTCTTTCGGGCGGTTAACCGAGTCAACGCAGGGCTGAGCGAAGACCCCTATTGTGAATAAACTTGCCGTGCTCCCGCTTATGCCCCTTATCAGCGGTCAGGTTGGTCTCGGAAAATAACCAAAGTAAGAGACCAGCCCCGCAGTAATCCGGTGAGTTGACGGTCGTTAAGACGGCAAATCGAAATCCGAAGGTCGGAAACGGGCAATGCGGCGTTAGTAAACCAAGCAAAAACAAAAGATATGGAAAACAAACTGTTCGTGGGCAATCTGCCCTGGGCCGCTACCGAATCCGACATCCGCGCTCACTTCTCCCAGGCTGGCGAAGTGGTCTCCGTGGAAGTCATGATGGACAAGTTCACGGGTCGTCCTCGTGGCTTCGCCTTCGTGACCATGGGCAACGCCCAGCAGGCTCAGGATGCGATCGCCAAGACCGAGAACGTCGACTTCATGGGTCGCCCCCTGAAGGTCAACGTCGCTCGTCCCCGTGAAGAGCGCCCCTCCGGCGGCTTCGGCGGCGGCGAACGTCGTGGTGGCTTCGGCGGCGGTCGCGGCGGCTTCGGCGGCGACCGTGGCGGCGACCGTGGCGGCTTCGGCGGCGGTCGTGGCGGCTTCGGCGGCGGCGAGCGTCGTGGTGGTTTCGGCGGTGGTCGCGGCGGCTTCGGCGGCGGCGATCGCGGCGGCTACTAATCCTCGGATTACAACCTCCTCCCAAGGGCGCCTTTCGGCGCCCTTTTTTGTGCCCGGATGCGGGGCTTGTCTCGGACGGCCGCCGAAGGTTTACTCCCTTCCAGATGCCCCGCCCTGCCGCCCTGCTGTTCCTCGCCGTGATCTCGGTCGGCGGACTCCTGGCGTGGCGTTGGCTAAGACCAGGAGACCTGCGGCTCTCCGTCGATCCGCGCAGTCGAGAGGTCGCGGTCATCTACCCGCAAGAAGCGACCGACCGCCGGTGCGCGGACGTCGTGCTGCGGGCGCTCGCGGAACTGACCGAACCCGCGCGTCGCGACGGCCTGCGCGCCCGCGTCACAGAGTTACGCGCCGCCCGCCCTGAGCGCATCGAAGCGGGCTTCATCCCCGCCGGCCCGGCGGAAGCGCGCCTACCGCTGAGCCAGCCCCCGGAAGGCGGCAAGACCCTGCCTGGCTTGGCCCGGGCCCAATTGGCGGCCCTGCCCCACGGCTATCTCGTCGTCCATACCGCCGAGGTCGGACCGTTGCTCGAGACGGCCGGCCGGCGTCGCTGGCTCGGGCGCGCGCTCGTCGCGGCCGGGGCTTCGGCCGAAAGCGCCACGATCGCCGTCGGCGAAAGCGAGGACGGCGCCTTCCTCGTCGCGACGGTCGCCTTCGCCTTCCGCACCGGCGAAGAGGCCGAAGCCGCCTTGCGACAGCTCACCGAACGCCAGGGCGACTTCGACGCGCTCGGCTTCGCCGCCCGGCCGGGGGCCGACCGGCTGACGCGTCAGACGAAGCTGCTCGTGGTCCGCTTCGACATCGAGACGGACCTCGTCCTGCAGGCGCTGGGCCGGCGCTGAGGCTCAGGCCTTCTCGAGGGTGCCGTCGGCCTTGAGGCGGCGGTAGTAGCAACCCGAGCGGGCCTTGCCGTTCTCCTTGGTGTGACAGGCGCCCTGGCCCGCGGGACGGACCTTGTAGAGGATCGAGTTCTGCTCGCAGTTGACGCGCACCTCGAGGAGTTCGAGGAAGTCGCCCGAGGTCAGGCCCTTGATCCAAAGTTCGTTGCGCGACGTGCTCCAGAACGTGGCCTTCTTCTCACGCAGGGCCGTCTGCAGGGCCAGCTCGTTGGCGTAGCCGAGGATGAGCACCTCGCCCGTCACGGCGTCCTGGGCGACGGCCGGGATCACGTCCGCCTGTCCGGAAGCGATTTTACGCAGTTTCTTGAAATCCAGCCGGAGGACCTGGCCTTCTTCTAGTTCTGGGTCGGACATGGTTCCGTTTTGCCGAGGTTCGGAGGCTCATTCAAGGCTGGAAACCCCGCCCCTTTTCGCCTTACGGATTAGGCCTATGTCGCTCAATAACTCCGCCGACCTTTCCCGTGCCGCCAACGAAGCCCGCGGCCTCGCCATGGACGCCGTGGCCGCCTGCCATTCCGGCCACCTCGGCCTGCCCCTGGGCGCCGCCGAGATCGGCGCCGTGCTCTACGGCGACTTCCTCCGCCACGACCCCGCCGCGCCCTCCTGGATCAACCGCGACCGCTTCGTGCTCTCCGCCGGCCACGGCTCGATGTTCATCTACGGCTGGCTGCACCTGGCCGGCTTCGACCTCCCGCTCCAGGAAGTGAAGAACTTCCGCAAGCTCCACTCGAAGACTCCCGGTCACCCCGAGTTCGGCGAGACGGTCGGCGTCGAGGCCACCACCGGCCCGCTCGGCCAGGGCACCGGCAACATCGTCGGCATGGCCGTCGCCGCCAAGATGGCCGCCGCCCACTTCAACACCGCCGAACATAAGATCTTCGACCACCTCGTGGTCGGCCTCGCCGGCGACGGCTGCCTCCAGGAAGGCATCTCGCAGGAGGCCGCCTCCTTCGCGGGCCGCTTCGGCCTCGATAACCTCATCATGCTCTACGACTCCAACGACGTCACCCTCGACGCCATGGCCTCGAAGACGCAGAACGAGGACACCGCCAAGCGCTACGAAGCCGCCAACTGGGAAGTCTTCCACGTCGCCCAGGGCAACGAGCTCGCCCCGATCGCCGCGGCCCTCGACCAGGCCCGCGCCAGCAAGAACGGCAAGCCGAAGCTGATCATCTGCAAGACCGTCATCGGCAAGGGCATCGCCGAAGTCCAGGGCACCTCGAAGGGCCACGGCGAAGCCGGCGTGAAGTTCGTCGACGCCTCCCGCAAGGCCCTCGGCCTCCCGGAAGAGAAGTTCTACGTCTCGCCCGCCACCCGCGCCTTCTTCGACGCCCGCAAGGCCCGGCAGGCCGCCGCGCACGCCGAATGGCAGAAGACCTTCGCCGCCTGGTCCAAGGCCAATCCCGAGAAGGCCGCCCTCCTCGCCAAGGCGCAGAAAGGCGACCACGGCGACGTCCAGTCCCTCCTCGCCGCCATCCCGGAGTTCGGCAAGAACTCGCTCGCGACCCGCGTCTCCGGCGAAGCCTGCATCAACGCCGTCGCCAAGGCCTCGCCCCTCGTGCTCTCCGGTTCGGCCGACCTCCACGGTTCGACCAAGAACTACATCAAGGACGTCGGCGATTTCGACGTCGCGACCCCCGGCGGCCGCAACCTCTACTTCGGCATCCGTGAGCACGTGATGGGCGCGATCCTCAACGGCATCGCCTACCACGGCGTGTTCAAGGGCTCCGGCGCGACGTTCCTGACCTTCTCCGACTACCTCCGCCCCTCGATCCGCGTGGCCGCCCTCGCCAAGCTGCAGGCCTTCTACATCTTCACGCACGACTCCGTCGGCGTCGGCGAAGACGGCCCGACCCATCAGCCGGTCGAGACCGTCAGCGCCCTGCGCTGCATCCCGAACCTCGACGTGGTCCGCCCGGGCGACGCCGAAGAGACCGCCGCCGCCTTCGCCCACGCGGTCGCCCGCAAGGACGGTCCGGTCGCCCTGATCCTGTCCCGCCAGAACGTCCCCTCCCTCGACGCCATCCCGGTCGCCACGCGCCGCCAGGGCGTGCTCAAGGGCGGCTACGTCCTCCGCAAGGAGACCGCCCCGCTCACCCACATCATCATCGGCACGGGCAGCGAACTCTCGCTCGCCCTCGCCGCCGGCGAGGAGCTCGGCGCCGGCGTCCGCGTCGTCTCGATGCCCTCGATGGAGATCTTCGCGCGCCAGCCGAAGGCCTACCAGGAGGAAGTCCTGCCGTCGGCCTGCGCGAAGCGCGTCAGCATCGAAGCGGGCGTGACCCTCTCGTGGGGCCGCTACGTCGGCACCGCCGGCAAGGCCATCGGCACCGACACCTTCGGCCTCTCCGCCCCGGGCGACGTGGTCATGAAGGAACTCGGCATCACCAAGGAAGCCGTCGTCGCCGCCGCCAAGGCGCTCTGAGCGGACGGAAAGTCAGCGCACCGGAGACCGGCGCCGTCAGGCCGCCGGTCTTCTTGTTCCATGGGGTCACCTGACCTCGCGGAGCTGCGACAGCGGCAGGCGGAAAAGGTCACCCTGCTCCGACCCCAGGAGCAAGGTCGCCGGATCGGCCCACGCGCAGCCTTCGAGCTGGAACGAGAGCACCGGCGGCGAGAGCGGCGCGTAGAGCGCGCGGCCGCGGAAGAAATCCTCGCCCGTCGCCGGGAGGTCGAAGACCCAGACGTTGCGGTAGGTCAGCACGGCGAGGCGCGCGCGGTCCGGCGAGAGACAGGCGTCCGTGACCATCCCGCCGACGTCGAAACGGGCCAGTTTGGTCAGGACGGCGCGGTCGCCGCCCGGGGGGACGTCCGCCCGCCAGAGGTCCGTCAGGGTGTCGCGCCGATGCTTGGTGAGGAGATAGAGTTTCCCGCGCAGGAGGAACATCGCCTCGCAGTCGTGGGCCAGCTCCGGATCCGGGAAGGCGGCCTGATCGGGCCAGGCGAAGACGACCTTGCGCACATCGGCCACCTCCGTCGCGCCGACGACGGGCTCGCGGAAGAAATAGCAGGCGAGCTCCTTGCGGCGGGAGACGTTGTTGCCCACGTCGCCCACGACCATCAGGCCGTGTTCGTCGCCGGCGATCGCCTCCCAGTCGACGTTGACGGCGCCGCGGAGCACCGGACCGTCCCAGTAG
>VHCL01000077.1 GCA_016871725.1 Verrucomicrobiota bacterium | reverse complement strand
GTAAGGTCGGGACCGCGTCACGACCTAGTTCTATCAAGGTAGGGTCACGACTGCGTCGTGACCTAGGATGTCACTAGGTCAGCACGCAGTGCTGACCCTACCCTGGATGCAAGGGGGCCGCCCGGGCACAAAAAAGCCCCGGAGGGCCGGGGCTTGGGTTGACAGGCCTTTAGGCTTACTTGCCGAAGCCGGCGGAGGGCTTGCCGTCGGCCTCGAGCTTGCCGGCGGACCAGAGGACGGCGCGGCCGACGAGGTCGAGGTAGCGGGCGTCTTCGACGGTGGCGTTGTTATGGCCGATCGTGGTGCTGAAGATGCGGGTCTTCTTCGGGCCGAACTCGTTGGTCCAGGCGACGATGGCATTGGCTTCGGAAGCCGGGGTGACCTTGCCCTTCTTGTCCTTCTTCTCCGGGATCTTCTGGTTGCCGGTGGCGAGGGTCTTGGCGCCCAGGACCTGGACGTTGTTGTAGAGCTCTTCGTTGATGGTCGTCCAGTCGGCGAGGCCGGTGGTCACCGGGTGGGACTTGTCGGTGAAGGTGATGGCGATCGGCTGCTGCGGGCCGTGGCCGGTGGACTGCAGGCCGAGCATCTCGTACCAGCTGGCGTTGTCGTCGCCGGCCTTCACGGCCGTCCGGAAGTTGCCCCAGCGGTAGCTGTGCATGGCGCAGTGGAGGTTCACGGCGGGCAGGCCGTTCTTGTGGGCGTTGACGATGTTGGCGACGTAGGCCTGGTCGGTGATGTCCGCGGCGCACTCGTCGTGGACGACCACGTCGAAGTTCTTACCCCAGTCCGGGCTCTTGAAGAGTTCGAAGAGCGGCTTGGTGGACTTGGTCGGGTCGTAGGCGACTTCGACGACGGCGTTCACGCGGGCTTCGATGCCCTTCTTCAGGACTTCTTTCTGGGTGGCGTAATCGTGGCAGCAGCCGCCGGCGACGATGAGGACGCGCAGGGGCTTCTGCTCGGCGGCGAGCGTGGAGGTCAGGCCGACGAGGGCGGTCAGCGCGAGGAGGGAGCGGAGTTTCATGGGGTATCGGGGATAAAGGGGGCGGAGGCGGCGGCGGGCAAAAGAAAAACCTACTTCTTCGCCTTGGTGTCCGCCACGGCGGCTTTGGCGAGCTCGTCGGGGATGGGCTGGCCTTCGATGAAGGCGTAGATGGCCTCCTTTTGCTTCTCGGTCAGGGGTTTCTCGGCCTTGGGCGGCATGACGTCGCCGGCCGTCCGGTCCAGGAAGACGCGCGCCAGGAGCATGCTGCTGTTCGGCTTGCCGATGACGAAGGTGGGGTTCTTGCCGCCCTTGAGGGTGGCCTCGAGGGTGTCGAGGCGGAGCTTTCCTTTCTCCTTCTTCGGGCCGTGGCAGGAGACGCAGTGCGCGTCGAAGATCGGCTGGATCACCTTGGCGTAGTCGGCCTTCTGCGCCGGCGTCAGCGGCTTGGCCGGTTCGGGCTTCTTCTTCGGGGCGGTGGGCGCGGCGAACGCGCAGGCCGCGAGGAGCAGGGGGAGGAGCGGTCGCATCGGCTTATTTCTTGGGGGCCTGCTTGGGCGCCTTGGTGGCGGCGAGCGCGGCCTTGGCCAAGTCGTCAGGGATCGGCTTGCCTTCGATGAAGAGGGCGAAGGCCTGGATCTGTTCCTTCGTCAGCGGGTTGCCTTCGGTCGGCATGAATTCCTCGTCCGACGGGTCGAGCGTGACGCGCACGTGCATGAGGCTCTTCTGCAGGTCGCCGGCGACGAGGGCCGGGCCTTCGGAGCCGCCTTTCTTGAGGGCTTCGAGCGAGTCCATGCGGAGCTTGCCTTTGACCTTCTTGGCGCCGTGGCACTCGACGCAGTGGGCCTCGAGGATCGGGGCGATGACCTGCGCGTAGTCGTCGCGCTTGGCGCCGGGCTCCACGGGGCTCACCGCTTTGTCCGGCCGGGGCGCGGCCGCCTTGTTCGGCCGGAACGGGAAGCCTTCCTCGTGGACGATCTCGCCGCCGACGTGCGCGGCGAAGCTCATCACGCCGATGGCCGCGACTTGGCCGGCCAGGCGGACCTTGAACGATTGGGTGAGCAGCAGGCTGGCCAGTCCGGCGAAGGCGGAGGCGCCGATGCCGCCCCAGAGGTGGAGCTCGATGGCCTCGCCGGCGAAGCCGTTGAAGTGCGCGTGCAGGATACCACAGAGGACGGCGCCCCAGGTGCCCGCGGCCGAGAAGACGGACAGGCGGCGGACGGTCGCGGTGGCCTGCTCATGACGCTCGAAGAATTCGAAGAGCGGCACGATGAGCAGTACGGCGGCCGGGATGTGCAGGGCGAGGATGTGGAAGTTGCCGAGGACCGACAGGATCGCGGGGCCGCGCTCATTGCCGTCCGGGGGCAGGAGGAAGGCTAGGGTGACCAACAGGAGGTTGGCGGCGGCGACCAGCCCGACGGATTGACCAAAGGACAGGGCGTGGAGGCGTGCTTCGAGGCGGTGAAGGGGCGTCATGGGACGTAAAGGGGGGTCTGTCTGGTATGGGGTCGCTTCGGGGTGGGGTCAAACGCAAGCGACCGCGCCCAGGCCTTCCCTCTTTAGACACAAAAAAAGCCCGCGGGTTGCCGCGGGCTTTTCGTCAGCGAGCCGGAAGGCTTACTTGGCTTCGATGAAGGCCTTGATCTTGGCGACCTGCTCCTTGGTGAGGGGCGGGTTCTTCTCGTGGGACTTCTTCGGGGGCATGGCCATCTCGTCTTCCGGGTTGGTCGAGGCGAGGTGGATGGTCTTGAAGAGGGAGCTCTTGGAGGTGTCGCCCCAGGTGATGCCTTCGCCGAGTTCCTTGCCGCCCTTGACGACGGAGGCGAGGCTGGAGGAGTCGAAGCCCGACTTGACCTTGCCGTTCTTGGCCTTCTTCGGGTCGTGGCAGTTGGCGCAGCTCTTCTCGAGGATCGGCGCGATGTCGGCCTTGAAGGCGGCTTCGCGGTCGACGGCGGCGAAGGCCGAGGTGGCGGAGAGGAGGGTGAGGAGGGCGAGGGTACGCATGGGTGTGATTAAGGTAACACTAGCCAAAGCGAAAAGTTGCCCGCTGGGGAGCAAAAAATGGCCTACTCCCGGATTGCCCAGGTCCGGCAGGCGTCCTGCATCCGGGCCGGGATGAAGGCTTCCACCCGGGTTCCCTCGGGCAGGGCCTTGGAACTCACGATGGTCGCCCCCGCGTGCAGTTTGGAGAGCATCGCATATTGGTCGTGGGGGATGAGCAGGGTCATGTGCTCATCCCGGCTGGAGGCGCATTCTTCCAGGCGCTGGAGCAGGGCCGGGAGGCCCTCCCCGGTCTTGGTGCTGATGAGCTTGGCGTCCGGGTAGGCCGCCAAGGCTTGGGCGCGCTCGACCTCGTCGCAGAGGTCCGCCTTGTTGAGGACGGTGATGACCGGGCGGTCGCCGGCGCCGATCTCGGTCAGTACCTGCAAGGTCGTCTCGGCGTGCTTGTCGCGCTCGGGCGAGCCGAGGTCGATGACGTGGACGAGGAAGTCGGCCTGGACGGCCTCTTCGAGCGTGGCCTTGAATGCCTCGACCAGCCGGTGGGGCAGGCGGCGCACGAAGCCGACGGTGTCGGTCAGGAGCAGGGCGCGGCCGGAGGGCAGGGCGAGGCGTCGCGTGGTCGGGTCGAGCGTGGCGAAGAGCTTGTTCGCCGCGAGGACCTCGGAGCCGGTGAGCTTGTTGAGCAGCGAGGACTTGCCGGCGTTGGTGTAGCCGACGATCGAGAAGGTCGGCAGCGGGACGCGCTTGCGCTGCTTGCGTTGGGTGGCGCGCTGCGCGACGACTTCCGCGAGGTCGCGGCGGACCTTGGCGATCTTGTCGCGGATTTTGCGCTGGTCCATCTCCAGCTGGGTCTCGCCGGCGTCGCGCTGCTGCGTGCCGCCGCCCCGCTGGCGGTCGAGGTGCGACCAGAGGCGCTTCAAGCGCGGCAGCATCTGCTGCAGGGCGGCGAGCTCGACCTGGAGCACGGCCTCGCGCGTCTTCGCCCGCGTGATGAAGATGTCCAGGATGATCTCCTGGCGGTCGATGGCGCGCAGCTTCGCGTCCTTCTCCCAGTTGCGCTGCTGGGCGGGCGTGAGCTCGTCGTCGAAGATGACCAGGCCGCATTCCTTCTCGCGGGCCAGTCTGGCGATCTCCTCGAGCTTGCCGGAGCCGACGAGCGTGCGGGGGTTCTCCTCGCGTAGTTTGGCGATGATCGAGCCGCGGATCTCGACGCCGACGCTGCCTACGAGCTCATGGAGCTCGTCGAGCAGGAGCTGGGCCTCCTCTTCGGTGTCCTCCGGGCGCTGCAGGCCGACCAGGATCGCGCGGTTGGAGCGGGCGATGACCTCAGGGTCGAACGGGTCGAGCGGCTTGTCTTTCTGGTCGGCGGATTCGGCGGACACGTGGCGGAGGGAAGAGGGCAAGTGACTTTGGCGACGGGGTCACGGCAGGCGAGATAAGATTCGGGTGGCAGGTGGCGGCACCGGTTGGCAGGTGGCAGGGTCACTATGCCCGCCACCCGTAACCTGAGGCCGCCACCTGCCACCCGAAATGGCGCAGTTGATTTCGCTTAACGGTCAAACTGGACCCAGTCCACGTTCATGAGGCCGCCGCCCTTCTTGGGGTTGGTCAGGACGAGGTAGACGTCATGGCGGCCGGGCATAGGCGTGAGCTTGGCCTTGTTTTCGACGAACTTGCCCCAGTCGCCCGTGTGGGTGATGTCGACGGTGGCGACGAGCGGCCCGGTCGGCGAGTCCAGGCGGACTTCGATCTGGCTGCCCTTGGCGCCGCCGCCGGCGGAGGCGTTGACCTTGATGTTCTTGGTGTCGGCCAGGTTGAGGTTGGCGAACTTGAGCGTCCCGCCGTGCTGGGTCGAACCTACGGCCTTGCCGGTGTTCTTGCCGCCGGTGATCTCCGCGGTCTCGGCTTCGATGCGGCGGTGGCGGAGGCGGACGACGCCCTTGCCCGACAGCGGGCCGGCGGCGCCGGCGCCGGCGTCGGTGACGACGGCTTCGAGAAGCAGGGTGCCGGGCTTGTTGTCCTTGGGCGCGGTCAGCTGGCCTTCGAGGCCGCGGGTGAGGGTCGGGCCGCCTTTGCCTGCCTCGAGGGCGAGCATCCAGCGGAGCATGATGGCGACCTCGTCCTCGGTGTGCTGCGGGTGGGCGAGCATCGGGACCTGGCCCCAGACGCCGCTGCCGCCGAGGCGGACCTTCTTGTTGAGGAGGTCATCGGCGCCGGGCTGCTTGCGATACTTGTCGGCGATGGCGACGAACGACGGGCCGACGAGCTGGGTCTCCACGGCGTGGCAGTTGAAGCAGTCGCTCTGGCGCATCAGCGAGAGGCCCGGATCGACCGCCACGGCCTTGCCGTCGGCGGGCAGGAAGGCGGAGGTCACCAGCGTGCGCGCGGCGAACTCGGCGGGCTTGGCTTCGGAGGTGCCGTCCTCGGCGTCCTGGGCGGCGACCTTGAAGTCGAGCGGCTTGCCGGGCGTGAAGAAGTCGCCGTCCTGCGGGGCGAGGAAGCGGACCGTCGGCATGGTGTTGCCGACCACGACGGGGGTCGTGCGCGTCACGGAGCCGCCCTGGCCGTCGGTGACGGTGAGCTCGACGTTGAAGTTGCCGGGGGTGTCGAGGGTGACGGCGAGTTCTTCGCCTTCGCCGAGCTGCTTTCCGCCGGGCTGCAGTTTCCAGGCGTAGCTGAGCTTGCCGCCGTCGAGGTCACGCGAGCCCTTGGCGGAGAGCGTGGTTTTGAGCGGCGTCGGGCCGGCCGGGGTCGAGACGGCAAGCTTGGCGATCGGCTGGAGGTTGCCGCGCACGTAGGAGATCTTGAGCAAGGCGGAGTCCGGGTTGACGCCCCAGGTGTCGCCGTAGTCGAGCAGGTAGAGGCAGCCGTCGGGGCCGAAGGTCGCGTCGACCGGGCGGCGGAGGATCGTCGCGCCGTTGTCGATGAGCGACTGCTGCTTCTTGCGCTGCTCGTCGGTGTTGGCGGCCACGAAGGCCGTGGGCGCGAAGGCTTCGAGGCCCTTGAGGTCGGAGTTAGCGTCGAGGCGGGCCCACTTGATGAACGGACGCTGCCAGTCCCAGAAGAGCAGGGAGCGGTCGAAGTGCTTCGGGAAGCCATTGGTCTTCTCGTAAGACTCCTGCCAGTAGAAGACCGGGCCCGCGCAGGCGGTGCGGCCGCCTTCGCCGAGTTCCGGCCACTGTTCGGAGACCGCGTAAGGCCAGTAGAGGAAGGCGGGGACGGCGGGCGGGAGCTCGACGAGGCCGGTGTTGTTGCGGCTCTTGTTGAGCGGGGCCTTCGGGTCGAACAGCGCGCCGACCTTCTCGGTCGCGTAGTCGTATTCGGCGTAGGGGAAGTTCTTGCCGACGAAGAGCGGGTAGCCGAAGTTGCCGGCCTGCTTCGCCTGGTTGATCTCGTCGTAGCCGCGGGAGCCGCGGGGGCCGTCGACGCGCGCGTCGGGGCCGACTTCGCCCCAGTAGACGTAGCCGGTCTTCGGGTCGATGCTCAGGCGCCACGGATTGCGCGTGCCCATCGCGAAGATCTCGGGGCGCGTCTTGGGCGTGCCGGGCTTGAAGAGGTTTCCTTCGGGGATGCTGTAGGTGGCGTCGTCATGGACGCGGATGCGGTTCACCTTGCCGACGAGGGTGTTGGTGTTGGCGGAGGTGCGCTGGCCGTCCCAC
>VHCL01000076.1 GCA_016871725.1 Verrucomicrobiota bacterium | reverse complement strand
GATGCCGTCCTGCCTCGCCATCTTCGCGCACCCCGACGACGTCGAATACTTCGCCGCCGGGACGATGCTCCAGCTGGCGAAGCGCGGCTGGGAGCTCCACTACTTCGACCTCTGCGCCGGCAACGGCGGTTCGGTCCAGATGGACGGCCCGACGACCGCCACCGTCCGCCTCGCCGAAGCCCAGGAAGCCGCCCGACTCCTCGGCGCGAAGTTCTATCCGCCGGTCGTGAACGACATGACGCTGACCTATGATATCGAGGTCATGCGCAAGGTCGCCTCGGTCATCCGCCAGAGCCGCGCCGACATCGTCCTCACGCACGCCCTTTCGGACTACATGGAAGACCATATGGCGTGCGCACGCCTGGCGACGTCGGCCGCCTTCACCCATGGGATGCCCAACTTCGACACGGTGCCGCCCGCCCCCACCTACGCGCACGACGTGACGATCTACCACGCCATGCCGCACGGCCTGCGCACGCCGCTCCGCCAGAAGGTCCGGGCCGGCCTCTATGTCGACGTCGGTCCGGCCCAGGACCAGGCCCGGAAGGCGCTCGCCGCCCATGCCTCGCAGAAGGACTGGCTGGACAAGAGCCAGGGCATGGACTCCTACCTGCACACGCTGGACAAGATGTCCGCCGCCGTCGGCGCGCTCTCCGGCAAATACGCGCTGGCCCAAGGCTGGTGCCGCCATCACCACCTCGGCTACAGCGCGTCCGAGATCGACCCGCTCCGCTCCGCCCTCGGTTCCGACTGCGTCGTCGACGCCGTCTACGAGGCCGCCCTCGAACAGCCCCGCCCATGAACGCTTCGCTCTCCCGCCGCCGCTTCTTCCGGCTCGCCGGCCTGGCCGCCCTGGCCTTCCCGCTCCGCGGGCTCGCCGCCGTGGATACGTCAGGTGGCGACGAGATCGTCATCCTCAATGACATCCACCTGACCGGGATCCCCGAGGACAAGATCCCAGCCAACGCGAAGGACGACGACGATCACCTCCGCGCCGCGGTGCAGCAGATCCTCGCCCTTCCGAAGAAGCCCGCCGCGGTCATCATCAACGGCGACCTGGCCTTATCGATCGGTACCGCCGCCGACTATGCGGTGGTCCGTGGACTCATCGCCCCGCTCCGCGACGCCGGCATCCCCGTCCATCTCACCCTTGGCAATCACGACGTCCGCGACGTCTTCGCGCAGGCCTTCCCGGAGATGAACAGCGCCTCCGCGCTCAAGGAGCACCGTCACAACGGCCTCATCGACCTGCCGTCCACCCGCCTCATCCTGCTCGACACCCTCGACCAGACACCCGGACCGTCCGGCAAGCTGGGCGCGGAGCAGATCGCCTGGGTGCTCGCCAAGATCGACGAGGTCCCGACCAAGCAGATCATCCTCGTCGGCCACCACAACCCGCAGGTCGGCGGCGATACCAGTCACAACAAGGGCGGCCTCGCGGATACCGCGGATTTCTGGCCCGAGATCGCCAAGCGCGACCAAGTGAAGGCCTACATCCATGGCCACACCCATGAATGGACGCAGGCCATGGAGAACCGCATCCACATCATCAGCACCCTCGCCTGCGCCTACGTATTCAACAAGAACACCAACGCCACCGGCTGGACCTCCGCCCGCTTCAACGCCCACGGCTTCCAACTCAAGCTGCACACCCTCGAGACCGACCATGCTTGGAACGGCGAGGCCAAGTGGTTCTTCGGGCGCCAGCCCGCCCCGAAGAAGGCCGCGCCCAAGAAGAAATAAACGTGCGGCTCATCAAGGAACAGCAATCTCCGGCCGCGGCGAACGAACTCGTCGCCTGCGAGCACCTGAGCCAGCGCGACTTCGGCTGCGTCTGGCATCACCACCCGGAGATCGAGATCTTCTTCCTCCTGCGCGGCGGCACCGAACGTTGGATCGGCGATAAGATCACGCCGCTCAAGGTCGGGGAGATCCTGCTCCTCGGCTCGGACCTCCCGCACGATTTCCGTAACGACCGCAAGGGTCGCCAGGCCGGGGTCGAATGGATCCTCGTGCAGTTCCGCCCGAACCTCTTCGGCGAGGATTGGACGCAGCACTCCTCCGTCGCCGCCATCCGCCGCCTCCTCGAGCGCGCCCGCCTTGGCCTGGAATTCCGGGGCGCCACCCGCAAACAGGCGGCCGCGCTCCTGCACAAGATGCCCAAGGCCCATGGCCTGCGTCGGCTCGCCTTGCTCATCGAGTTCCTCGAACTGGCCGCGAACTCGGACGAACTCAAGGAGATCGCCACGCCTGGCTTCCACGCGACCACTGACGCGCAGACCTCGGACCGCATCGGCAACGTCGTCGCCCACATCAAGGCCAACCTCGCCAAGCCGCTTTACGTGCCCGAGTTAGCCGGCCTGGCCGGCCTGAGCGAGAGCGCGTTCAGCCGCCTGTTCAAGAAGTGCACCGGCCGCTCCGTGCCGCAGTATCTCAACGAACTGCGCATCGCGCGCGCCGCCCGCCTGCTCGCCGAGACGGACCAGTCCGTGAAGCAGATCGCCCACCAGTGCGGCTACCCGACCTCGGCGTATTTCCACCGCCAGTTCCAACGCCATCAGGAACTCCCGCCCCTCGCCTACCGCGAGGCCATCCGCCGTCATGCCTGATCCCGCTTCCCCAACTAAGAACCAAGAACAAAGAACTTTTCCTTTCCCTACCCCTGCCCCCACCCCTACCCCTTTCGCTTTATGCACGAACCCAACGACGCCCCCAAGTCCATGACGCTCACCCTCTACCTCCGTCTGGCCACGATGGTCTTCCTCCACTACTTCGTGTGGAGCTGCTGGTATAACACGATGGCCGTCTACCTCGGTAAGCTGGAATTCACCGGCACCCAGATCGGCCTCGCTTATGGCACGACCGCCATCGGCGCGCTCGTCTCGCCCTTCCTCATCGGCGTCATCGCCGACCGCTACGTCTCCGCGCAGCGTCTCCTCGGGGTGTTGCACCTCCTCGGCGCGGGCCTGCTCTGGTGGATCTCGCAACAGACCACCTTCGGCGTCTTCTATCCGTCGCTGATCGTCTACACCCTGACGTACATGGCCGGCCACGGCCTGATCAACACCATCACCCTTACCCACGCGCCGAACCCGGCCAGGTGGTTCCCGATCGTGATGGCCGCGGCCTCCGCCGGCTGGATCGCCGCGGCCAACGTGGTCAACTTCGCCAAGCTCGCGGACAACAACGGGATGTTCACCCTCGCCTGCGGCGTCGCCGTCGCGATCGCGCTCTACTCTTTCACGCTCCCGAACACCCCGCCCAAGGGCGACGCCGGCCCCGTCTCGGCCGGCAAACTCCTCGGCCTCGATGCGCTCAAGCTCTTCAAGGACCGCTCCTTCGCGGTCTTCATGGTCTGCTCCTTCCTCATCTGCGTCCCGCTCAGCTTCTACTTCACCTGGACCGGCGCCTTCCTCAGCGAGATGAACGTCGCCGACTACGCCTCCAAGATGACCCTCGGCCAGGTCTCCGAAGTCGGCTTCCTGCTCCTGCTCCCGATCCTGCTGCCGATCCTCGGCGCCAAGCGCATCATGATCCTCGGCATGGCCGCCTGGGCCGCCCGCTTCGCCCTCTTCGCCTATTTCCACGAGCAGCCCACCGCGACGTGGATGGTCCTCGGCGGCATCCTTCTGCATGGCATGTGCTACGACTTCATCTTCGTCATGGGCCGCATGTATGTCGACAAGGCCGCCGGCGACAGCCTCCGCGCCTCCGCGCAAGGCCTGCATGCCGTCTTCACCCTCGGCGCCGGCATGTTCGTCGGCTCCTGGCTCTCCGGCGTCGTCGCGCAGAACTACACGAACGCCCAAGGCGTCCATGATTGGAAGTCCATCTGGCTCGTACCGGCCCTCATGAGCGCCGCGCTCATCCCGATCTTCCTCGCCCTCTTCCGCGAAAAGCCCGCCGGCCCCCCGTCCGTCTGATTCTCCCCGATACTCGATACTCCATACTCTATCCCCCGGATACAATGCCCCGCAAACTCAGCCACATCGCCCCCGACTGGTGGGATTACACCACGCTCGACTCCGAGCTGATCAATGACGCCGCGCGTCTGACGGAGAAGGACCTCCGCCAACTCTCGCGCCCCGGTTTCAAGGTGGTGATGTATGACACCCTCGAGGATTTCTACCTCGCCGAGGCCTTGGAGTATGTCGCCGCCTGGAAACAGGCCACGGCCGATAATCCCGTGGGCATCTGCGGACCGATCGGCCCCACCGAACAGCTCCCGCTCGTCGCCCGCCTGGTCAACGAACTCGGCCTCAGCCTGAAGCACGCGCACTTCTGGGGCATGGACGAATGGTATGACGACCGGACGAAGAAGGAAGTGCCGGTGACGCACGCGCTTTCTTTCGAACGCGCCGACCGCGAACTCTGCTTCGATCGCATCCAGAAGAAGCTGGCGATGCCCGAAGCCAACCTGCACTTCCCCAAGGCCAAGGTGGCCGAGTACGTGCAGACGTGGCACGCCGGCGTCCGCTGCGCGGTGATGCAAGGCGGCCAGGGCGACATCAAGCACTGGGCCTTCAACGATCCGCTGAAGCGTACGGGCAAATACAAGGACGCCCCGCCCACTCCCGCCGAATATCGGAAGCTCGGCACCCGCATCGTCGAGCTTCATCCCGTCACCCTCAGCCAGAACGCCCGCACTTCCGGCGGCGGCAACATCACGATGGTCCCGAAGATGGCCATCACCGTCGGCCCGCAGGAGACTTGGCTGGCCGACAAGGTCTCGATCTGGCACGCCGGCGCCCATGACAACCCGCTGGGCCAGCGCCTGACCGCCCTGATGATCTCGAAGCGGCTCGCGGACGCCGCCGTCCCGATGTCCCTGCTCGCCGACCACCCGAACGTGCAGTTCAACTACTTCCGGGGCGGACTGGGCTCCTGCGCGGTGGAGATGCACTGAGGCCATGCTCCGCGCCCTCCTCGCCGGCCTGACCGCGCTGTTCCTCGCCGGTTGCGCGACCGAAGCCCCCGTCGCCAAGACCTACGACATCGTCGTCTACGGGGATTCCGCGGCCGCCGTGGTCGCCGCCCTCCAAGCCAAGCGCCAAGGCTCGAGCGTGGCGCTGGTCAACACGACCAAGTTCCTCGGGGGCATGACCTGCAGCGGGCTCTCCGCCAGCGATATCTTCCACCGCGAAGCGGTGGGCGGCGTGGCCCGCGAGATCTACGGCCGCATCGGCCGACACTACGGCAAGACCTACGTGGATTACTTCGAACCGCACGTGGCCCAGGCGGCGGTCGACGGCTTGGTCAAGGAAAGCGGCCTGGAAGTCCGGATGGACGAACAGTTGGACCGTGGTCCGGGCGGCGTGACCAAGCAAGGCGACCGGATCACCTCCTTCCGTACGCTGTCCGGCAAGGTCTTCGCCGCGAAGGTCTTCATCGACGCTTCCTATGTCGGCGACCTGATGGCCGCGGCCGGCGTGAGCTACTCCGTAGGGCGCGAACCCAACCGCCTCCACGGCGAGACCCTTAACGGCGCGCAGCGTGGCGACGACAAGCCCCGCAAACACTACACCCAGCGCGACAAAGACCACTTCATCAAGGACGTCGATCCGTATGTCCGCCCGGGCGACAAGACCAGCGGCCTCCTGCCCTTCGTGTTCGCCGAAGATCCGCGCATCGGAGAAGGCGATCATCGTATCCAGGCTTTCAACTATCGTCTCTGCGTGACGACCGATCCGGCGAACCGGATCCCTTTCGCCAAGCCGGCCGGCTACCGCGAGCTCGACCACGAGATGCTGCTGCGCAACTTCGAGGCCGGCGACCTCCGCTTCCCGTCGCTCCTGCACAAGCTTCCCAACGGCAAGACCGACTGGAACTCGATGCACGCGGTCGGCACGGATTACGTCGGCGCGAACTGGGACTATCCGGAGGCGAGTTACGCCCGGCGCCGGGAGATCGAAGCCGCCCACGAACTCTACATCCGCGGCCACCTCTGGACGCTGGCCAACCACCCGCGCGTCCCGGAGGCGATCCGTAAGCAGGCTTCCGCGTACGGCCTCTGTCGCGACGAATTCCGGGAGCACGGGGGCTTCTCGCCGATGATCTACATCCGCGAGGCCCGACGTCTCTCGGGGGAATACGTGATGACGGAACTGGATTGCAAGGGACGCCGCACGCCCCCGGAACCGGTCGCGCTCGCGAGCTTCGGCTTGGACTCCCACGCGGTGCGCTACTTCGTGACCGCTCGTGGCACGATCGAACGCGACGGCGTGATCTGGAACGTGCCGCCGCGCCCCTACGGCGTTTCCTACCGCAGCCTGATTCCCAAGGCCGCCGAGTGCGCGAACCTGCTCGTGCCCGTCTGCCTCTCCGCCACGCACGCCGCCCACGGGTCCATCCGCATGGAGCCGGTGTTCATGCAGCTCGGCCAAGCCGCCGCCATGGCCGCCGGCATCGCCGCCCGCGATGGACTCTCCGTGCAGTCCGTGCCTTACGCCCAAGTCCGCGAACTGCTCAAGGCCGCGAACTTACCCGTAGAATGGACTCCCGTTAAGTCGTCTAAGTAGTTATCTGTTAAAGGGATAATTAAATAGCTCCTCGTTTTTGACAAAGTCCAAAACTGGACTTTGTTCTGGGTCCACATGCGAGACCCGGAAGCCACCCTTCGCCAGCACCAGCTGCCCGTCACGGCGCAGCGCCTGGCGGTGCTGCGCGCGGTCTCGCACCATCCGCATGCGACCGCGGACGTCATCGCCGAGCATGCGCGCGAGGAGATCGGCGCGATCTCGCGTCAGTCGGTCTACAACGTCCTGAACGTCCTCACGGACAAAGGCATCATCCGGCGCATCCAGCCGGCCGACTCCCCGGCGCGCTATGAAGACCGCGTCGGCGACAACCATCATCACCTCGTGTGCCGAGCCTGCGGTCAGACCAAGGACGTCTGCTGCGCCGTCGGCGGCGCCCCGTGCCTCGAGGCGCATGACGACCACGGCTTCAAGATCGACGAAGCCGAAGTGATCTACTGGGGCCTCTGCCCTTCCTGCCAGCGCGCCGGCATCTCCGCCGCCCCCG
>VHCL01000075.1 GCA_016871725.1 Verrucomicrobiota bacterium | reverse complement strand
CGCGGTTCCGTCGGTCGGCCCGTCGTCGGCGTCGCCGTGCGTTTCCTCGACCCCACGAGCGGCGAGGTGCTGCCGAGCGGGCAGGTGGGCCTGCTCGAGATCCGCGGCGCGAACGTCTTCATGGGTTACCTCGATCCGGAGCAGACCGACAAGGCGATGACCCCGGACGGCTGGTATCGCACCGGCGACCTGGCCCGGCTGGACGACGAGGGGTTCCTGCATCTCGCCGGCCGGCTCTCGCGTTTCTCCAAGATCGGCGGCGAGATGGTCCCGCACGGCACCGTGGAGGAAGCTTTGCGCAAGGTGATGGGGCTCACCGAAGCCGTCGAACTCAAGGTCGCCGTCGCGAGCACGGCCGATCCGCTCAAGGGCGAGCAGCTCGTCGTGCTGCACACCGAGGAAGTGGACGTCGAGGCGGTCCGCGCGGCGCTGACCGCGGAGGGCCTGGCCAATCTATGGATTCCCAAGGTGTTCAAGAAGGTGCCGGGCATCCCGATTTTAGGCACGGGCAAGCTGGATTTGCACAAGTTGCGGGAGCTGGCACAGGGCTGACGCGGTTTTGGCTCGCTTGTGGCTTAGGGTGCATTGTCCTAAGTGACGATCATGCCTAAGAAAAAGAAGCCCGCGAAGAAGTCCGTCAAGCTGGTCAAGGCCCTCCCGCCGGCCGTCAAGCCCAAGGCCAAGGCCAAGTCGCCGGCCAAGGCCAAAGCCTCCGCCGCCGGCGCCTCGCCGGTGGCCGCCTTCCGCGACGCCGTCCTGCATCATCTGAAGAGCACCTTCGCCCGCGACCGCGTCACCGCCACCCGCAACGACTGGTGGATGGCCACGTGCATGGCCGCCCGCGACCAGATGCTGGAACGCTACATCGACACCCAGTCGCAGCACGCCAGCAAGAACGTCCGCCGCGTCTACTATCTCTCCCTCGAGTACCTCATGGGCCGCGTGCTCACGAACAACCTCGTCAACCTGCGGCTGCGCGACGTCGCCACGCAGGCGCTGGCCGAGCTCGGCCAGGACCTGGAGACGATCGCCGACGAAGAGGCCGACATGGGCCTCGGCAACGGCGGCCTCGGCCGCCTCGCGGCCTGCTTCCTCGATTCCCTCGCGACGATGGACATCCCGGCCATCGGTTACGGCATCCATTATGAGTTCGGCCTGTTCCGCCAGACGTTCGTCCAGGGCCGCCAGGTCGAGGTCGCCGACAACTGGCTCGCGAACAACAATCCCTGGCTCATCCGCCGCCCGAACTTCCGCGTGAGCGTGCCGCTCTACGGTCGCGTCAGGCACAGCACCGACGACCGCGGCAACCATTCCGCCGAACTCGTCGAGACCCGCGACCTCCTCGGCGTGCCCTGGGACATCCCGATCGCCGGCTTCGGGGGCAGCAGCGTCAACTTCCTGCGTCTCTGGGAATCCAAGGCCGCTTCCGAGTTCGACTTCCGCGCCTTCGACCGCGGCGGCTACGTCGAGGCCGTCCGCGACCGCACCTCGAGCGAGACCGTCTCCAAGGTGCTCTACCCGAACGACAGCACCGAGAGCGGCAAGGAGCTGCGCCTCGTCCAGCAGATCTTCTTCGTCTCGTGCTCGCTGCAGGACATCCTGCGCCGTCACCGCCGCCTCAACCCGGATTTCAGCAGCCTGCCGGCCAAGGCCGCCATCCAGCTCAACGACACCCATCCGGCGATCGCCGTCGCCGAGCTCATGCGCCTGCTCGTCGACGTCGAGCGTCTGGGCTGGGACGAAGCCTGGGCGCTCTGCACCCGGACCTTCAGCTACACCAACCACACCTTGCTGCCCGAGGCGCTCGAGACGTGGTCCGTGCCGCTCTTCGAGAAGGTCCTCCCGCGCCACCTCGAGATCATCTACGAGATCAACCGCCGCCATCTCGAGGAGGTCGACCGCCGCTGGCCGGGCGACGACGCCCGCAAGACGGAGCTCTCGATCATCCAGGAGGGCTTCCCGAAACGCGTGCGCATGGCGCACCTCGCCGTCGTCGGCTCGCACCACGTCAACGGCGTGGCCGAACTGCACACCCGCCTCCTGCGCGCCCATCTGTTCCCGGGCTTCGACGAGCTCTGGAAGGGCAAGTTCGTCAACGTCACCAACGGCGTTACGCCCCGTCGCTGGGTCCGCGGCTGCAATCCCGGGCTCAGCGCCCTCTGCGACGAGGTCGCCGGCGCCGGCTGGGAGGCCGACCTCGTCCGCCTCCGCAAGCTCGACGCCGTCGCCGACCGCCCGGCCTTCCAGGAACGCTTCCTCGCGATCAAGCGCGCCAACAAGGTCCGCCTGGCCGCCCGCATCAAGGAGCTCGTCGACGTCGACGTCTCGCCGGACGCGCTCTTCGACGTCCAGATCAAGCGCCTGCACGAGTACAAGCGCCAGCACCTTAGCCTGCTGCACATCCTGCACCTGTATCGTCGCATCCTGAACGAGCCTCATGGCAAGTTCACGCCGCGCGTCTGCGTCTTCGGCGCCAAGGCCGCCCCGGGCTACGCCTTGGCCAAGCACATCATCCACGCCATCAACCGCGTGGCCGCCGTCATCAACGCCGACGAGCGCGTGCGCGGCCTGCTCAAGGTCGTCTTCCTGCCGGATTACCGCGTCTCGCTCGCCGAGCGCATCATCCCGGCCGCCGACCTCTCGGAGCAGATCTCCACGGCCGGCAAGGAGGCCTCCGGCACGGGCAACATGAAGCTCGCTCTCAACGGCGCGGTCACCATCGGCACCCTCGACGGCGCCAACGTCGAGATCGCCGAGGAGGTCGGTGACCAGAACATCTTCATCTTCGGCCTCAAGGTGGAGGAGGTCCAGCAGCTGTGGGCCGACGGCTACGACCCGCACGCGGTGCTCGCCGCCGACCCGGAACTCGCCTCGCTCCTCGACTGGCTCCGCTCCGAGACGTTCACCCCGGAACAGCCGGGCGCGCTCGCCCCGGTGGTCGATTCGCTGACGTCCGGCGGCGACCCCTACCTGGTGCTGGCCGACTTCCGCGGCTACGTCGCCGCGCAGGAGCAGGCCTCCCAGGCCTTCCTCGACCGTCGCCGCTGGGCCGCGATGGCCATCCGCAACGTCGCCCGTTGCGCCAAGTTCTCGTCGGACCGCTCGATCGGCGACTACGCCCAGCTGATCTGGAAGACGAAATCCCTGCCGATTCCCCGTTAAGATGGGGTTGAGGTCGGTCGCAGGGTCGCCCAAGATGGTCGGCCTTGCGACCCCGCGTCTCCATTCCGTTGCTGTTCGCCTTGGCCGTCCTGACGGCCTCCGCGGCGCAGCGTCCGCCCGGCGGCATGAAGGCCGGCGTCGTCATCACCGCCGAGGGCGGGCTCGAAGGCACGCAGGTCTACCGCTACGACGCCGAGGGCAAGCCCTTGGACGGGACGCCGGCCAAGGCCCGCACCACCAACGCCCTGCCGCGGCCCGCTGCGGGCGCGGCCCCCGTCACGACCGCTCCCACCGCGCCTGCGGCGCCGGCTCCCAACGTCGATCAGACTATCCGCACGGCCGACGGACGGACGGTCCCGTTCGCCGTGCAGGGGCAAGGAACGGGGAAGGGCGTCGATGGCGCCGTCGACATGAACGCCGCGCTGAAGCGCGCTTCCAAGGCGAGCGGCCTGCTCGAGCAACGTTACGAAGCCGGCACGGCGCCCATCGGCAAGGAGCAGGTCTACAACCGCAACAACCTCCTCACCCTCGACACCTGGCACGGACGCTATGACACGCTCGGCCGCAAGAAGGCCGACGTCGAGCTGACCGACGGCCTCGGCGCCGAGGTCCGTCCGAAGGACACCATCGAAGTGAAGTCGGTGGCCCGCACGACTTCGTCCGCCAACGGCGCCAAGGCCGAGATCCAGGCTTGGGAGGAGCGCATGGGCGTCGTCTCGGATGAGCGTTACGCCGGCGTGAAGTCCGCCTGGCAGGGCCGTCTCAACCCTTCGCCGAAGACGGTCGAGCAGCTCTCGATGCAGGACATCAACCGCTACCAGTTCCGGCGGAACCGCTCGGACGAGCCGGGTCTCCCGGCCGTCAAACCGGGCTCGGACGCGGTGCGGACCACGAGCGGTGCGAACTAATCGGTGGTAAATGAGGCGATTACCCTGCGTTTTTGCCTCGCAGGTTAGGTCGGGAGATTTACTCCTAGACCCTTCACTTCATGAGCGACGCTCAGCCCAGACCCGCCCCGAGCGGTATCAGCGACCTCGAGGTCAAGGATGGCCAGATCATCTTCGATTCGGTCTGGTCCAGTCTGGAGCGGGAATTCGGCCGCGAGAAGCTGGCCTTCCCGCGTGAGATCTTCTGGCTCAACGGCGCCCCCGGCGCCGGCAAAGGCACGAACACCGCGTTCATCCTCCAGTATCGCGACTACGCCGCCGACCCCATCGTCGTCAGCGACCTGCTCTCGAGCCCCGAGGCCAAGAAGCGGATCGACGCCGGCATGCTCGTCGGCGACCGCGAGGTCGTGGAGATCCTCTTCCGCAAGCTGCTCTCGCCGGAATATGAGAGCGGCGCGATCGTCGACGGCTTCCCGCGCTCGATGGTGCAGGTGGAGTGCCTCAAGCACCTCTTCGCCAGGCTGAACGACCTGCGCACGGAGTTCCGCGGCACCCCGCACGGCCCGCGCTTCCCCAAGCCGCATTTCCACATCCTCGTCCTGTTCGTCGACGAGAACGAGTCCGTCCGCCGTCAGCTGAAGCGCGGCCAGGAGGCGCTCGCCCAGAACGAGAAGGCCGCCCGCGAAGGCGGCCCGCTCGCCGAGGTCCGCAAGACCGACCTCACCGCCGAGGCCGCCCGCAACCGCTACCGCGTCTTCAAGGAGCGCACCTACGAGCCGCTGCAGTCGCTGCGCGACATCTTCCACTATCACTTCATCAACGCGCAGGGTTCGCTGCCGGAAGTCCAGGCCCGCATCATCAAGGAGCTCCAGTACCAGAGCTCCCTCGAGCTGTCGGAAGAGACGTACGACCTCATCTCGCCGATCCCGCTGGCCTCGCAGATCGTCCAGCACGCCCGTCAGGACCTAGTCCGCCGCCTCGACGACTACGCCGAACGCAACGCCGAGGTCTTCCGTCAGGTCATCGAGCTGATCCAGGGCAAGTTCCTGCCGATCATCCGCGCCCACGCGATCTCCGGCCAGGCGCACGTCAACATCGAGACCCCGGTCTTCGACGACCCGCTCGCGATCTCGATGTTCATCGATATCTTCTCCGAGCGCGGCTTCCACGCCGTGGTCGACCAGCACCGCATCGAGATCCCCGAGACCATCGTCGCCGGCACCGGCAAGGTGATCACGCGCGTCAAGAAGGTCTGGCGCGTCTCGATCCGTTTCGAAGGCTCCGAGATCCGCCGCGGCGGCGCCTGAGCCTACCGGGCGATCGTCGGTTCGGCTTCGATCCGGTTGGCTTCGCCTTCGCGGACGACCAGGAGCGAGCCCAGTGCGCGGCAGGCGTCCGGCCGGTCGTCGCGCAGGAGGTTGCCGCTCACGAGGCTGCGGCTGAGCCGGGTGAGGCGCAGGGCGGCGCCGTCGCAATCCAGGATGCTGTTGTCGGTGATCCGGAGGCGGGCGCCGTCCTCGACGTCCACCGCGGCCTCGTGGCCGTGGACGCCGACCACCACGTTGCCCGAGAAGGCCGAGTCGGCGACGCGGCGCAGGCGGACGCCGTTCTTCTCGGCCAGGCCGTTGCCGTTGACGAGGTAGCGCGGGTTGCGGTCGAAGTTGTTGCCGGTGATGACGACGTTCTGGCTGTCCTCCACGACCAGGTCGTGGGCGAAGCCTTCCCAGAACGTGTTGGCCGAGAGGGTGACCCCGCGGGCCTGCCGGATCTCGACGTTCACCTGCACGTCGCTGAAGACGTTGCCGACGATGGTCACGTGCCCCTCGCGGGTATGCGCGCGGCCTTCGCGGCGGAGCAAGGAAGGGTCGTTGCCCGCCCCGAGGATGCGGATGTTCGCCGAGCCGGGCGCCTTGTGGGTGTGCTGGAGGGTGCAGCCGGTGATGGCGACCTCGGCGATCGAGCCGCCGGTCGAATCAAGGAGCACGTTGGCCGAAGGCGGCCCGTTCTCGTCGTGGTTCGCCTCGATGTCGCAGGTGCCGACGTGCAGGTTACGCACTTCGCCGCCGACGGCGACGATGCCCCCGCCGAGATTGTAGCTGATGTGGCAGCCGGTGACGTTGGTCTGGTGGAGGTTCACTTTGTCCAGGAACAGGCCGACGCCCCGGTTGCGATAGAGATGGCAGTCGGCGACGACCACGTTGCGGTTACGTTCGGTCAGATGGATGCCGTGGCGGCATTCGCGGATGGTCAGCCGGGACAGCGTGAGCTGCATCGTGCCCGTGGCTTCGATGCCGTCCGCCTCGGCGTGGGCGCCGAGGATCTCGAGGCCTTGGACGGCGGGTGTCCGCTGGGCCCAGGTCTCGGGCTTGAACGACCTTGGGGCGGCGGTGCCCCCGTGCGTGCCGACGATCCTCAAGGCCGGTCCGGGGCCCGCCATGATGAGGGTCGCGGTGCCGTCGGCGGAGAGCGCGGCCGCGCCGAGCTTCGTGAGGTCGACCGTGACCGTCTTCGTCAGGCGATAACGCCCTTTGGGGAGTGACACGCTGCCGCCGGCGTCGACGAGTTTCTGGAGCGCCGCGGTGTCGTCCGCCTGCCCGTCGCCGACGAGCGTCTGGGCCGTCAGCACCGTCGTCAAAGCCAGCAGCGCGAGCAGGGGCAGCGACGGGCGGAAAGAACGCCGTCGGGCATGGGGCACGCTTCTCATTTTCGGAGCAGTTCGGACATGACTTGCCCCATCGCCTCGCCCACGGCCATGTAGGTCTCGGCGTTGCCGTTGTAATGGCTGTTGCCCGAGCCGCCCTTGGAGAGGGGGTGCGCGTAGACCGTCGCGACGTTGCCTCTGAATTCCGGGTATTTGCCGGAATTTCCGTCGACGGCCAGCTGCGCCGCGAGGATGCGGCCGCCGTTGCCGCCCGATCCCTTCACGGCCTCTCCCAACGTCGCCAGGACGAACTTCGCCTGCGGGGCGTCGAAATCCTTGCGTAGCTGCTTGATGAAGCGCACGAGGTTGGCCTCGTATGCGGCCGCGTGGCCCGGGTTGCCGCCGTCTTTCTCGCCCTGCCAGAAGAAGAACCCCGCTACTTCATAGCCTTGCGCTCCAGGGCAGTGCTTAGGGAACTCCGCTAGGATCTTCTTCGCGTTGGCCACGTCGTCATCGTATTGCTTCCCAGCGTACCATTCGATGGGCTTACCCTTCTTATCGAGCCAGGCCGCGGGGGGAGGCGTTTCGACGCCTTTCATCGGGTCGGCCGGCCAGACGTCGGGCTTTTCCTTGTAGGCCGCATGGACCT
>VHCL01000074.1 GCA_016871725.1 Verrucomicrobiota bacterium | reverse complement strand
CGAGCAGCACGCCCATCGCGGCGTCGAGGGCCTGGACTTCGCCGAGGTAGTCGGCGAGGTCTTCGCGCACCACCGGGACGTCCGGCAGGAAGGCCGGCAGCTTGCCCTTGAGGGCGTCGGGATCGAGGCCCCAGAGTTTCTGGCCGCTGCCGCGCACCCAGGCGCGGTGGGTGTTGGTCGGCCCGAACCAATAGGCGAAGGGCTGGCCGGCGGCCTTGGCCGCGAGCATCGCCTTGAAATTGCCGCGGACCTCTTCGAGGAGCTTGGCCCGGGCGGCCTCGACCGTGGCGCCTTTCGCTACGAGGTCGGTCGCGTTTTCGGAGAAGTTATTGAAGCCGCGGCCGGACTTCTCGAACGCGTGCTTCTGGCCGCCGTAAGGGGCGTCGGCGGGCGAGCCCGGGCTCCAGACCTTATAGGACTTGCCGAGGTGATAGCCGGCGTCGCGGAGGAGCAGGGGATAGGTCGGGATGGATTCGTCCCAGACCGCGCCTTGGAGGATGGCGCCGCGGCCGGTGCGCCAGAAGTGCTGGCCCGAGAGCAGCGAACTACGGCAGGGCGTGCAGGAGGGCGCGTTGACATGCGCGTTGCGGAAGAGCACGCCATCCTTGGCGAGGCGGTCGAGGTTCGGGGTGCGGAGCAGTCCGTTCGCGCCGGCCAGGTCGCCGTGCTCGGCGTAGATGCGGGCGAAGCGGCCCCAGTCGTCGGCGAAGAAGAAGAGGATGTTCGGACGCTCCGGGGCCGAGAGGGCGAAGCCGGACGCGGCGAAGAGCAGGGCGGAAAGGTATCCGAAGATGAGTCTCATGGCGTCAGTTTAGGTAATGATCGGAGGCGGGTGGCAAGGTCTTGGAGCACCGGGGCGTGCTGGGCGGCCACGTTATGCAGCTCTTCGGGGTCCTGGTCGTGGTCGTAAAGTTCCGTCTGTCCGTCGCTCCACTGGGTGAAGCGCCAGCGGGCGGTGCGAACGCTCTGGCCGTGAAGCTTGGGGCCGCGCGTGACGAGGGTGAACGCGGCGTCCTTGATGGGGGCGACGGGGTCGTTCAGGATCGGGCGCAGGCTCGATCCGGCGGCGGCGTGCGGCATCTTCAGGCCGCAGAGATCTGCGATCGTGGGATAGATGTCGATGAATTCGGTCAGCGAGCGCGTCGTCTGTCCGCCCTTCATCCCGGGTGCCGCAATGATGAGCGGCGCACGGCAGCTGCGCTCGAAGAGGGTGTTCTTATTCCACCACTGGCGCTCGCCCGTGTGGTAGCCGTGGTCGCCGACGAAGACGACGACCGTCTTTTCCCAGAGGCCGTTTTTATCGAGCGCGTCGAGGACCCGGCCGAGTTGCGCGTCCATGTAGCTGGTCGCCGCACAGTAGGCGCGGAATAGTTCCTGCCACTCCCGTGTCGTGAATTTTCCGAAGGCCAGGCCGTAGTCGCCGAACCCGACGCTCTCCTTGCGTGCTGGAGTGGTGTCGGCGGGGTCGCGCCACGGCTGCAAGCTGTCGGCCGGATAGAGGTCGAAGTATTTCTTGGGCGCGATGAAAGGGTCGTGCGGCTTCATGAAGCCGCAGCCGATGAACCAAGGCTTGTCCCCGAGTTGTTCGATCATCGCGACGGTGGCGGCGGCAATCTGGCCATCCGGCTGATCGTCATCGGTGCCATCGGCGGCCCCCCATACGCACCATTTCAAGGCTCCGCTGGTCACGTCCCGGCCGGAGAGCATCTTGCGGCCGACCTTGGTCGTCTCAAAGTCCTGTGCCGTTTGCCAGGAGCGATTGGCGTCCATCCAGCGCTGTCTTGCCGCCCGGTCTTTGCCTCCGCCGAGGTGGTAGATCTTACCGAAGGCGTGCGCCTGCCAGCCGGCTTCCTTGCAGAGTTGAGGAAGCGTGACGATGTCCGGCAGCTTCTGTCTCAGGGGGATGTCATTGCCCACGATGCCCGTCTGTTCCGCTCGTAAGCCGGTCAGCATGCTGCTGCGGCTCGGGTTGCAGACGGGATACTGTACGTAAGCCCGCTCGAAGGTCGTTCCGCGGGAACGCAGACGGTCGAGATTCGGGGTCTTCACGGCCTCCTTCGTGAACGCTCCGCCGAAGTCCCTCAGGTCATCTGCCATGATGAGCAGGACATTAGGCTTGGCTTGGGCCAACCCGGTCAGGGGGAGAAGCAGCAGGGCGAGCAGGCGCATGGATCAGCGGGCGGGCTTGATCGGGGTGGGTTCGAAGTCGGATTTGCTGACCCAGTTGGCGTCGACGGGCTCACCCTTGAGGTAGCGTTCGTAGAAGCCGCGGCGGCGGGTGTCGGGATGGGGGAAGGCGTCGTATTCGGCACCGCGTCCGAGGGCGCGGAGGTCGCCTTGCTGCTTGAGCTCAGCCCACATCTGGGTGCGGAGTTTCTCGACGTCGGCATTCCCCGTGGCGGCGAGGTTCTGTACGCAGTCAGGATCGGCCTTGAGGTCGTAGAGTTCGCGTCCGGGGCGCAGGCCGAAGCAGAGTTCCCAGAAGGGGTCGGTCCCGGCGGCGCGGCGCGCTTGGAGGATGAAGCTCTTCGTCGGACTCGCGTCGGTATCGAGGTAGCCGGTCTCCGGATTGCAGGCCGGCCAGCGGGACGGCTCGGCGTTCTCGAGGTAGAGCAGGCCGGCCTTGGCGATACCGCGCACTGGGTAGCCTTCGTCATGAGGGCGTCCGAGGTCGTTGCGCTCGCGGCCGATCAACGTGAAGTCGCGGCCCGGCAGGGGCTGGGTGCCATCGGACTTGAACACATCGAAGAGGCTGCGGCCCGACGTCGGGAGCAGGCCGGACTTATCCCAGGCCAGGCCGGTGGCCTCGAGGAAGGTCGGCGCAAGGTCCGCGAAACCGACGTAGTCGGCGACCTTGCGGCCGGATCGCGCGATGCCGGCGGGCCAGCGGACCGCGAAGGGCAGGTGGTTGGCGTTCTCGTAGGCCGATCCCTTCACGCGGGGGAAGGGCATGCCGTTGTCGGACGTCACGATGATCAGCGTACGGTCCAGTTCGCCGCGGGCTTCCAGCTGCGCGAGGACTTTGCCGAGCTGGGCGTCAAGGTGTTCGACCTCTACCGCGTAGTCGAGCATGTCGCCGCGGACCGTCGCGTTATCGGGCCAGTATTTCGGCACGCGGTCCACGTCAGCAGGCTGTTTGCCGAAGCGCGCGTAGCTGCCTTCTTCGTAGGCGCGATGCGGTTCCTGGAAACCGAGCCAGAAGAACCACGGCTTGTCGGCGGAGGTCTCCTTGAGGAAGTCGGCGAAATTGGCCGCGTAGTCATTGTTCGCCATGGCCTTGGCGGGCGGGGCGGCTTTGCGGCGGGCGAAGACCTTGCCCGTCATCGGGCGGGGTGAGCCATCGGCCTTGAGCGATTGGCCCGGACCCCAGACTTTGCCGGTTGAGGCGTAGAAGTAGCCTGCCTTGTCGAGGGCGTCGGGCAGGATGCCGATCTCCGGCGGGAAACTGGGCGTATGGTTGGCCGCGGCGCCGAGGAGCCACGGGTGACGTCCGGTCATGATGCTTGAGCGCGACGGAGCGCACTTCGCGGTCGGCGTGTAGGCGTTGAGGAAGAGCAGGCCTTCCTTGGCGAGGCGGTCGAAGTTCGGCGTCTTCACCCAAGAGCAACCGTAGGCGCCGGCGTGCCCGTTGCCCCAGTCATCGGCGATGACGAAGAGGATGTTCGGGCGCGTCGGTTCGGCGGCGTGGCCGACGAGGGTCGCGCAGAGGGCGGCGAGGAGCAGGGTGGGGCGCATGGCTCGGGGTGAGGCTGTTCTAGCCGCGGCGGACCCGCATGCAATGCCTCAGCCACCCGGGCAAAGAAAAAGGCCGGGCGACTCGCGTCGTCCGGCCTTGGTCAGCGCCTCGGGGAGGGCTTACTTCTTGGCGGGCTCGGCCTGTTTGGCCGGGGCCTTCTTGCCGCCCTTGGCGGCGGGCTTGGCGGCCGGCTTCGGGGCGAGGTCACGGAGCTTCACGTTGCGGAACCAGACTTCGTCGCCGTGTTCCTGCAGGAGGATGTGGCCGTCGGCCCACTCGCCGAAGTTCTTGCCATACTTGGGGTCGGCATACTTCGACTTGGCGACGAGGGCGCGGAACTCTTCGGTGCCGCGGTCATAGGAGACGACGAGGCGGCCGTTGAGCCAGTGTTCGACCTTGGTACCCTTGGCGACCACGTAGGCGTTGTTCCAGTCGCCGATGCGGTTGGCGCGCTTGTCCTTGGAGGCCGTCTTCAGGTCGTAGAGCGAGGAGACCGTACGGTTGCCGTCGCGGCCGAGCTTGGCGTCCGGGTGGACGGCGTCGTCGAGCATCTGGAACTCCAGGCCGAAGGCCGAGCCGGCGCCCTGGTTGAGGTTCGGCTGGACGAAGTACTTCAGGCCGCTGTTGGCGCCCTTGGTGAGCTTGAAGTCGACGGAGACTTCGAACTCCTTGAAGCGTTCGATGGTGATGATGTCGCCGGCGTTGGCGGATTCCTTGCCGTCGCCCTTGGCGGTGCGGAGGGTGCCCTTCTCGACGGACCAGCCGGCCTTCGGGAAGTCCGGGCCCTTGGCGGAGCGCCAGCCCTTGCTGGAGCGGCCGTCGAAGAGGAGCTTCCAGCCGTCGGCCTTCTCGGATTCGGTCAGGCTGTTGTCCGGGATCTTCGTGAGGGAGATGTTGCGCCACTGGACGGTGGTGCCGGCCTTGGCGGCGTCCTTGCCGATGCCGTGGACCTGGAAGGCGATGAAGCCGGTGCGGTAGCCGTCGTCACGGACGTCGACGCGCGGCACGCCGTTGAGCCAGGTGCGGATGCGGTTGCCGTTGGCTTCCACCTTCACGTGGTTCCATTCGCCGACCTTGGAGATCTCGCGGCCCTGCTTGGAGAAGGCGAGGGCGTCGCCGCCGCCGAAGCCGGGGAAGATCCAGCCGCGACGGCCTTCTTCGTAGAGGCCGGCGGACCACATGCGGGCCTCGGTGTCCGGCTTCTTCACGTTCTTCGGATCGGTGTCGATCTCGGCCTGGTAGCCGTGGACGCGGCCGGCCGGGACCTTGGCGGGCTTGCCGTCGGCGCCCTTGTAGGGGACTTCCTTGGCTTCGGCGTGGCTGCGGAACTGCACGCCCGAGTTCAGGCGCGGGTCGTTCTTGAAGTCATACTCCAGGACGAAGTTCGCGTAGTCCTTCTCGGTGGCGAGGAAGGTGTTCGGGGTGTTGAGGGTCGAGGTGCCGACGAGGGCGCCTTCGGCGTTCACGGCGTAGCTGGCGTCGCCGCCGAGCTTCTTGAAGCCCGTGAGGTCCTTGCCGTTGAAGATCTCGACTTTGTTCGGGTTGGCCTTGGGCGCGCCGGCGGCGGCCTTGGGGGCCTGGGCGTCGTTGGCGCAGCCCACGAGGAGGAGGGCGGCGGCCGCGAGGCTCAGGAGTTGCGGGGTCTTTTTCATGGTGTGGTTGATTTGGTTTAGAGATGAAAAAGCGGAGCGGCCGGTCGACCGCTCCGCTTCGTCGGAGGAACTTAGAACGTGGTCGGGATCTCGAAGCCCTTGCGGCCGGCGCGCTTGGCGACGAGGTCGCGGTTGGCGGCGTCGGCGTTGGCGCCGGTGAACAGTTCGGTCTTGGTGTCCTGCGTGAGCGGGACGCCGAGGGTGGCCTTGGATTCGTCTAGGTTCACGCCGTTGCGGCCGAGGTGCTCGGCCATGCGACCGAAGGCTTCGGCGAGGCCGGAGCTGGCCTTGATGGCTTCCTTGATCTCGCCGGCGCTCTTCTTCGCACCGAGGCGGAAGGAGATGTTGGCGGAGTGGACGAGGGCGGTGGACAGGTGGCACTCGCGGACCGGGGCGTGGATGCCTTCGTTGGAACCCTTACGGATGCCGGCGACCCAGTTGGCGTGGTGGCCGGAGGCGCCGCCGGTGAGGTCGACCGCGTCGACGGTCTTGCCGTAGGTCTTCACGAACTTGCCGTCCTTGTCGTAGACCTGGGCGGAGTTGTAGTCCGGGACGACGATGGTGGCGTTCTCGCACTCGACGATGATGCCGATCTCGGGGGACTTGGCCGACTTCTGGCCCTTGTTGAGTTCGGAGAACTTGCCGAACTTGTTCATCGGGCCGTTGATCTGGCCGTCGGAGGTGAGGCCGTAGACTTCGGTGATGAGCGGGGCGTCGGCGTAGTTATGGATCGAGATGAAGGTGTTCGGGGTCTCGGCGCAGTCGACGTAGCCGAAGCGGCCCCCGACGGCGACGGTCTCGGCGGAGACTTCGTGGGTGTTCAGGAACCAGCGGGCGATGTCGATCTCGTGGATCGCCTGGTTGCAGAGGTCGCCGCCGCCGTAGTTCCAGAACCAGTGCCAATCATAGTGCACCGGGCCTTGGTTGGACGCGTGCTGGACTTTGTCGGATTCGTTGCCGCGGACGGATTCCTGGATGTCGGCCGGGCCGTGCCAGAGGTCGTAGTCGATCTCGGACGGGATGGTGTTCTTCTGGGCCGGACCGATGGACTTGCGGCGCTTGTAGCAGATGGCGCGGGCGAGCTTCACCTTGCCGTACTTGCCGGCGTGCACGTCCTTGATGGCGGCGCGGATACCGACGCCGGAGCGGCTCTGGGTGCCGGCCTGGACGACGAGCTTGGAGAAGTGGTTCGAGGCGGCGACGAGCTGCTGGCCTTCGAAGATGTTATGCGAAAGCGGCTTCTCGACGTAGAGGTGCTTGCCGGCCTGCAGCGACCAGATGCCCTGGATGGAGTGCTGGTGGTTCGGGGAGGCGATGGAGACGGCGTCGATGTCCTTGTCTTCGAGCATCTTTCGCATGTCGGTGTAGCCCTTGGCGCCGGGGTTGTCCTTCAGGCCCTTGGCGACGACCTTCGAGTCGACGTCGCACAGGGCGACGATACGGACGCCCTTGATCTTCTTGAGCTCCTTGATGTGTTCCAGGCCGCGGCTGCGGAAGCCGACGACGGCGACGCGGAGGTCACCGTTGGCGCCCGCGGACTGGGCGTAGGTCTGGGCGCTGAGTCCGGCCACGGCGGCGGCCAGGGCGGAGTTCTTGATGAACGTACGACGATGTAGTTGGGACATAGATGGACTTGGGGGTGAGACGGAGCATAAGGAGATGCCGACTGAGTCGAGTTTGTTCCTAGGCATCGCCTAGCCGAATATCGGTAGCCAGAACCCGAGACAAAGGGGTAGGGGTAGGGGCAGGGGCAGGGGTAGGAATGTTTACCTAAGAACCTATTTATCAGTATTTTAGGATAATCTTTTGATTACCTGCCCCTACCCCTATCCCTACCCCTGCCCCTTTTTGCCGCCTACTTCACCGACTTGATGTACTGGCGGATGGCCTCGAACTGGTCGGGTCCTTTGCCCTCGTAGGGCTCGTAGAGCTGGGTCACGCCTTCGGGGTCGGCATACTTGGGCATCTTGGTGTCCGGGTCGATGCGGGTCGGGGCCAGCACCCAGCGATGGTAGTAGCCTTTGCGGAGGCGTTCGGCGGACTCG
>VHCL01000073.1 GCA_016871725.1 Verrucomicrobiota bacterium | reverse complement strand
TCCATCTGGACCGAACCTCCGTTGCCGGCGCAGAGGTCGAAGTAGTGGAGCTCCCAGCCGCGCTTCGCCAGCTGGAGCATCGTCCCGGCGGCGAAGTATTCGACGTCGTCGGGGTGCGCGAAGATGGCGAGGCAGGACGGCATCGGCTCAGACGACCTTGACCGGCTGGCCGCCGTTGGCCGCGCTCTGGTCGGCGGCGAAGATCACCTTGAACGTGCGGAGGGCGTCGCGGAAGCTCGTCAGCGGCATGTCCTGGCCCCGGTCGAGCGCGTCGAAGAAGGCCTGGAACTGGGCTTGGTAGGGGTGGTCGCTGACATCGCCGGAATCCAGCATCTTCATCGAGAGTCCGCTCCACTGCGCCTTGTTGGTCTTCAACCTCGAGGAGTGGAACTTGTTATCGAGGACGCTGCCGTGGCTGCCCACGAGGTGCGTGTGGAAGTAGTAGGGCTGGAGGCAGTCGACGATGGCGGCGCACTTGCCGACGGCGCCGTTCTTGAACTTCAGGATCGTGACGGCGGAGGTGTCGTATTCGTAGGGCGTGAAGTATTCGCTCTTCGACTTCGTGCTGAAGCTCGTGACCGTGTCGACCTCGCCGGGCATGCACATCAGGAGGGCGTCCAAGGCGTGGCAGCCGGCGGTGAGCAGGGCGCTGCCACCGTCCTTCTTGCCGATATTCCAGCGATACTGGCCATACCAAGGGCCGATGCCGTGGTAGTAGTCGACTTCGCCGTAGTGGAGCTCGCCGAGGAGGCCTTGGTCGATGACGGCCTTGGTGGCCTCCATCTGGCTGGAGAAACGGCATTCGAAGCAGACGCAGCCCTTCACGCCGTTCTGCTCGGCGGCTTCGAAGATCCGCATGACTTCGGCCATCGAGTTGGCCATGGGCTTCTCGAGGATGATGTGCTTCTTCGCCTTCGCGGCGGCGACGGCCTGGGCGCAGTGCTGGCTCGGGTAGCTGGTGATGTCGACGACGTGGAGGTCCGGGTCGGCGAGCAACGCCTCGACCGACTGGTAGGCCTTGATCTTGCCGCCGTGCTTGGCGCTGAGCGCCGCGGAATCGAGCGGACGGGAGGAGTAGATCGCCGTGACCTGCGCCTGGCTGGTCGCGTTGATGGCGTCGATGTGGGCCGTCGCGGCCCAGCCGTAGCCGATGATGCCGACGTTGTATTTCTTGGTGCTCATGGGGTCGCGTCTCGGGGGTGAGCCCAAGGATGCTCCAAGGCTTCGCGGAAGGAAACCCAATCGGGTGTCTTTTTACGCTCGAATGGTGTCTTTTAACGCGACGCAAGGCGTCGCGTTAAAAGGAAGGTGTTGGCGGTTAGCGGTTGGCGGTTGGGAAAATCCGGTCGCCGCAGGGCGGCCGAGGGTAGGGGCGTGGCTTCGCCGCGCCCTCCTGCTGCGGAGTGCACGATGAATCGTGCCCCTACCTAGGTTCGCCCTGCGGCGAACTGGTGTGCCTTACCCGTCACCTGAGAATGGTTATCCCTTGTTTTCCTAACCGCTAACCGCCAACCGCTACCACCTCGCGGCCGCGCTGCGGCCGTCAGAACTCCCCGAAACCGAACTGCTCGGCCAGGGCGAGGCAGTCTTTCACCGGACGCAGGCCTTTGGAGGGCGTGGGGTCGGCGAGGCAGGCGGCGGCGCAGCAGACGGCGAGCTTGAGGCGTTCCGGCATCTCGAGGCCCTCGTGCAGGCCATAGAGCATGCCGGCGGCGAAAGCATCGCCCGCGCCGGTCGCGCCCTTGCTGTAGCCGGCCGGGAGCTTGAGCGAGGCCTGCTTGAGGCGGAGGCCTTCGGCGGTCGCGCAGACGGCGCCATGCTCGGTGTGGATCGTGACGGTCTTCTTCACGCCGAGGGAGAGAAGCTGTTCGGCGGTGCGGACCAGCCAGCCGGCGTTCTTGGGGTCGATGACTTCGCCGACGACGAGCCCGGCCTCGATCTCATTGATGACGAGGTGGTCGGTGAGGGGCAGGGCGCTGAGGGCGATCTCGCGGAACTGCGGGTGCGAAGCGCTGACCATGTCGACCGAGGTCTCCAGACCGGCGGAGCGGGCGTTGAAGAGCAGCTTGGCCGCGATGGTCTGGCCATTCTCGAAGGTGTCCATCCGGTCGAGCAGCATCAGGTAGCCGAGGTGCAGGATGCGCGCGTTGGTCTTGCCGAAGCCGCAGTGCTTGAGGTCGAAGTGGGCGTTGGCGCCGCGGCAATGGAAGAAGGTGCGGCGTCCGGTGGACTGCACGGTCATGGCGTCGGTGTAGGAGGTCGGGTGTTCTTTGCTCAGATGGAGCATCGATACGTCGATCCGGTGGTTCTGGCAGTCGCGCTTGATCCACTGTCCGTTGGCGTCATCGCCGACGAGCCCGCAGGCCGCGAGGGGGAACTCGGCCTTCATGGCCGCGAGGTCCTTGAGGACGTTGTAAGGGCCGCCGCCGTTGGAGCGCGACTCGCTCAGGATGCTCGCGAGCATGTCCTGGGCCGGATAGCCGTCGATGACCTTGACGTAGTCGACGATGAAATTGCCGGCGGCGAGGATGCCTTGGCGGGGTGTCTTAGGCATGGGCGTTCAGAGCGAGACGACGGTGCCTTCAGCCTGCGACCGCAGGGCGGCGGCGAAGATCTCGTGGGTGGCCACGGCTTCGTCGGGCGTGGCGCAGCCGAAGCGGCCGTTGAGCAGGCCGGCTCTTTCCATCAGGTAGGCGGCCCACATCTGCTGGATGACGTCGGCGAAGCCGGGTTCGAAGATGCCGCCGGTGACGGTCTTGAAGGGCGTGCCGAAACCGAGGTCGGTGCGCTTCCAGAACTGTTCCTTGCCGCGCTCGAAGAGCCAGAGGGCCTTGGTGTCGGCGGTGCTGTAGCGGACGCCCCCGTCGGTGCCGAGGATCTCGATATACCAGGTGTTGGTGGCGCCGGGCATGAGACGCTTCATCTCGAGGCGCATGGGGACGTCGTGGCCGCCGACCTTGATCCAGGTATTGAGGAGCGCGTTGTCCCAGGTGTCGCAGGTCGCGACGCCGCCCTTGCCGTCGGGGCGCTGCGGGTAGCCCTTCTGGAGCTGGGCGAAGACGCGGGAGGGTTTCCAGCCGAGGCGGAGCGGGATGTGGCAGGCGTGCATGCCGAGGTCGTTCAGGGCGCCGCCTTCGCCGCAGAGGGCGTTCATGCGCTTCCAGTTGGCGGCCTTGGTGGGGTCGAGGTCGCTGCTGTGGTGGAAACCGGAGACGACCTCGAGGACGCGGCCGATCGAGCCGGACTTCGCGAGCTCGAAGGCGCGCTGGGCGCCGGGGAAGAAGGGCATCTCGGAACTGCAGCGCACGAAGCGTCCGCTGGCCTGGGCGGCGGCGTGGATGCGGCGGGCGGAGGCGAGGTCGATGCCGAAGGGCTTTTCGGCGAAGAGGTCTTTGCCGGCGGCGAGGACGTCGCAGTAGAGCTTCTCATGCAGGTTGTGCGGGACGGCCACGTAGACCACGTCGACGTCGGGGTTGGCGAGCAGGGCCTTGTAGTCGGTGGTCTTCTGCGCGCAGGACGGGATGCAGTCGAACCACGACAGCGTGGCGGGATTGAGGTCGGCCACGGCCGTGAGGACCGGGCGGACCGAGACGTCGGTGAGCGCGCACCAGCGGGCGAAAGCGCTGGCCATTTCGCGACCCATGAGGCCGCCGCCGATGATGCCGATGTTGACTGAGGTCATTTGAAAAGGGGTAGGGGTAGGGGTTGGGGTAGTAAAGATGACAGATGACAGATGGCAGAGGGCGGAATGGGTATCTGTGATCGATTCAGCACTCTACGCAGTCATCGACTCAGTCATCTTTTCCTTCCGATACGCCCGCGCCAGCAAGGTCACGGGTTGGAGGAGGGTGACGGCGGAGCCGGCTTGGCGGAGGCCGCGGGCGATCTGCAGGTGGCACCCGGGGTTGGCGGTGGCGAGGACCGTGGCGCCGGTGCCGAGGACGTGCCCGATTTTGCGCACCAAGAGCTGCTCGGACTGCTCAGGCTGGGTGATGTTGTAGATGCCGGCGCTGCCGCAGCACCAATTGGCCTCGGGGAGCTCGACCAGCCTGAGTCCGGGGATGAGCTTCAGGAGGTCGCGCGGCTGCTGGGTGACCTTCTGGCCGTGCGTCAGGTGACAGGAATCATGGTAGGTGACGGTCAGGTCGCCCAGGCCCGCCTGCGGGGCGCGGCAGCCGTGTTCCATCATCCATTCATGGATGTCGCGGAGCTTGGCATCCCAGAGCTTGGCCAGCGGCGCGTAGACAGGGTCTTCGGCGAGCAGCGAGCCATAATGACGAAGGTGGTTACCGCAGCCGCCGGCGTTGGTGATGATGGCGTCGAACTGCGACGGCGGGAAGAGGTCGATCATCCGCTTGGCCAAGGTCTTGGCCGCGTCGGCCTCGCCGTTGTGCGCATGCAGCGAGCCGCAGCAGGGCTGGACCGGCGGCGTGTGGACCTCGCAACCGTTGGCCAGAAGAACGTCGGCGGTGTCGCGGTTGATGTCGGCGAAGACGAGATCCTGGACGCAGCCCGTGAGCAGGGCCACGCGGTGCTGCTTCTTGGCCGGGGATTCGACCGGACGGATGAGCTGCGGCGAGAACTTCGTCGCGATGGTCGGACATTGCGGCTCCAGGCGACGGAGATCCTTGGGCAGAAGCTTCGTCAGGCCGATCATCCGGAAGGCGGTCTGCAGGCCGAGGCGCTGGTAAAGCCAGAGGAGGCGGCCGGCGAAACGCAGCAGGCGCGGGCGCATGAACAGGCCGCGGATGGTGACGGCGCGCCAGAAGCGGCTGGTGAAGGTCTGGTTTAGTCCTGCGGACTGGACTTCGGCTCGGGCGGTCTCGAGGAGGTTCGAGTAATCGACGCCGGCGGGGCAGGCGGTCTGGCAGGCCAGGCAGCCGAGGCAGTAGCTCATCTCGTCCGCGAAGGCGGGCGAAATCTTCAGTTCATCGTCGGCCACCGCGCGCATGAGCGAGATTCGCCCTCGGGGGCTGTGACGTTCCTTCTTGGTCGCGTCATAGGTCGGGCAGGCCGGGAGGCACATCCCGCAGTGCATGCACTGCTGGAGGATCGAGTAATCGAGGAGCTGGAGCGAAGGCTTCATCCCTCAGTCGAAGATCTTGCCGGGGTTGAGCAGGTTCCGCGGGTCCCACGCCCGCTTGATCTCGCGCATGAGGTCGTGGCTGTGTTCGCCGACCTGGCGGCGGAGCCAGGCTTTCTTGGCGAGGCCGACCCCGTGTTCGCCGGTGATCGTCCCGCCGAGGGCGAGCGTCTTGGTCACGATCTCCTCGAGGGCTTCGTGGACGCGGGCCATCTCGTCCGTGTTGCGCTCGTCGGTCAGGAAGGTCGGGTGCAGGTTGCCGTCGCCCATGTGGCCGAACGTGCCGACGAGGAGCCGGTGCTTCTTCGCGACCTCGGCGACGAAGCTGACCATCTCGGCGAGCTTGTCGCGCGGGACGGTGACGTCCTCGAGGATCGTGGTCGGGCGGACGCGGGCGAGGGCGGAGAAGGCGGAGCGACGGGCGGAGGCGAGCCGCAGGGCTTCGGCTTCGTCGCGGGCCACGCGTACGTCCCGGGCGCCGCGGGCGCGGGCGAGGGCCAGCATCTGTTCGGCCTCGTCGGCGACGGCGGACGGATGTCCGTCCGTCTCCATGAGCAGGAGCGCCGCGCAGTCGCGGGGCAGGCCGATCTTGGCGTAGTCCTCGACGCAGCCGATGGTCATGCGATCGAGGAATTCCAGGGTGCAGGGGATGATCTTGGCCGCGATGATGTCGGACACCGTCTGCGCGGCGTCCTCCATGCGGTCGTAACTCGCGAGCATCGTGCGACGGGCGGCGGGGCGGGGGACGACCTTGAGCAGGACTTCGGTGATGATGCCGAGCGTGCCTTCGGAGCCGATGAAGAGGTCCTTCATCGAATACCCGGCGACATCCTTGACGCAGGCGTTGCCGAAATGGGCGATGCGTCCGTCGGGCAGCACGACCTCGAGTCCCATGACGTAATCGCGGGTGACGCCATATTTAAGGCCGCGCAGGCCGCCGGAATTCTCCGCCACGTTGCCGCCGATGGTGCTGATCTTCATCGAACCCGGGTCGGGCGGATAGAACAGGCCGTGCTTATTCGCCGCGGCGTCGATGGCGGCCGTGATGGCGCCGCACTGGGCGCGGACGGTCAGATTGGCGGCGTCGACCGAGATGACCTTGTCCAGACGTGTCAGGCACAGGACGAGGCAGCCTTCCGAGGGCACGCTGCCCCCGCTGAGTCCCGTTCCGGAGCCGCGGGTGACAATCGGGACGTTCAGCTCGCAGGCGAGTCTGACGACCGCGGAGACTTCGGCGGTCGAGCCGGGTAAGACGACGACCCCGGCCGGACCCTTGAGGGCGGCCGTGCCGTCGAAGCCATAGGGTATCGTGTCCTCCGGGGACGTCAGCACATGTGCTTCGCCCACGATGGCACGCAGGCGGGCGAGGACGGCTGGGTCGGGGGAGGGCACGGGCTCAGATGAGCTTCAGGGCTTCGTCGACCGACGCGTTGCGGTGCACCATGGCCATGAGCGCCTGCGTGATGCCGCGCGGGTTCGGGTGCTGGATGACGTTGCGGCCGTAGACGATGCCCGAGGCGCCCTGCTTGAGCAGGCCTTCGGTGCGGACGAGGATTTCCTTGTCGCTGACGCGGCCACCGCCGCGGACGAGGACCGGGATGCCCGAAGCGGTCTCGATGACCTTATGATACTGCGAGACGTCGTCGGTCGGGTCGGCCTTGATCACGTCGGCGCCGAGTTCGACCGCCTGGCGGACCAGATGGAGGATCTTGGTGAGGTCGCCATCGACCATGTAGCCGCCGGCGACGGCGTTGGGCTGGAAGACGAGCGGTTCGACCATCATCGGCATGCCGTAATAATCGGCCTGCGGCTTCAGCTTGAGGATGTTCTCGACGCACTGCGCGGTCACGTCGGGCGCGCCGGGGATCTGGAAGAGGTTCACGCAGACGCAGGCGGCGTCGAGGCGGACGGCCTGCAGCATGGTCTCCTCGATCATCAGGCTGAACGCCGTGGCCGGGAGTTCCTTGCCGTAGACGTTGGCCGTGTCCGTGCGCAGGACGAGGGCCGGCTTCTGCTTGCCCGGGATGGACTGCAGGTGGCGGGCCTGGCCGACCGTCAGCTGGATGGCGTCGGGGCCGGCGTCGACGAGCGTGGCGACGACCTGGCGCATGTCTTCGATGCCCTGCAGGAAGCCGGGCTGGTTGAAGAAGCCGTGGTCGACGGCGACGTCGAAGCAGCGCTTGGACGAGGCGTTGAAGAGGCGGTTGAGGCGATACTGCTTCATGAGGGGGAGGGAGGTCGGGACTTACTTCAGTCCCATGATGTGCTTGAGGATATAGAGCTCGAGCGCTTCGTAGTCGCGGGCGTCGCGATACTGCTGGACGAGCTTCTGGTCTACCGTGCGGACCTTCTGGACGAGCGCAAGGAACAGCTCGCGGCTG
>VHCL01000072.1 GCA_016871725.1 Verrucomicrobiota bacterium | reverse complement strand
TACGGCGAGACCGACGACTTCAGCTACAACATCGTCAAGGACGGCGTCCACGTGCACGACCTCAACGCGACGATCCTGCACCTGATGGGCGTCGAGCACACGCGCCTGACCTACCGCTACCAGGGCCGCGACTTCCGCCTGACCGACATCCACGGCGAAGTGGTCGAGAAGCTCCTTGCCTGAGCCAGGTTCACTTACTCACAGACCTCCTTGCGGCGACGGCTTCGACCTCGATCTTCATGCGCCGATCCATCAAGCGCGCGGAGATCATGGTCGCGGCTGGCCGGATCTGACCGAATTTCTCACGCAAGACGGGCCAGCAAGATTCGAAATCACCGGGCTCGGGGAGGATGTAAGTCACCTTGACGATGTCGGCGAAGGTGAAGCCGGCGGACGTGAGCGCGGCCTCGATGTTATCCAAGGCCTGGCGTGCCTGAGCCTCCGCGGAATCAGCAATCGTCATGGTGGCATAGTCAAAGCCAGTCGTGCCGGAAACGAAAGCCATGTCACCGCAGACCACCGCGCGGCTATAGCCGATCTGCCGCTCGAACTCCGAACCGCTGGAAATGTTTCTTCTATTCATGAGGCACGCATAGTCCGGAAGCACTAGTCAGGCAAATGATTATAACGGAGGCTCGCACCTTGCCGAACGAAGTCATCACGCTCACGGGACATCCGGCCCTCTGGCCCTCGAGTCCTCGCTCACTTCCTCATCTGCTCCCTGTAGAGGACCTTGAAGGGATTCTCGGCCGGGCCGGCGACGTTCTCGTTGACCATCAGCGGACGGCATTCCTTCCACCAGGCGTCATGCTTGGCGATCAGGTCCTTGACGACTTCGGGATGCTCGGCGGCGACGTCCGTGGTCTCGCCGTAATCGACGCTGAGATCGAAGAGCTGCCAGTTGGCCTGGGCCTGCTTGATGTCGGCCGGCGACTGCGGAGCCGGGGCGACAGACTTGGGGCTCTTGCCTTTCTTGCCGCCCGCTTTCTGGCCGGGTTGCGGGATCGGGGCGGCGGAGACGAGATGCCAGCGGGCGGTCCGCACGCTGGTCTGGGCATACTTGCCGACCTCCGGATCGACGCCTTTGAGCATGTTGCCCCAGCGGCCGACATGCGTGAACAACGTGCGGTCCGGCCAGGCGACGTCCTGCCCGACCTTGGCGGTCAGCAGCGGCAGGAGGCTCCGGCCTTCCATCTGCGCCTGCATGGTCGCGGAAGCAGTCGTCCCAGTGAGGTCTAGGATGGTCGGCGCGAAGTCGACGTGCGCCGAGAGGGCCTTGACGTCCGCGGGCTGGAACCGTCCGGGCAGACGCCAGAACGAGATCGCCCGGATGCCGCCCATGTACGGCGACCCCTTGGCCGCGCGCATGCCCGCGTTGAAGACCTTCACGCCGGCGGTGCCGCCGTTGTCGTTCATGAAGACGACCAAGGTGTCCTGGGCCACGCCCAAGGCCTCGAGCTTGGCCAGGATCTTCCCCACGTTCTGGTCGATGTTGTGGAGCATGCCGAAGAAGTTCTCGGTGTCCTTGCCCAGGCCCTTGCCTTCGTAGAGAGCCGCATCCTCCGGCCGGGCGTTGTATGGCGAGTGGGGCGCGTTCGTGGCCACCCATGCCAGGAACGGACGCTTGGCGGCGACCTCGCCTTCGATCCACTTCGTCGCCTGCGCGAAGAACTCGTCGGTGCAATAGCCGGAAGTCTTCACGAACCTGCCGTTATGCAGGATCGTCGGGCCGTAATACGAATTCCCCGGGACGTCACCGCAGCTGCCGGGATAGCTCTGACCGATGCCGCCGGCGCCATGGATGAAGACTTCGTCGAAGCCACGCTTGTTCGGCTGATACTCGGCCTCGTCCCCGAGGTGCCACTTGCCGAAGATCCCCGTCCGATATCCAGCCTTCTGCAATTGTTCGGTCAGCGTGGCGGCGCCCAGGGCCATTCGTTCGCGCTCCAAGATGGTATGCGTGACGCCGTTCTTGAACTCATGGCGTCCGGTCAGCAACGCGCTGCGCGTCGGGGCGCAGGTCGGCGAAACCTGGAAATCGGTGAAACGGACGCTCTCGCCGCGGAGCTTGTCCAGGTTCGGAGTCTTGAGGATCGGGTTCCCGTGGGCGCTCACGTCGCCGTAGCCTTGGTCATCCGTGAGAATAAAAAGGATGTTGGGACGGTCGGCGGCGGAGAGCACGACGGCCAAGAGGGCGAACAAGGGCGTGGAGAGACGCATGATGGGGTTGTGACCTTGATAGTGACCCGTGGTTTCCCCGCAATCCGCCAGATGCGGATTCATCGACGAACACCCTCGCCTGGACACCCCTAATTGCCCCCGGGTCTGGATGAGCTGCCCGAGTACGGTTTTCAGATACAAATACTTGCGTATGATAAGGGGGGGGTAATTCTTGGCTATCATCTACCCCTGCATGAGGTTATCGTTCCGACTTTTAAGCCTCATCGCCTTGGCCCACACGGGATGCGTTCAGTACCAAGAAAATCGGCTTTCCTCCGAAGCATCCTTTGCGGATTTCTCAAAGCGTTCTCTCGTTGACGCAGGTTTAACCCGGTTTTTAGCCGAGAACAATGCCGCGGAGGGCGCGTGGTCGTTGGAGCGACTTTCTCTCGTGGCGACTTACTTCCACCCGGACGTGGCCTTGGCCAGGGCGGAAGCCGCAGAAGCGGCCGCAGGCATCACGACGGCGGAGATGCGACCTAATCCCGTCTTCACCTTCATGCCGCAATATGCAAGCACCCGCGCATCGGAGTTCACGCCTTGGTTCCTCGGACCGAGCCTATCCGTGCCTATCGAGACCGCAGGCAAACGCTCCTTACGCACGGATCAGGCGCTGGCTGCGGCCGAGGCGGCGCGCTGGCGAGTCTCCGCTCGCGCCTGGGCGGCGCGTTCTCGCGTACGCATCGCGATGCTTGAATTGTACGGAGCACTCGAGAACATCCAGCTCTTGGAGGTCGAGCATTCCCTGCACGAACTGGTGATCAGCAAACTCACGGCGCAGATGGAGGCGGGGGAAGTCTCGCAACTTGAACTGACGCAGGCTCGTCTCATGCTGAATCACACGCGCCTTGCCATGCAGGATGCGCGTCGCAATGCCGACATCGGACAGGCGCGGCTGGCGGCCTCGGTCGGCCTGCCCTTGGAGGTTATACGATCGTTGAAATTTGATTTCTCGGCCTTCCGCCGAGTGCAAGACCACGGAGATGTTCGCCGGATCGCGCTCACCCGTCGGGCGGACTTGCTGGCTTCGCTCGCTGATTATGCGGCGGCGGAATCGGCAGTTAAGCTGGAGCTTGCCCGTCAGTATCCTGATGTGAACGTCATGCCCGGCTATGACTACAACTCCGGCCAGAATCGCTGGCAGCTTGGACTGAACGTACAGCTACCTTTGAATCTAAATCGGGGACCGATCGCGGAAGCCGAAGCCAGACGGACGACGGCAGAGAAGCGTTTCCTGGCCCTGCAGGCGACAATCCTAGCCGAACTCGACATCACGCTCGCCGCTTACCGTGCCTCGCGGGCCAAGGCTGCCACGGCCGCCCAGTTAGTCAAAGAGGCGGACGCCCTCTCCGGCAAGACACGGAAATTAGTCGAGGCGGGTGACGTGTCCGCCCTGGAACTCACCCGCCGTCAGATCGAGACCAGCGCCGCGAAAATCAACCGTATGAAGGCCGACCTTGAAGCCCAGACCGCCGCTGGCGCCCTGGAAGACGCCATGCAATCCCCCCTGCCCTGATTTATGCGACTCCTCCTCCTCCCGCTCCTTGCGCTCCGTCTCCACGCCGCTGATGCCGTCAGCACCGCGCCCGCGGCGATCAGTAAAGAGGGTGATCTTGTCATCCTCACCCTCAAACCGGAGGCTGAGCAGGCCTTACGCCTCAAGACCGTCCCGATCGAAAGGCGCATCGTCCCAGCCGTGCGCATATTCTCCGGCCAGGTCGTTACGCCGCTCGCCGCGGAGGGCCGACCTGTCGCCCCGCTGCTAGGCGGCACCTTGGACGAAATCCTCCGTCTGGCCGACCTACAGGCCGCCGCCGATGGCCGCGTCCTGCAGGCGCAGGCGCAGATCGAGGCCGCCAAGATCGCTTTGCAGCGCGCCAAGAAGATGCTCAGCGCCGAAGCGGGCAGCGTGCGGGGAGTAGACGAGTCAACGACTACGCTACATCTCGCCGAAGCCCTGTTGACGACCGCCCAGGCCCAGCGGGACCTGCTCGGTTCGCCCGTCGGAAAGGAGGGGGGCAGACGCGCATGGGTTCGGGTGGCCATCTACGGCGGCGAAGCCACGCTTTTGGATGAACGTGCCGCCGCTGCCATCCGGCCGATCAGGTCCGCTGGCAAGATCCTCAGCGCCAGACCGGTCAAAGGGCCGGCCACGGCGAACGCACAGACCAATACCGTCGATTGGTATTACGAGTTACCTGTCGGCATGTCCCTGAGGGCCGGAGAAATCGCCGCCGTCGAAATCCCCACCACTGACGGCAAACAGGACATCCTCGTCGTGCCTTTCAAGGCCGTGCTGCATGACATCCATGGCGGACAATGGGTATACGTGCGAACGGGTGAACATCGTTATGTTCGTCGACGCATCCAAGTCGCGCGGCTCGCGGGGACGGATGCCTTGCTCGCCTCTGGCCCGGCCGCTGGCACGCAGGTCGTCACCGACGGCTCAGCCGAACTGTTCGGCACGGAATTCATGACAGGCAAGTGACCACGTAACCGAACCATGCTTAACTCTTTCGTCTCCTGGGCGCTCAATATGCGGGTGCTCGTAGTGGCGGCCGCCTCCGCGCTGCTGTTCATCGGCATCAACGCCACCCAGAACGCCCCGCTGGACGCCTTCCCCGAATTCGCGCCGCCGCTCGTCGAAGTGCAGACCGAGGCACCGGGCCTCTCCACGGAGGAAGTGGACTCGCTCGTCACCGTGCCGCTGGAGAACTCGCTCAACGGCCTGCCTTTCCTCAAGACCATCCGCTCGAAGTCCGTCCTCGGCCTTTCGTCCGTGGTGATGATCTTCAATACCGGCACCGACGTCCTGCAAGCACGTCAGCTCGTGCAGGAGCGACTGAATCTTGCTCAGAGCCGCCTGCCCGCCGTGGTGAAGCCCCCCGTGCTCATGGCTCCGTATTCATCGTTGAGCCGTGTCCTGAAAGTCGGGCTGACCTCCAAATCCCTCGATCAGATGCAGTTGAGCGAACTGGCTGTCTGGACCGTGCGCCCACGGCTCATGTCCGTGCCCGGCATCGCGAACGTCGCCATCTGGGGCCAGCGTGACCGTCAGTACCAAGTGCTCGTCGACCCGCAGAAGCTCCGCGCCGCAGGTGTGACGCTGGATGCCGTCACGAAGGCCGCGGGCGACGCCGCCGTCATCAGCGCGGGGGGCTTCATCGACACGCCGAATCTACGGCTCCCGGTCAGCCAGCTCCCCCTGATCACTTCGGCGGAAGACCTGGCCCGCACCGTGGTCGAGTTCCGCAACGGCGCCCCCATCCGCCTCGGCGATGTGGCGGAGGTGAAGATCGGTCACCCGCCGCTTATCGGAGACGCCGTCATCGATGACGGGGACGGCATCCTGCTCATCGTCGAGAAACAGCCCTGGGGGAATACGCTGGCCGTCACCGCCGGGGTCGAGAAAGCGCTGGACGACATGAAACCGGCACTTCCCGGGGTCACGATTGACAGCACAATCTTCCGCCCGGCGACCTTCATCCAACTCTCCATCGACCATCTCACGGAGGCGTTATGGCTCGGCTGCCTGCTTGTCGTCGTCGTGCTTGCCCTCTTCCTCGGCGATTGGCGGACCACGGTCATCAGCATCACGGCCATCCCCCTCTCGCTCGCCATCGCCCTGCTGCTGCTACGCTGGCGAGGCGAGACGATCAACACCATGATCCTCGCAGGCCTCATCATCGCCCTCGGTGAGGTCGTGGATGACGCCATCATCGATGTCGAAAATATCCTGCGCCGCATGCGGCAGAACGCGCAGCTCGCCAACCCCTTGCCGAAATTCAAAGTCGTGCTCGACGCTTCGTTGGAGGTACGCAGCGCCGTCGTCTATGCGAGCGTCATCATCGTGCTCGTCTTCGTTCCGGTGTTTTTCTTACCCGGACTAGCCGGCGCTTTCTTCAAGCCGCTCGCCCTTTCTTACATCCTTGCCATCTCCGCTTCGCTGGGCGTCGCGCTCACCCTCACGCCTGCGCTCAGCCTGATGCTGCTCAAGGTGAATCCGGGCCCCCATCGGGAGCCGCTGGTCACGCGCGGCCTGAAAGCGGCCTATCGCGGCATGCTTCCCGCCTTCACCCGCCGCCCATGGCTTGCCGTCATGGTGCTCCTCGTCGCCTTTGTCGGCACGGGATGGGCCTGGAACACCCAGTTCAAAGAGGAATTCCTACCTAATTTCAAGGAACGCGACTTCCTGATGCACTGGCTGGAGAAGCCTAATACCAGCGTCGAGGCCAGCAAACGCATCACCGTCGCCGCCGCCCACGACCTCATGCAGGTACCTGGAGTACGCAATCAGGGCGCCCACATCGGTCGCGCGGAGGTCGCCGACGAGGTCGTAGGCCCCGATTTCACCGAACTTTGGATCAGTCTCGACCCCACCGCGCCCTACGATGAGACGATCCGTAAGGTCCAGGCCGTCGTCGACGGCTACCCCGGCCTCACTCGCGACCTGCTCACGTTCCTGCGTGAGCGCGTCAAGGAGGTGCTCACCGGCGCCAGCGCCAGTGTGGTCGTGCGAATTTTCGGACCGGAACTCGACCAGCTCCGATCCCAGGCCGCTGAAGTCAGCGAGGTGCTGAAGGACATCCCCGGAGTCAGCGCCCTGAAAGTCGAGCCGCAGGTACTCGTTCCGCAAATCACCATCAGGCTCCACCCCGAGAGCGCCGCATTGCACGGACTCACGGCGGGGCAGGTCCGCCAGGCCGTCACCACGCTTGTCAGCGGCCGGAAAGTCGGCGAGGTCTACCAAAGTCAACGTGTGCATGATGTCACCGTCTGGGGCACGCCCGACGTTCGGACCGACTACACAGCACTACGCGAGCTTCTGCTCGAGACCCCATCCGGCGGACACGTTCGGCTCGCAGATGTCGCTGAGCTCGCCATCGTGCCTACGCCCAATGCGATCAAGCGCGAGGGTGCCTCCCGCCGTATCGACGTCACCTGTAACATCACCTCCGGTCAGGCGCTCGGCGACGTCGTACGCGAAATCGAGAGCCGTCTCGGCAAGGTCAGCTTCGCAAGCGGCTACCATCCGGAGATCCTTGGCGAGTGGGCGGAGCGTCAGTCCGCCCAGAGCCGCCTCCTCTGGCTCTCTCTGGCCAGCCTCGTCGGCATCCTTGCCCTGCTCTTCGCCGACTTCCAAAGCCTGCGGCTCACCCTGCTCATCGCGCTCACCTTGCCCTTCGCCCTCATCGGCGGCGTCATGGCCGCATGGTTAGGCGGCGGCGTGCTGTCGCTGGGTTCCCTCGTCGGCTTCGTCACCGTCCTCGGCATCGCCGCACGCAACGGCATCCTGCTCGTCAGCCACTACCGGCATCTGCAGACCGAAGAAGGCCAGCCCGTCGGCTTTGACCTCATCCTGCGTGGCAGCGAAGAGCGCCTCATCCCCATCCTGATGACTGCCGCCACCGCCGGGCTCGCCCTGCTTCCCCTGATCATGAAAGGCGATGTTCCGGGCAACGAGATCGAGCGGCCGATGGCCCTCGTGATTCTTGGCGGCCTCGCGACGAGCACGTTGCTCAACCTCTTCCTGTTGCCGGCGCTTTACGCTAGGTTTGGAGGTAGCAAGGCGACCTGACCGCAGGTTCCCCGCAACCCGCCAGATGCTCGACAGGGCCGAAGTTCCCGCCTCAATACCCCTAATGCGGCATCCGGCCCTCCTTTCCCTCCTCTTCTTTGCCTTGGCGCCGGCCTTGG
>VHCL01000071.1 GCA_016871725.1 Verrucomicrobiota bacterium | reverse complement strand
CGATTCCTCGCGGGTGAGGATCTCGACCGTACCGGCGGAAGTGGCGAGGGAGGACATAAGGACGAGGATAGCGGAGCGGAGTATGGAGTATCGAGTATAGAGTATACGGAGGATTAGCCGGGGCTTCCTTCGGGCAGCACCTAAGCATCCGATCCCGTTTCCGGTGTCCCTTGTGTCGAGAAGGAACCGGCAACCAGGGCAGCACGCGGTGCTGCCCCCACCCCAACAAGAAGGGCGTCCTTGCGGACGCCCTTTTCAAACCACCGAGACTCCATGCTCGGAACTCGATACCCTCGTTCCGGCTTACTGGCAGGCCTCGCAGGTGCCGCCATTGCGCATGGCCTCGATCGAGCACGCGTTCTTCTCCTCGGCGGTGAATTCCTTCTTCGCCGGCTTCGGGGCCTTGTCGACCGTGGCCTTCTCGATGTTGGAGGCGCCGAGGGTGCGGAGGTAGTAGGTGGTCTTGAGACCGGTGCGCCAGGCGTACTGGTACATGTGCGAGAGCACCTTGAGGTCCGGCACCGGGAGGAAGAGGTTCAGCGACTGGGCCTGGTCGATCCACTTCTGGCGGCGGGCGGCGGCGTCGATGAGCCACTTGTTCTCGATGGTGAAGGCCGTCAGGTACTTGTCCTTGATGGCCTGCGGGATCTCGGCGATGTCCTTGAGCTCGCCGTCGAAGTACTTGATCTGCTGCATCATCTCCTGGTTCCAGAGGCCCAGCTTCTTGAGGTCGCGCACCAGGTAGCCGTTGAGCTCGGTGAACTCGCCGGAGAGGTTGCTCTTCACGAAGAGGTTCTTGTAGGTCGGCTCGATGCAGGGGGAGCTGCCGACGATGTTGGAGATCGTGGCGGTCGGGGCGATGGCGAGGACGTTGGAGTTGCGCATGCCCTGCTTGGCGATCTTGGCGCGGACCGGGGCCCAGTCCATGCGGCCGCCGCGCTTGACCTCGATCGGTTCGCCGCGTTCCTGGGCGAGCAGGTCGATCGTGTCCTGCGGCAGGAGGCCGCGGTCCCACTTCGAACCCTTGTAGGTGCTGTAGGCGCCGCGTTCGGCGGCGAGGTCGGAGGAGGTCTCGTAGGCGTAGTAGGCGACGGCCTCCATGATCTCGTCGTTGAACTCGACGGCGGCCTCGGAGGCGAAGGAGATGTCGCGGCGGTAGAGGCAGTCCTGCAGGCCCATCACGCCCATGCCGACCGGGCGGTGGCGGAGGTTGGAGACCTCGGCGGCCTTGGTCGGGTAGAAGTTGATGTCGATGACGTTGTCGAGGGCGCGGACGGCGACCGTGACGGTCTCGCGGAGCATGGCGTGGTCGATGCTGCCGTCGGCCTTGAGGTGGGAGTCGAGGACGACGGAGCCCAGGTTGCAGACGGCGGTCTCCTCGGCGCTCGTGTTGAGCGTGATCTCGGTGCAGAGGTTGGAGGAGTGGATGACGCCGACGTGGTCCTGCGGGGAGCGGACGTTGCACGGGTCCTTGAAGGTGATCCACGGGTGGCCGGTCTCGAAGATCATGCCGAGCATCTTCTTCCAGAGGTCGAGGGCGGGGATCTCCTTGCCGAAGATCTCGCCCTTCCTGGCGCGGGCCTCGTAGGCCACGTAGCGCTTCTCGAACTCGGCGCCGAAGGTCTCGTGGAGGTCGGGGGTCTCGTTGGAGAGGAAGAGGGTCCAGTTCTGGCGGGCCTTGAGGCGCTTCATGAACAGGTCGGGGATCCAGTTGGCCGTGTTCATGTCATGCGTGCGGCGGCGGTCGTCGCCCGTGTTCTTGCGGAGCTCGAGGAAGTCCTCGATGTCGTTGTGCCAGGTCTCGAGGTAGGCGCAGCCGGAGCCGCGGCGCTTGCCGCCCTGGTTGACGGCGACGAGCTGGTCGTTGTGGAGCTTGAGGAACGGGATGATGCCCTGGGACTCGCCGTTGGTGCCCTTGATGTAGGAGCCCGTGCCGCGGACGGAGGTCCAGGAGCCGCCGAGGCCGCCGGCCCACTTGGAGAGGAAGGCGTTCTCCGCGATGCCGCGGATCATGATGGACTCGATCGTGTCGTTGACCTGGTAGAGGTAGCAGGAGGAGAGCTGGCTGTGGAGCGTGCCCGAGTTGAAGAGCGTCGGGGTCGAGCTGCAGAAGCGGCGGGACTTGTAGAGCGCGTGGAGGCGGATGACCCAGTCCTCGCGGTTCTTCTCCTCGCGGAGGAAGAGGCCCATCGCGACGCGCATCCAGAAGAACTGGGGCGTCTCGAGGCGGCGGGCCGGCTTCACCGTCTTGTCGATGATCAGGTAGCGGTCGTACATCGTCTGCACGCCGAGGAGCTCGAAGTCGAGGTCGGCCATCGGGTCGAGGGCGTCGGCGAGCTTGGCGAGGTTGTACTTGCGGAGGTCGGGCGAGAGGCGGCCGATGGCGATGCCGCGCTCGACGTAGGCGGCGAACTTCGCGCGGTGGAACTCCTTGAGCTGGGCGACGCCGTCGCGGCTGATGCTCCAGCCGAGGACCTCCTCGTAGATGTAGGAGAGGCAGATGCGGGCGGCGAACTTGGCGAAGTCGGCGTCGACCTCGACGAGGCTCTTGGCGTTGAGCTCGATCGTCTTGCGGAGGTCGGCCTCGGAGATCTCGTTGAAGAGGCCGCGGCGGAGCTCGGCTTCGATCTGGTCGGGCGTGCGCACGAGCTCGAGGCCGGCGGCGGCGAAGGCGATGCGCTTGCGGAGTTCGTCGCCGTTCCAGAGGTAGGTGGAGCCGTCGGCGTTCTTGACGAGGATCATCGACTCCTGGCGGTCGTCGACGGGGGCCGGCTGGGCGGCCTGCGCCTCGCGGAGGCGGGCGCGCTCGTTGCGGTAGAGGATGTAGCTGGCCGCGACCTTGTAGTGCCGCTGGCTCATGAGCTCCTCCTGGACGAGGTCCTGGACCTCCTCGATGCCGATGATGGACTGGCCGAGGTCGGCGACGCGACGGGTGACGGCGGCGGTGACGCGTTCGGCCGGGGCCGGGTCCAGCTCGAGCGAGAGGAAGGCCATGCGGACGGCGGTGGTGATCTTGTTGGGCAGCCAGGGGACGACCTGGCCGTTGCGGCGCATCAGGCGGGTCGTGACGGCGACGGGCTCGGCCGGGGCGAAGTCGCCGCCGCGCGCGAAGACGAGGCTCTTGGCGACGTCGTGGCGGTTGTAGCGGACGAGGGCCTCCTCGATCGCCTTGAGCACGAGGGCCTCGCCGACCTGGACGCCGGACTGGGAGAGCACGCGGACGACGTCGCTGGCGACGGCGGCGACGAACTGGCGGTTGGACTCGGTGAAGATATCCTGTTCCTGGCGGGCGACGAGGAGATCGGTGAGGGCGGCGCCGACGATGTCGGCGATCTGCGCGGCGTCGAGGCCCGCGGAGGCGGGGCCGGCGCCGGCCGGGAGGGCCTCACGCCAGTTGAAGCGGGGCTTGGCGTCGGCGGGAGCGCGGACGGCGTGCTTGAGGGCGATGTCTTCGCGGAAGAAAGGGAGTTCGGATTTCATGTCAGGGAGAGGCGGGTTGGAGAGGGGAAGATGGAGGGAGATTGCGTCGGCGGCGGCCGACGCAGTGGTTTTTCAGGAGAGAGGATGAGGGGTAAGAACAGGAAGCATGCCAAACCGGGCGCGGAGGGGGTGACGCCCGGATCTGGTCAGCGGAAGCTCAGAGTTCGTCGTCGTTGACGGTGCCCAGGGCGCCCTGCTTCTGGTATTCGGTGACGCGGCCTTCGAAGAAGTTCTGCTCCTTCTTGAGGTCCATCATCTCGGACAGCCAGGGGAAAGGATTGGTCGTCTCGGCGACGAGGGGATCGAGGCCGCAGTTACGCAGGCGACGGTCGGCGATGTAGTCGATGTACTGCTCGAACTCCTTGGCCGAGAGGCCGAGGGCGTTGACGGGCAGGCAGTCGCGGATGAAGTCCTTCTCGAGGGCCACGGCGGAGGCCATGAGCTGGCGGAGCTCCTCCTTGAAGGCCGGGGTCCAGACGTCGGGGTTCTCCTTGACCAGTTCGGCGAGCAGGTTGCGGAAGAGGTCGATGTGGTTGGACTCGTCGCGCAGGGTGTAGCGGAACATCTGGCCGATGCCCGGGAACTTGTTCTGGCGGGCGAGGGAGAGCACCATGCCGAAGAGGCCGTAGAACTGGGTGCCTTCCATGCACTGGCCGAAGAGGAAGATGTTATGGGCGAGGGCCTGCTTGTCCTCGAGCTTGGTGAGGTCGAGCTTGCGGCGCAGCGCGCGGGAGTTGTTGACGACGAAGGCGGCCTTCTTGGCGATCGTCGGGATGTCCTCGAACATCGCCTCGCACTCGTGCGGGTTGATGCCGAGCGAGGAGATCATGTAGACGAGCGAGTCGGCGTGGATGTTCTCCTCGTGCGCATGGCGGCCCAGGACGAGCTTGAGCTCCGGCGCGGTCACGACCTCACGGACGACGTGGATGATGTTGTCGCCGACGATGCCTTCGGCGGCGGAGAAATAACCGATCGCCATCTTGACGATCCAGCGGTCGATCTCGGTGATCTGTCCGGTCTGGTCGCGCCACTGTTCGCAGTCCTTCTGCATCGGGATGTCCTCGGGCTCCCAATGGTTGTTCTTCATCGTGCGATAGAGATCGTACGCCCACTGGTACTTCAGCGGGAGGATGTTGAAGAACATCGATTCGCGGCCGTTGATGACACGCTTGTTGGCGAAGGCTTCTTCGGCCTTCGTCTTGTCGAGGACGAAGGTTTTCTGACCTACTTTGATGGTGATGGTTTCCATGATTGGATAGTGGGGAAAAGGGGCCAATTAGTGGCCGGGAAGGCCGCTAGTGGATTGGTATGTGCGGGAGTTAAATACTAGATGTAGGGGCTGCAAATTTATTTCGACACTAGATGTAGTTATTTCACGCAAACCGCTGTCAGAACAGCACTTGGGGAAATAACTTTATTCACAATCAGGGGTTTTGACGGATTTTTGATAAGCCAGCGGGTTTAGGGTGAATGCCCCAACAAAATCGCGGGTCGGAGCGACGGGCAACCGCCACTTGTTGGTCTTGTTGGCCTTGCTCACGGCCGGAGGTTGCCCGGCGCCCCGCCCCGCCCCAGCATGTGGCCATGCCTTCGGCCGAACCCGCTTCCCCGACCACCGCTCCGGCCGGCTTCCTGGAGGCCAGCTGGGCGCCCGAGGCGCTCGCGCAGCGCGGCTGGCGCGGCGCGGCGAAGTCGCTGTGGCGCGTGCTCGCGACCACGGGCCACGGGATCGTCGCGCATCGCCTGCCGCAGCAGTCGGCGGCGCTCACCTACTACACGCTGATGTCGCTGGGGCCGCTGCTGGGCCTCGCGCTCACGGTGTCCGGCTTCATCCTCTCGCGCGCCGGCGAGCAGCAGGACAACCCGGCGAAGCGCGCGATCGTCGCCGCGGTCGAATACGCCGCGCCGCAGATCGTCGCGAAGGCCTCGACGCCCGGCCACCACGCCACGCTGCGCGAGATCAACAAGGACCTCGACGCGCTGGTCGACCGGCTGCTGCAGACCGCGGCGAGCGGGGAGGCGGGCGTGATCGGCCTGCTGCTCATCCTCGGCCTCGCGGTGCTCATGCTGAGCCGCGTGGAGGACGCGCTGAACGGGATCTGGGGCGTGCGCAGCGGACGCAGCTGGCGCGACCGTTTCGCGAACTACCTGCTCTTCCTCGTGCTCTTCTTCCTCGTCGGCGCGACGACGCTGACGATGCTCTCCGCGGCCTCGCTCGCGGATTCGTTCGGCGCGGGCGCGACGTGGCTGACCGGCTGGCTGAACAAGCTGCCGGGCGGCGCGAAGGTCACGGACTTCGTGACCGGCGGCGGGCCGCTCTTCGTCTCGCTGCTGCTGCTGACGCTCGCGTTCGCCGCGTTCAACCGCATGATGCCGAACGCGCGCGTGCGCTGGGGCGCGGCGCTCGTCGGCGGCCTCGCGATCGCCGTGCTCGTCGTCGGCAACCACCGCCTGGCCGCGCTCTACGTGGGCAAGGTGACGGAGCTGCAGAGCCTCTACGGCGAGCTGAGCATCGTGCTCGTGCTGATGTTCGGGACCTACCTGAGCTGGCTCTTCGTGCTGATCGGCGGCCAGGTCGCCTACGCCTTCCAGAACCGCCGCACGCTCGCGCGGCACAAGTCCTGGGAGTCGCTGAGCCACCGGGCGCGCCGGACGCTGGCCTTCCTCTGCGTGACCGAGACCTTGCGCCGCTACCGCGCGGGCCGGACGGGACCGACGGCCGAAGACATCGGCGTGACGGCGCGCGTGCCGGCCTCGGTCGCCGAAGGCTGCCTGGAGATGCTCCGCGAGACGGGCCTGCTGGCGCGGGAGGCCCGCACGGGCGGCCACAAGCCGGCCCGGCCGCTCGAGGCGATGACGATCGGGCGTTTCTGGGGCGTCGTGGACGAGCATGCCACCGGCCGGGCGGGCGACCTGGACCTTTCGGCCGATCCGGCCGCGCGGGAACACACGCTCGTCGAAGAACGGCTCCGCGAACTCGCCGGCGGCGGCGTCACCCTGGGCGAACTCGCCGCCCGCAGATGAGACCATGAGGCCCCCGGAGCTCCATGGCGTCATCCGGAGGCGAATGCTGGTGAACTTCCGGGCCGACCCGGAAGTCGTCCGTCGCCTGCTGCCCGCTCCCTTCAAGCCTAAGCTGCACGCCGGCCACGCCTTGGTGGGCATCTGCCTGATCCGGCTCGAGGCCATCCGCCCGGCCGGCTGGCCGGCCTGGTGCGGCCTGAGCAGCGAGAACGCAGCCCACCGCATCGCCGTCGAGTGGGAGGAACGCGGCGTGCGACGCGAAGGAGTCTTCATCCCGCGCCGGCACACCGGATCACGTCTGAACCAACTCGCCGGCGGACGCATCTTCCCTGGCGAGCACCTCGCCGCGAACTTCCACGTCGATGATGCCGGCGGGAACGTCCGCTTGCGCATGCAGGCCAAGGACGGGCGCACCTCGGTGGAAGTCGTCGGCAATGAGACCGATGCCCTGCCGGCCGGCTCCTGCTTCGCCTCCGTGGCGGACAGCTCCGCCTTCTTCGCCGCCGGCAGCGTGGGCTATTCCGCGAACCATGGAGGGGCCCGGGCCGACGGGCTCGAGCTCGTGACGGACCGATGGACCGTCCGGCCGTTGCAGGTCGAGACCGTGGCCTCGTCCGTCTTCGACGACCGATCCGTCTTCCCGGCCGGCAGCATCCGCTTCGACCACGCCCTGATCATGCGCGACATCCCGCACCGCTGGATGGCGTTGCCGGAGATCGCGCTCGGGGCGCCGAGCCGCTGCGCCTGACGCGGACCGAGGCTCGGACCGCCGGGCCGACCTGGCCCCGGCCGCGACCTCCGTAAACGAGGGGACCCCGATCTCCTTGCGGAGACCGGGGTCCGTGAACCTGGCGATGACCTACTCTCGCACACCAGCGTGGGTGCACTACCATCGGCGGCTGCATGCTTAACTATCGTGTTCGGGAAGGGAACGAGTGTTTCCATGCGCCCATGATCACCAGAATGCGTCCTCGGGCAGCTCTCTGATGGGTGATCATGAGATGGTTTTCGCCAGGTGGCGAGCTGCCGTCATCGGGAAAGATAAACAGTCTGCGCATAATCAAATTACTAATCCGTAATGCTATCGGCCTAGACGTACTTGATACGGCTAAGAAGCCAATTGCAGATCGATCGAACATTAGTACCGCTAGGCTCAACGTATCGCTACGCTTACACCGGCGGCCTATCAACCAGGTGGTCTACCTGGGTTCTATAGGGAGATCTTATCTTGGGAAAGGCTTGGCGCTTAGATGCTTTCAGCGCTTATCCGTTCCATGCTTAGCTACCCGGCGGTGCCACGGACGTGACAACCGGAACACCAGAGGCATGTCATTTGCGGTCCTCTCGTACTAACAAATGAACCCCTCAAATCTCCTGCGCCCACAGCGGATAGAGGACCGAACTGTCTCACGACGTTCTGAACCCAG
>VHCL01000070.1 GCA_016871725.1 Verrucomicrobiota bacterium | reverse complement strand
GCTCACGATCCCGCTTTGTCTGCTGACCGCGGTCCTGTCGGCCGCCGAACCGGTCTGGCTCACCGACCTCGACGCCGCGAAGGCCCAAGGCGTCAAGGAGAACAAGCCTGTCCTCGTCGACTTCACCGGCAGCGACTGGTGCCCGCCCTGCAAGTCTTTGCACAAGGTCGTCTTCGAGTCGCCGGAGTTCGCCGAGGCGGCCTCCCGCTACGTTTTGGTCGAACTGGATTTCCCTCGTAACAAGCCTCAGACGCCCGAGCTCAAGGCCAAGAACCGCGAGTGGCAGCAGAAGTATGCCGTGAACAGTTTCCCGACCATCCTCCTGCTCGACGCCAAGTCGGGCGAAGTCTTCGGCCGCGTCGGCGGCTTCGGCGGGCAGACCGCGAAGGAGTATCTCGCCAAGCTCGACGGCTACAAGAACACGCCCGAGGGCAAGGCCGCCTTGGCGAAGGAACTGAAGGCCACCTCGGAACGCTCGGAGCGCAGCCGGGTGCTGGGGCGGAAGATCAACGAGGCCATCGCCGCCAAGGATTTCAAGGCCGCCGAGGCCGCCCTCGAGGAGATCTTCGCGGACGTGACCGGGCCGCGCCGCGCGGTGCTTTCCTTCAACAAAGCCCGCATCCTGGCGATGATCGACCCTTCGGCCAAGGCGGAGGCGCTGAAGCATGTGGACGACGCGATCAAGGCCGCGGCCGGCGACGAGGCGATGACCCGCTCCTTCAAGGCCTTCCGGGACAAACTGGCGACGCCGGAGGCCGCGTCCGCGCCGCCGGCGGCGAAGTGACGTCCGCCTGCTCAGGCGAGCAGACTCGATAAAGGCGCCGTGAGGACTTCCTCCGGCGTCTTGCCGTTCTGGCGAAGTTCGCGGATCGAAAGTCCGGCGGTGCGCTTGGCGAGCCGCTTGCCCTCGGCGTCCACGATCAGGGGCGCATGCGCCCAGGCGGGGGCGGTCCAGCCGAGGGCGCGGTACAGCAGCAACTGACGGGCCGTGGAGAGCAGCAGGTCGGCGCCGCGGACGACTTCGGTGACACCCATGGCATGGTCGTCGGCGACGACGGCGAGTTCGTAGGCGGGGAAGCCGTCCTTGCGCCAGACGAGGAAGTCGCCGAAGTCGCGCCCGGCGACGAACGCCTGCGGCCCGCGGAGCGCGTCGACGAACGCGATGGTCTCACCGTCGGGCACGCGGAAGCGCCAGTTCGTCGGACCGGGCTCGCGGGCGTCGCAACCGGCTCCGGCCGGCGCGCGGAGGGCCGGCGGGAAGATCGGCTCGGCGTCGTCTTCGGCGTGCGGTGCGGTGAGGCTGCGCTCGACGTCCTTCCGGGATTTGTCACATGGGTAGATCGCGCCGGTCGCCTGGAGCCGCGACCAGACTTCCCGGAACCATGGCAGGCGTTGCGACTGCACGTAGGGGCCGTGGGGGCCGCCGACATCGGGGCCTTCGGTCCATTTCAGCCCGAGCCAGCGGAGGTCTGCGATGGCCGCGTCGGCGAACTCCGGCCGGCAGCGTCCGGCGTCGAGGTCCTCGGTGCGATAGATCAGGGTGCCGCCCGCGGCGCGGGCCGCGGCGAGGGCGAAAGTGCGGGCGTGGCCGACGTGCAGGTAGCCGGTGGGCGTCGGGGCTAGCCGTCCGCGCCTCATCAGAGCGGGTTGCCCGTCGGGATGAACTCCCACTTCACGCCGAACTCCGCGGCCACCGCGGCGGCGAGGGCCTTCACGCCCCAGGTCTCGGTCGCGTAGTGTCCGCAGGGATAGAGGTTCCAGCCCTGTTCGTGGGCCTCGTTGAAATGTTCCTCGCGCAGCTCGCCGGTGATGAGCGTGTCGCAGCCTTCGGCTTTCAGGTGGCCGAGCGCGCTGCGTCCGCTGCCGCTGAGGATGGCAATCTTCCGCGGGCGGGCGGAGCCGAACTCGATGGCCTTGAAGGTCCGCGGGTAGGAGGCCTTCAGACGCTTCCTGAGCGTGGCGCGCGGGATGCCGCGGCAGAGGCAGGCGATAGGCAGGCCTTCGTAGTCCACGAACCAATCGACGACCTTCAGGCCGAGGTCCGCCGCGATGAGCGCATTGTTACCGATGGCCGGATGCGCGTCGAGCGGCAGGTGGCTGGAGTAGAGGGAGAGGCCGGTCTTCTTCAGGGCGGCCTTACGGAGAGCGCGGACCTCCCGTTCGGGTGAGACCGGACGCCAGTACATCCCGTGGTGGACGATCAGGAAGTCCACGCCGCGGCGGGCGGCCTCGGCGAAGACCGCGGCGCCGGCGTCGACGGCCGCGCCGACCTTGCGGACCGGGCGCGTGCCCTTGTGCTGGAGGCCGTTGCGCGAGCCTGCGAAGTCGGCGATGGCCTTGCGGTTGGTGAGGCGGTCGCAGAAGCGCGCGACCTGGGCGGCGGTGACGGAGGGCTTCACAGTTTCTGGAAGTTCGCAGGCTGCGCGGCCGGCTGGGTCAGCGTCGCGGGCTCGAACGTCGCTGGCGCGAGCTTCGCGTCGAGGGCCGCCTCGGTGATGCGGAGGAGGTCGATGTCGCGGGTGGCTTCGTCGCGCACGCTGCACTCGGCCAGCATCCATTGCTCGCCGACCTTGGAGAACTCCTCGACCTGCAGCTGGCGGGTCGGTTCGCCGCGGGCGTCATGGCAGATCGCCTGGACGAGCACGCCGTAGACGCTGTCGATCGAGAAGACCACCTTGGCGGGCGCGCGGCCCGGCTCGTTGACGGCCTCGTAGACGTTCACCGGCCGGCGGCGGCGCTCGGTCGTCACGTAAGTCGCCTGGGGCCAATGGGTGAAAGGCATCTGCAGGTCGAAGGGCGAGATCAGCAGCCCGTCGGCGAGCGGCACGAGGGGGCTGCGGTCATCGAGCTCCTTCGCCGGGGCGCCTTGGGCCGAGACCCAGACGCGCCGCTCGTTCGCCGACTTCACGGAAAGGAAGGCGAGGGCGGGGCGGCCTTGGGCGTCCTTGATCTCACCACGGAGCAACTGACCGCCGGCGGCCGAACTGGCCCAGAGCGTCCCCGCGACCGGGGGCGAGGCTTCGCCGCGCCGCGGCTTGTGGGTGATCTCGAAACGCAGGCAGAGGTCGCCGTTGAGTCGGGAGTTCCTGAACCCGGCGAGGAACGTCTTCGCATCGTCTGCGGTCAGCTTGCGGAAGCCGCCGATGGTGTTGGGCTGGGCGAGGACGCCGAGCGCGAAGAGGCAGGCCACCCAGCGAACGGTCAGGCTGAGCAGTCCGGACTTCACTGGGGCTTACTTGGCCGGAGCCGGGGCGACGGGCTTGGCCGGAGTCGCCGCGGCCGGGGCCGGGGTGGACTGGGGCTTGGCCGCCGGAGCAGCGACGGGGGCGGGGGCGGCCGGAGCGGCGGCCGCGGCAGCGGGAGCGGCCGGGGCGGCGGTGGCGGCGGCGTCGAGGGCCTTGACGGACGGCTTTTCGCGGGCGACGAAGCCGAGATACAGGCCGAAGCTGAGGACGAAGAGGATGACCGTGAGGGTGGTCGTCATCTTGGAGAGGACGTTGGCGGATTCGCCGCCGAAGACGGTCTCCGCGGCACCGCCGCCAAGGGCGGCGCCCATGCCAGCGTTGGCGCTGGGGCGCTGCATCAGGATCACGAGGACCACGAGGATGCAGACGAGGAAGAGGGCCACCACGGAGGCGTAGAGAAGGAAATCCGACATGGGGCCTATCCAAGGGGTCGTTGCCCCATAAAACAACGCCAAAATCAGGCCTGGAGGTAGCTGCCCCCGCTGACCCGGTAGGTCAGCCACTCGCCGGAAGGGGGCGGAACCGTGCCCGTCGCGATAACCTGATGCTTTTCCCCGACTTCAGCCCAGAAGGCCCGGCGGCGGGTGTCGTCGAGTTCGCCGAGGACGTCGTCGGCCAGGATGACCGGAGGGGTCGGGGCACGCTCGGTGTCCCGTTGGAGCCGGGCGAGGCAGAGGGCCAGGACCAGCAGGCGCTGCTGTCCCTCGGAGGCGTAGTCGGCGGCGTCCTGACCGCCGAAGATCATCGAGAAGTCGTCGCGCTGCGGACCGCGGAGGGTCGTGCCCGTCGCGAGGTCCGCGGCGCGGGTCTTGGTCCAGACTTCCGAAAGCTGATCGGCCGCGACATCGGGGGAGTAGCGGAGGTCGGCGCCTTTGTCGGGGAAGCCGGCGCGGGCGCAGGTCTCGCGGAGCGTCGCGGCGAGTTCGGGGAGCACGCGCGCCCGGGTGGCGGCGATCAGCTGGGCCGGGGCGAGCATCGCCTTCTCGAAGGCGCGCAGTTGCTCGTCGGACCGGACGTCCGCCTTCAGCAGGGCGTTGCGGCCTTCGAGCGCGCGGCCGTAGTCACGCACCGCCGTCAGGTAGGCCGCGTCGGTGCCGCCGATCGCGGCGTCGAGCCAGCGTCGGCGGTTGGCAGGCGAACCGCGCACGAGGCGGAGGTCGTCGGAGCAGAAGACGATGGTCGGGAACTGGCCGAGGTGCTGGGCGACCGAGCTGACCGGCGTGCCGTTGAGCAAGGCCTTGCGGGAGCCTTTGGCCAGGCGGAGCTCGACCTCGGCGGTCTCGGCCGGCGACAGCCGGACGTCCAGGCGCAGGCGGGCTTCGGCGCAGCCGGCGCGGACCAGCGGGGCGATGTCGGTCGTCCGGAAGGACCGGAACGAGGACACCAAGGCGGCGGCTTCGAGGAGGTTGGTCTTCCCCTGGCCGTTGTCGCCGAGCAGGAAGACGCGCGGCGCGTCGGTGACGACGTCGGCGAAGGTGAGGTTACGGAAGTCGGCCGCCCGGATGCGCGTCAGGCGCATGGCTTATTCCGGGAGGAGGATGACCGTCCCTATCTTCGGCAGGTTGTTCACCGAGGTCATCTTGTCGCGGTTGGCGTTGAAGATGGCCGAGATGCGGGCGGGGCCGGCGTCGCCGTAGGTCTTGCGGGCGATGCTCGAGAGGCTGTCGCCCTTCGTGATGGTGTACTGCCGGAAACGGCCCGACGGGGCGTCGACGGAGGGCGCGGGCTTGTCGGCGGCGGCGCCGGTGGTCTTGGGAGGCAGGGCGAGCGCCTTGGCGCCGCGGTTGGCGTCGGCGAGCTCGCGCTTGAGCTTCTCGTTCTCGAGCTGGAGCGCGCGCAGGCGGGCGTTGAGGTCGGCGTTGCCGAGCGCGTCGGGCTCCATCGGCCGACCGGGCAGCTGCTGCATGAACTGCTTCTCGGCGGTCTTCACCATCTGGCGGACGATGTTCGACTGTTCGGAAGTCGGCTTCATCCGGATGTACTGGTTGAAGTGGTAGATCGCGGGCAGCGGATCCTGGAGCTCGAGGTACATGCGGCCGGCTTCGAGGTGCGATTCGGCGGCTCCTTTGCGGTTATCGATGACCTTCAGGAAGCATTCGAGCGCCTTGCGGACTTCGCCTTGCTTGTGGAAAGTCTGGCCTTGGCGGAATTCGGGGTCGTCGACGTCGAGGGTGCGGGAGTCGGCCCGCGAGCCGTCTTCGCAGCCGACGAGCAGGAGGAAAGAGAGGACGAAAGCAGCGCGGACCATGGCCCGCACAATCTTCGTCGCCGTCCGCTCCTTCAATCCCAAATCATTCACCGAGGGCCCGCGTGAGGGCCGACGGCAGGTCGGGTGTCGCGAAGCGGAAACCCGCGGCCAAGGCGGCGGCCGGCGTCACGCGCAGGTCGCTGAGGACGGTCTCGTCGCCCATCTGACCGAAGAGGAGCCGGACCGCCCAGGCGGGGGCGGGCAGGAAGGCGGGTCGGCGGAGGACCTTGCCGAGGGCGCGGGCGAAATCGGCCTGCGCGCAGGGCTCGGGGGCGACGGCGTTCAGGGCCGGCGGGAGGGCGGGCTGCTCCAGGCACCAGAGGATGAGGCGGACGAGGTCGCCGAGCCCGATCCAGCTCATCTGCTGGCGGCCGTGGCCGATGGGCCCGCCGAGTCCGCAGCGGAAGGCCGGCAGCATCGCCCGCAAGGCGCCGCTCGACGCGGCCAGGACGACCCCGGTCCGCAGGCAGGTCGTGCGGATGCCGGCGGCGCGGGCGGGTTCGGCGGCCAGCTCCCAGGCGGCGGAGACTTCGCCGAGGAAGCCTTCCGTCGACACCGCGGAGGCCTCCGTGAGCGTCTCGCTCCGGCGGATGCCGTAACGCCCGACGCCGGACATCGCGAGGAAGAGCTCGGGTTTGGCGCGGAGACCGGCCAAGGTTTCGGCGAGCAGGCGGGTGCCGTCGCGGCGGCTGGCCAGGATGCGTTCCTTGGCGGCGGCCGACCAGCGCTGCGCGATGGGTTCGCCCGCGAGATGGATCACGGCGAAGGCGCCTTCCAGCGCGGCGCGGTCGATACGTCCGGTGAGATGGTTCATGCCGCCGGCGCCGTCGTGGCGCGAGCGGAAGGGGATGACATCGTAGCCGGTCGCGGCGAGCTGCCGGGCGACGGCCTTGCCGACCAGGCCCGTGGCTCCGGTCAGGATGATGCGTCGGCGGGAAGTCATCTCGTCCAGACTGGAAGGAAATCCGCCGGACTCAAGCCGTCGGCTTGTTCAACACGAGGATCCAGGGCTTTCCCGGGGTCGGGTAATAGCCGATCTTCTCGACGTGCCGACCGGCGGCGGCATGGGCTTCCGCGAACTTCAGCACGATGTCGGATTCTTCAGGGCCGCCGGGGTGTCCGGTGTAGGCCACGCAGATGAGCCGGCCGCCGGGGCGAAGCGCGGCGAAGGCCGCGTCGAGCGCCGCTTGCGTGGAGTCGGGCCGGGTGATGATGTCGGGATTGCCGCCGGGCAGGTAGCCCAGGTTGAAGAGCGCCACGCCGACCTTGCCATGCTGGGCGGGCGTCAGGACCGCGCCGAGTTCGGCGTGGCTGCGCAGGTGGACGGAGACGCGTTCCCGCAGGCCGGCGGCCTCGAGGAGGTTGCTCGTCGAAGCGACGGCTTCCGGCTGGATGTCGAAGGCGTGGACGTGGCCCGCGGGGCCGACCGCCTGGGCGAGGCAGGCGGTGTCACGGCCTTTGCCGGCGGTGCCGTCCACGGCGATGTCGCCAGGACGGAGCACGTCGGTCGCGAGTTTCTGGGCGCGTTCGGTGACGCGGACCGGATTTACGGGAGCCACGGGAATTTCCGGAAGTTCGGAGCGCGCTTCTCGTTCCAGGCGGCGCGACCTTCGTCGCCCTCTTCCGAAAGATAATAGAGCAGGGTGGCGTTGCCGGAAAGTTCCTGGATGCCGGCCTGGCCGTCGAGCTCGGCGTTGAAGGCCGACTTCAGGCAGCGGATGGCCAGCGGGCTCTTGGTCATGATCTCCTGCGCCCACTTCACGCCTTCGGCGTCGAGCTGCGCGTAGGGGACGACCGTGTTGACGAGGCCCATCTCGAGGGCCTGCTTGGCGTCGTATTGACGGCAGAGATACCAGATCTCGCGGGCCTTCTTCTGGCCGACGATGCGGGCGAGATACGAGGCGCCGAAACCGCCGTCGAAGCTGCCGACCTTCGGGCCGGTCTGGCCGAAGACCGCGTTGTCGGCGGCGATGGTCAGGTCGCAGATGACGTGCAGGACGTGGCCGCCGCCGATGGCGAAGCCGGCCACGAGGGCGATGACGACCTTGGGCATCGAGCGGATGAGGCGCTGCAGGTCGAGGACGTTGAGGCGGGGCACGCCGTCCTTGCCCATGTAGCCGCCCTTCTTGTCGCCGCGGATCTTCTGGTCGCCGCCGGCGCAGAAGGCGAACTTGCCGTCATGCTGGGGGTTGGCCCCGCGCAGGAGCACGACGCCGACGGTGGCGTCGTCGCGGGCGTCGGCGAAGGCCTTGAGGAGTTCGGCCACGGTGTCCGGCGTGAAGGCGTTGCGACGGTGCGGGCGGTTGATGGTCACGCGCGCGATGCCGTCGGCCTTCTCATAGACGATCTCGGCGAACTCGCCGCACTTCTGCCAACGGAGGTCGGGCTGCATGGGGCCTAAGTTGGAGGGAGGGGGGACGTTTTCAAACGATTAAGCGACGGGACGCTTGAAAATCGCC
>VHCL01000069.1 GCA_016871725.1 Verrucomicrobiota bacterium | reverse complement strand
CGTCTGCCTGATCTGCGCGCGTGAGCTCGGCCTGTTCGGCAGGCAGGAGACGACGCGCGCGCTCGACCTGCTCGCCGCCCTCGGCTTCCGGACCTACGCCCCCGAGATGCATCTCGACGGCGGCGTCCCGATGCTCGCCGGCCTCGAAGAATTCCGCGAACACCTCGGCGGTCAGCTCACGCTCGTCCTGCCGACCGCCATCGGCCGGTCCACCCAGGTCCACGAGATGGCCGCCGCCGTCGTGCGCCGGGCCGCCGACGAACTGCGGGCGCGGGACCAGCAGCCATGCGCCGCGCGGTCCTGAACGTCGTCGGTCTCTCCGCCCGGGACCTGACGTCCGGCGTCATGCCGCGACTCGCCGCGCGCGCCGCGAAAGGCAGCGTCGCGAAGGTCCGCCCGGCGTTCCCGGCCGTCACCTGCACCGCCCAGTCCGACTACCTGACCGGCAAGCGACCGACCGAGCACGGCATCGTCGGCAACGGCTGGTACGATCGCACGCTGAGCGAGGTGCAGTTCTGGAAGCAGTCGAACCGGGCCGTCCTCGCGCCGAAGGTCTGGGACGAACTCCACGCGAAGAACCCGAAGCTCAAGGTCGCGAACCTCTTCTGGTGGTACAACATGGGCACCGCGGCGGACATCGCCGTCACCCCGCGTCCGGTCTACAAGGCCGACGGCGGGAAGATCTTCGACATCGCCAGCTATCCGCAGCGCTTCAAGGAGCTCCTCAAGCGCGATCTCGGCGACTTTCCGTTCCATTCCTTCTGGGGTCCGCGCGCCGGCCTGCCTTCGTCGCAGTGGATCGCCGACGCCGCCCGCTGGATCGAGGAGCATGAACAGCCGGACCTCAGCCTGGTCTACCTGCCGCACCTCGACTACGACCTCCAGCGCTTCGGTCCGCACGACCCGCGCAGCGACGCGGCCCGCTGGGACGTGGACATCCTCGTCAGCGACCTCGCCGAGTTCCTCGAAGCCCGCGGGGTCGAGGTCCTCATCGTCTCCGAATACGCGATCACCGCCGTCGACCGCGCGGTGCCGCTGAACAAGGTCCTGCGCGCGCAGGGCTGGCTCGAGCTCAAGCCCGAGGACGGCAGCCTCACCCTCGACACCTTCAACTCGAAGGCCTTCGCCGTCGTCGACCATCAGGTCGCCCACGTCGTCGTCCTCGACCCGTCGGTCCGCGAGGACGTGCGCAAGGTCCTGCTCGCCACGCCGGGCGTCGGCCAGGTGCTCGACGCCGAAGGGCAGGCCGCCGCCGGCATCCAGCATGTGCGCAGCGGCGACTTCGTCGTCATCGCCGACGACCACAGCTGGTTCTCCTACTACTGGTGGGAGGAAGGACAGGGGGAGCCGGATTACGCGCGCACCGTGGACATCCACCGCAAGCCCGGCTACGACCCCGTCGAACTCTTCATCGACCCGAAGATCCGCTTCCCGATGCTCAAGGTCGCCTGGTTCCTGCTGAAGAAGAAGCTAGGCTTCAAGGCGCTCATGAAGGTCATCTCGCAGGACGCTTCGCTTGTTAAGGGTTCGCACGGCCGCATTCCCGAGGACCCGCTCGACTGGCCGGTGCTCATCGCGCCGGCGTCCGCCGCCTTGCCTGCCCAGATCGCCTCGACGGACGTCTACGGCCGGATCGCGCAGGGTTTCTGAGCGGGTCTGGGGTTGAAGCGGAACACCGCGCGCACAGGCTGGTCATACCCCCATGTCCGTCCGGAGTTTCGCCCTCTTCCTCGGTGCCGCGGCCTGCGCCGCGCCTTTCCCTGCGCCGCATGACAACCAGAAGGAGACCATCCCGGTCCTCAAGCCGGCCGACGCGCTGACCAAGCTGCAGCTCCCGGAGGGCTTCAAGGCCACGCTCTTCGCCGCCGAACCCGACGTCCGTCAGCCGATCGCCATGTGCTGGGACGAGCGCGGCCGCCTCTGGGTCGCCGAGAACTACACCTACTCCGACGGCAAGGAGCGCTTCGACCTGAACCTGCGCGACCGGATCATCATCCTCGAGGACGCCGACCACGACGGGAAGTTCGACAAGCGGACCGTCTTCACGGACGAGATCCAGATGCTCACCAGCATCGAGCGCGGCTTCGGCGGCGTCTGGGCCGTCTGCCCGCCGAACCTGATCTTCATCCCGATGGATGGCGACAAGCCGGCCGGTCCGGCCCAGGTCGTCCTCGACGGCTTCAGCACCACCGCCGCCAGCCGCCACACTTTCGCCAACGGACTCAAGTGGGGCCCGGACGGCTGGCTCTACGGGCGCGTCGGCATCTCCAGCACCTCGTGGATCGACGTCCCGGGCGTACCGAAGGAAAAGCGCCAGCCCACCGCCGGCGGCCTGTGGCGTTATCACCCGGTGACGAAGGTCTTCGAGCCGTATTGCCACGGTACCACCAATCCGTGGGGCTCCGACTGGACCAAGGACCACGAGCTGCTCTTCATCAACACCGTCATCGGCCACGGCTGGCAGGGTATCCATGGGGCGCACTTCAAGCGCATGCACGGCGAAGACCCGTATCCGTTCATCTACGAGCTCATCGACCAGCAGGCCGACCATTATCACTGGGACACCGGCAAGAAGTGGAACGACGCGGACGGCGGCCGCGGCGGCGCGGACCGCTTCGGCGGCGGCCACGCGCACGTCGGCATGATGATCTATCAGGGCGAGAACTGGCCGGCGCCGTATCGCGACAAGCTCATGACGCTCAACCTGCACGGCAGGCGCGTGAACGTGGAAAGCATCGAGCGGAAGGGCAGCGCGCTCGTCATGAAGCACGAGCCCGACATCCTGAAGTCTGACGACACGTGGTTCCGCGGCATCGAACTCAGCCAGGGTCCGGACGGCGCCGTCACCATCCTCGACTGGAGCGACATCGGCGAATGCCATGACCAGGACGGCATCCACCGCTCCACCGGACGCATCTTCAAGGTCAGCCACGGCGAACCCAAGCAGCCCGGCGTTGATTTCGCCAAGGCCACGCCGACGGAGCTCGTCGAACTCCAGCGCAGCCAGAACGAGTGGCTCGTGCGCATGGCCCGCTGGGAACTTCGCGAACGCGCGTGGAAGGGCGTCGACCTCTCGTCGGCGACCGCCGCCTGGGAGAAGCTCGCCGCCGAAAGCGACCGCGTCCTCGCGCTCAACGCCCATTCGACGCTCCTGGCCCTCCGCAGCGTCAAGTCGGGCGACCGGCCTTTCGCTGCCCAGCATGCCGAGCATTACGGCATCGACGCGCTCCTCGCCGAGAAGCGCCCGGACGTCCTCGCGCGACTGATCGAGCGCGAACTCACCGAGCCATTGGTCCGCCGGAACAATTCCCTCGCCAAATACGCGCAACATACCGGCTTCATCTCGGCCTGCGAGGAAGAGGAGGCCGCCTTGCTCCGTCTCTCGGGCGAAGCCCGCGGCCAGCGCGTGCGTCTGGCGCTCGCCGAGGCCCTCCCGCATCTCAGCGTGCCGGTCCGCTCGCTCGTCGCCCAGCATCTGCTGCGTTTCGACCAGGACGCCACCGACCATAATCTGCCGCTGCTCGTCTGGACCGGCATCCGCGAACTTCCGTCTGCCGACCTCATCGACTGCGCGCACATCAGCCGCGTCCCGCAGGTCACCCGGCTCATCGCCCGCCGCATCGCCGAAGGCGCCGACAAGGATCCGGCGGCCCTGAACCAGCTGCTCGCCAACGCCGCCGCCATGCCGGACGGCCAGGCCGAGATCGTCGCCGGTGTCGCCGCCGCCCTCAAGGGTTGGCGCAAGGCGCCCAAGCCCGCCGCCTGGGAGGCCTTCGTCGCCTCGATCCCCAAGGAACTCGCGACCGCGCAGGACCAGGCCCGTCAGCTCAACGTCATCTTCGGCGACGGCCAGGCGCTCGACGAGATCCGCCGGATTGCCCTCGATGAAAACGCGCTCATGGAACAGCGCCGAGCCGCCTTGCTCGCGCTCATCGACGCCAAGGACGCGCAGCTCAAGCCGGTCTGCGAGAAACTGATCTATGTCCGCGGCGTGAACACGGAGGCCATCCAAGGCCTCACCCAGTTCGACCAGGACGGCGTCGCCCAGCGGATCATCGACCGTTACACCCAGTTCTATCCGCATGAACGGCCGCAGATCATCATGGCGCTCGTCTCCCGTCCGCGCTTCGCGGCGGAGCTCCTCAGGGCCGTCGAAGCCGGCAAGATTCCCAAGGCGGACTTCGGTCCGGCCGCGGCGCGCCAGGTGAGGGCGTTCAATGACGCCAAGCTCGGCGCGCTCCTGACGAAAGTCTGGGGCGAGACGCGCGAGACCTCGGCGGACAAGCTCAAGCTCGTCGCCGAACTCAAGGCGCGCCACACGCCGGAATTCCTCGCCAAGGCCGACCAGAGCAAGGGGCGTGTGCTCTTCGCCGGCGTCTGCGGCCAGTGCCACAAGCTCTACGGCGAAGGTGGCGCGCTCGGACCCGATCTCACCGGCAGCGGCCGTCACGACCTCAACTACCTCGTCGAGAACATCGTCGACCCCAGCGCCGTCGTGGACGCCGCGTATTATCTGAACAGCCTCACGCTCAAGGACGGACGCGTGCTCAGCGGCATCGTCGGCGCGCAGAGCGAACGCACGCTCACGCTGCGCTCCGTCGGCCAGGAGACCGTGATCGACAAGCAGGACATCGCCAAGCGCGAGACCCTGCCGATCTCGCTCATGCCGGAAGCGTTGCTCCAGGCCTTCACGCCCGAGCAACAGCGCGACCTCCTCGCCTACCTTATGGGCAACGCCCAGGTCCCGCTGGCGAAGTAGTCGGCTCAGCGTAGCTCGACGACCTCGATGGCCTCGCCGTTTCGGCGGAGCACGATGACGCAGCCTTCGCCTGCCTGTTTCGCGACGCGCAGGGTGCGGGGCACGCGCACGAACCGGTTGTGGTAGCCGGTCGCGTATCGTCCGAGGCAGAGGGCGCCCTGGCCGGGCTGCTTGCCGCTCTCCTGGATGAGCAGTTCCCAAGGTCCGTAGACGCCGTCGGGCGAGGCCTTCGGGACATGGGTGAACTCATAGGAAGCGAGGCCTTGTCGGCGCATCTCGTGCGTCGCAGCTTCGATCTCATAAGCCGCCCGGGTGGCGGCGTCCGTGAGGAAATCGCAGCCAGGGGTCACGACGAGGAGTAGCAGGCAGATGAAAGCGCGCATGGCGGGACGGACTCAGGGTGTCAGGGCCGGCCCATCAGGCCGATGAATAAAAGCAGGCCGAGCAGGAATTCGCCGACGGCCTTGATCGGTTCGGGGACGGAAGCGAAGGCGGCGAGGGCGGGGAGGAGGGTGATGATCATAAGGACAAGATGATACCCCCGCCCGCGGCCCGGGCGTTAATCGATAAACCTGATAGGGGGTATCGGCCGGACGGGGTCGGAGATTGCCTCGGACCGCCGGAGGGCGACGATGGAGCCCGCCCCGGTCATGAACGTCCATCACCTCGAGCTGTTCTATTACGTGGCGAAGCATCAGGGGATCAGCGCCGCCGTGCGCCACATCCCTTACGGCATCCAGCAGCCGGCGGTGAGCGGCCAGATGCTCGCGTTGGAAGCCAACCTCGGCGTGCGGCTCTTCCAGCGGGCGCCGTTCCGCCTGACCGCCCCGGGCCGGAAACTCTTCGCGCAGATCGAACCGTTCTTCGCAGGGCTCGACGGGCTCGAGGCGCAGCTGCGCGACGCCGACCGGCCGGAGCTGCGGCTCGGCGCCTCGGAGCTCGTCCTGCGCCTGCACATCCCGACCGTCACGCAGCGCCTGCGTTCCCGTCACCCGAAGCTGCAGCTGAGCCTCACGCCCGGGTATCAGGTCCAGTTCGAGACCTGGCTGCGCGAAGGCGTCATCGACCTCGCCATCGTCCCGCTCGAAGCCCGGACCCAAGGGCGGCAGAGCCAGCTCCGGCTCGTGCGGGTCCCGCTCGTCCTCCTCGTCCCGAAGAAGTCGCCGTGGAAGCGTGCGGACGAACTCTGGAGGCAGAAGAAACTGTCGTTGCCCCTCGTCGCCCTGCCGTCGGATTCGAGTGTCACGCGGAGTTTCTTCCGCGACCTGCGCAAGCTCGGCGTCGCCTGGGCGCAGACCAAGGAGGCCGCGTCCATGGAGATGGTCACCAGTTACGTCGCCACCGGCGAAGGCCTGGGCGTGAACCTCGCCATCGCGGACGCCATCGCCGACCCCGGCGTGCGGGCCTTGCCGCTGGAAGGCTTCGCGCCGATGGAGATCGGGCTGCGCTGGACCGGCGAGCTGACGCCGCTCCTGCGTGACACCATCCTCGAGCTTCAGCGCTACGCGCGGGAGACCTGGCCCGAGTGGGCGATCGACGACCCCTTGCCCGAGCCCAAGAAGCCCGGGCGACGGAAGCGGGCCTGACTCAGCGGCGGGCGAGCGCCTGCGTGATCGCCACGCAGGCCAGCGCGGCGTTCTCGGCGCGGAGGACCGTGGGGCCGAGCACCACCGGGCGGAAGCCCGCGGCGCGGGCGGCGGCGTATTCCTCGGACGTCAGGTCGCCTTCCGGGCCGATGAGCCAAGTGACCTTCGAGGCCTGCGTGAAATCCAGGTGCGCGACCGGTTCGGCGTCGAATTCGAGCGAGCCCGTGAGGCGCAGTTCGCCGTCGACCAGGGCCGGCAGATGTTCGATCCATTCGCGGAAGCGGACCGGCGCGGCGATCTCGGCGCGCCACGGATGGCCGGACTGTTTGCAGGCTTCCACCGCCTGCTGCTGCCAGCGTTCGCGTCGGGCGCGGGCGCGGTCGGCGTCGAGCTTCACTTCGCAGCGCGCGGTCTCGAGCGGGATGACCCCGGCGGCGCCGGCTTCGCAGCAGGTGCGCACCAGGTCGTCCATCGTGCCGCCCTTGGGCATCCCTTGGGCGACGTAAATCGCAGGTGAAAGCGGTTCGGCCGTGCGCGCGCGGACGACTTCGACCATCGCGCCGTCGCCGTCGGCCGAGGCGAGCTTGCCTTCGACCACCAGGCCTTCGCCGTCGAGGAGCACGACGGCGTCGCCGCGGCGGGCGCGGAGGCTGCGGACGACGTGGGCGGATTCCTCCGCCGAGAGCCTCACGTGGGCGCCGGGCTTGCAGGCCGGGGCCTGCTCGTGGTCGATCCAGACGCGGAGGGGGCTCATCAGGCGAGGGCGACCGGGCGGTCGTAGGAAGGATCCCAGTCTTTCCAGACCGGTTCGTAGCCATGGGCGCGGAGCATCGCGGCCACTTCGGCGGGCGAGCGATCGTCTTCGATCGCGAACTGTTCGAGCGAAGCCTCGCGGCCTTCGGCATAGCCGCCCGGGTTCGTGTGCGAACCCGCGCTCATCGCCGTCACGCCCACGCGGCAGGCATGGTCGCGGAACTTGCGGCTCTCGCGGGTGCTCAGCGTCAGTTCGACCTCGGAGCTCAGCAGGCGGAAGGCGCAGATCGCCTGGACCAGGTCGCGGTCGGTCATCTCCACTTTCGGCTGCAGCTCGCCCTCGTGGGGGCGGATGCGCGGGAAGGACACGCTGTAGCGGCTGCGCCAGTGCTTGCGTTCGAGCCAGCGGAGGTGGAGGGCCGTGAAGAAACACTCCGCGCGCCAGTCCTCGAGGCCGAAGAGCGCGCCCAGGCCGATCTTGTGGACGCCGGCGGCGCCCACGCGGTCGGGGGCGTCGAGGCGGTAGAGGAAGTCGGACTTACGTCCCTTCGGGTGGTGGACGTTGTACGTCTCGCGGTGATAAGTCTCCTGATAGACCAGCACCGCGTTGAGCCCGTGCTTGCGGAGCTCGGCGTATTCCGCGGTCTCCATCGGCTGCACTTCCATCGACAGGGAGGAGAAGTGCGGGCGGAGCAGGTCGAGGGCCTGGACGAAGTAGGGCACCGCGACCTTGTTGGATTCGCCCGTCAGGATGAGCAGGTGGTCGAAGCCCAGTTTCTTGAGGGCGCCCGCCTCGCGGAGGATCTCGCCCGGGTTGAGCGTGCGACGCGGGACCTTGTTGCCGGCCGAGAAGCCGCAGTAGGTGCAGACGTTCTGGCACTCGTTGGAAAGGTAGGCCGGAGCGAAGAGCTGCATCGTGCGGCCGTAGCGGCGGAGCGTGCGTTCGTGGCTCAGGCGGGCCATCCGTTCCAGGTGCG
>VHCL01000068.1 GCA_016871725.1 Verrucomicrobiota bacterium | reverse complement strand
GATCGCCGACAAGATCGGCTTCCCCGCCATCACCATCGACGACAACGACACGGCCTACGAGGACGCCGGCTTCTACGGTTCGGACTGGATCATCATGACCCGCAACCAGGCGCTGCTCCGGCAGCCGCTCATCCGCGACGTGACCAAGGAACCGGTCGAATTCCCCGCCCGCATCATGTATTGGACCGACGAGCGCAGCGACCTGCTCTCGATCCTGTCCTCACAGGAAGGCAGTTTCCTGCGCTGGCTGCAGGGGCTCTGATCGGAGATTAAGGATAGACGATGGAAGATGGAGGATGTGATTGCCCGTAAACCTTCGTACACGTATCCCTACCCTGCTCCCGCCCCCTCAGTTCAATGCGTCCTAACCGTCTTCTCCTCGCCCTGCTCTGCGGTGCCTTGACCTGCCTGGCGGCGGAGCCGGCGAAAAAGTCCGCGACGCGCGAAGGCCGCAAGGCCAAGACCTACGCCCCGCAGCCATGGGGCCCCTGGGTCGAGGCCGACTTCCCGTTCTTCTCCTCCGTCCTCGACGCCCGGCGCGACGGCGCCGGCAAGGACAACCTCACCCCGCGCGGCCTGGTCATCAAGCTGCCCCATGACACCTGGGCCTGCTTCGACACCGACCTGCTCCGCGTCGCCGCGGTCTGGCACGGCAAGGGCGTGAGCGACAAGGCGCTGGCCCCCGGTTCCTATCACGACCCGAGCCGCAAGACGCTCGGCGGACAGTTCCCCGCCCCGCAGCCGGAGGGCAAGCTCTGGCTCGGCCATGCGATCATCCCCGGCTGGCAGACCGGCGCGAAGGTGGACCTGACCGATCCGCGCTCGCCCGCGCCTTCGGCGCACGAAGTCGGCCGAGGCCCGCTTCCTGAGTCGTTCGGCCGCTTCGAGGCGGTCGAACTGGTCGGCAAGGACGTCGTGCTTACCTATCGCGTGGCCGACGCCGTCGTCCGCGAACTTTGGAAAGCCTCCGAGCGGGACGGCCGCGTCGTCATCGAGCGCCACCTCGCCGTCGCCGCCCACGCCAAGGACCTCCTGCTCGTGGTCGGCACCCGCCGCCAAGGTCCTTCGCAGGAACTGGAGACGGGCGTCACCGTCACCGGCCCGGCCGAACTGGTCGCGGACGAGGAGTTCTTCGTCGTGAGGGTGCCGGCCAGCACCTCGCCCGCCGCGCTTTGCGTGACGCTTTGCGACGAACACCCCGCCCCGGCGGTGACCGCGCAGGCCGTCCCCACAGGCCCCTCGGCCCGTCGCTGGGACGCGGAGGTGAAGACCCAGGTCACCCTCTCCGCAGGCACCGAGGCGTACGTGATCGATCATGTCGGACTGCCCGTCGACAACCCCTGGAAGCGCGCCGTCCGCACGGGCGACATCCAGTTCCGCCAGGACGGCACCGCGGTCGTCGTCACGCTCGACGGCGACGTCTGGCTCGCCCGCGGCCTCAAGGTCGGCGCGCCCGAGGTCACCTGGCGCCGCTTCGCGTCCGGCCTGCACGAGCCGATGACGTGCGCCCTCCGCGACGACGAGATCTTCGTCTTCGACCGCAACGGCGTCTGGCGCCTCCGCGACACCGACGGCGACGGCGAGGCCGACGTCCACTCCCTGTTCTCGAACGCCTTCGCGCAGACGGCCGACATGCGCGAGTTCCCCAGCACCCTGCGTCTCGGACCGAAGGGCGAGTTCGTCATCGCCAAGGGCGGCCAGGAAGCGACGACCATCGGCAAGCACAACGGCAGCATCCTGCGTCTCTCCGCCGACGGCCGCACCGCCACCCGCCTCGGCTACGGCCTCCGCCAGCCGAACCTCTCCGTCCACCCGCGCACGGGCCTCGTCGTCTCGAGCGACCAGCAGGGCCACTACGTCCCGAGCACGCCGCTGCACATCATCGAGGGCGACCAGTTCTACGGCTTCCTCAGCGACAAGCTCCCCAAGGAAAGCTACCCCGCGCCGATCGCGGCCCCGCTCACCTGGATCCCGCATGCGGTCAACGCCTCCGCCCTCTCGCAGGTCTGGCTGATCGGCGCGAAGATGGGGCCGCTCGATGACCAGATGGTCCAGATCTGCTTCAACCAGCCTGACCTCCTGCGCGTGCTCTGGAACCACCGCGGCGCCAAGCCCCAGGCCAGCGTCGTCAGCGTCGCCAAAGGCTTCGCCACCCCGCCGCTCAACGGCTCGGTCAACCCCGTCGACGGCCAGCTCTACGTCGCCGGCTTCCAGATCGCCGGCTGGGGCAACACCCTTGACACGCTGGCCGGCATCGAACGGGTCCGCCATACCGGAGCTCCCTCGCTCACCCCGCGCGAGATCATCCCGACCGACCGAGGTATCCTCCTGCGCTTCGACGTCGCCCTCGATCCGGCCAAGGCCGCCAACCCCGAGAGTTACTCGCTGGCGTCGTGGGGCTATAAGCGCGCCCCTTCCTACGGGTCGGCCCAATACAAGGCCGACGGCAAGACCGGCAACGACTGGCTGACCGTGAGCAGCGCCTACGTCAGCCTGGACGGCAAAGGCGTCTTCCTGGGCGTCCCCGGCCTCAAGCCCGTCGAACAGCTCCGCATCGGCTGGGACCTCGCCTCCGCCGCCGGCGCCGAGATGCGCGCGAACGCCTACACCACGCCTTACGAACTGACCCGGTTCGACCCTGTCGCCGAAGGCTTCGGACCGCTCGAAGTGGACCTCACCCCGCGGGCCGCGGTCGCCAAGAGGGCCGAGGTCGTCTCCGCGCAGGAGGGCCAGCGCCTCGCCGTCATGTTCGGCTGCGTCGCCTGCCACTCCGTCACCGACACCGCCATGAGCAATGTCGGCCCGAAGTGGAAGGGCCTCTTCGGATCCAAGCGCGACTTTGTGTCCGATAAGGGAAAGAAGGGTTCGACGGTCGTCGACGCGGCTTACCTGCGGGAGTCGATCCTCGAGCCCAACGCCAAGCGGCACGCTTCTTTCCTCAAGTCTGAGTTCGCCATGCCCAGCTTCGCCGGCGTCCTGACCGACGCCCAGGTCGACTCGCTGATCCTTTACATCAAGACCCTGAAGTGACCCTCAGGCGGAGATTGCCCGCAACTCCCGCCCGGCGGAGCTGTTAGATAGGCATGTCCACCCTGCGCCCCTCCTCCCTGCTCGCCCTGCTCTGCCTGGCCGTGGCCACGCTCGACGCCGCCGACCGCAAGCCGAACTTCGTCTACGTCTTCACCGACGACCAGCGCTGGGACGCCCTCGGGGTCGTCCAGCGGGAACAGGGAGAGAAAGGCCGCTTCCCCTGGCTCAGGACGCCGAACCTCGACCGCCTCGCCCAAGAAGGTCTCCGCTTCCGCAACGCCTTCGTGGTGAATTCACTCTGCGCCCCGTCGCGCGCCTCGCTCGTCACCGGCCAATACGGCCACGTGAACGGCGTCACGAACAACCACACGCCTCACCCCGAAGGCAACCTTTCCGTCGCCGCCCTGCTCCGCCCCGCCGGCTATGTCTCGGGCTACTTCGGCAAATGGCACCACGGCAACCAGTCCGGCAAACGTCCGGGCTTCGACACGTCGGCGAGCTTCGTCGGCCAAGGGGTCTACTTCGACTGCCCGATCGAGGTCGACGGCGTGAAGACCCCGAGCCAGGGCTTCGTCGACGACGTGACCACGGAGTATGCGGCGAACTTCATCAAGGCCAACAAGGACAAGCCCTTCCTGATGATCCTCGGCCTCAAGACCTGCCACGGGCCGTTCACGCCGCCGCCTCGCCATGAAAAGGCCTACGAGGGCGCGCTGGCCCGTAACGTGCCGAATTACGGCGTCCCTGCGATCTATGCCGCCGCCGGGCCGAACGGCGCCAAGGGCAAACGCACCGACGCCAAGGAGGTCCCTACGAACCTGGGGATGTTCCGCGGCATCAACGGGGTCGATGACAACGTCGGCAAGTTGCTCAGGACACTCGATGAGCTCGGCCTGGCCGAGGACACGGTCTTCATCTTCTCGAGCGACAACGGCTACTACCTCGGCGAACATAACCTCGGCGACAAGCGCACGGCCTACGAAGAGTCGCTCCGCATCCCGATGCTCGTGCGCTACCCCCGCGCGGTGAAGGCCGGCCGGACCGAAGATCGCATGGTCCTCAACATCGATCCGGCGGCCACCTTCCTCGACCTGGCCGGCCGGCCCGTGCCGGCCGCCATGCACGGACGCAGCTGGAAGCCTCTCCTGGAAGAAAAGCCGGTCGAATGGCGCGACAGCTACTTCTACTGCTATTTCTTCGAAAAAGGCTTCGGCAACGTCCCGATGACGACCGCGGTGCGCACGACCGACGCCAAGCTGATCAAATATCCGGGCCACGAGGAGTGGACCGAGGTCTTCGACCTGAAAGCCGACCCCTACGAGCTGAAGAACCTCGCCGCCGACCCCGCCCATTCGGAACTACGCAAAAAGCTCGAAGCGGAATACGAGAAGCAGGCCAAGGCCATTGATTTCAAGGTCCCCGACTTCGCCGACAAGCCTGGCGAGCCGGGTGAAGGCGCCAAGAAGAAGGCAGGCAAGAAAAAGGCCAAGTAAGCCCTCGAAACGGTTGGTTTTCCCGGCAAGGGCTGTCATCGTGCAGCCCTTGCCCATGTCCGCTCCCCTTGACCTCACCCGCGCCCCCTCGACCGACCCCCTGGAAATCTACCGCTTCCGCGACGGGCTTTACGCCGTCGACCTGATCGCGGCCGCGATCACGGAGTTCGACCTCTTCACGAAGCTCGCCGCCCGGCCGGCCGACCTCGCCACCGTCTGCCGCGACCTCGGCACGCACCGCCGGCCGACCGACGTGATGCTGACGTTGTTCGCCGCAAACGGCTTCTTGGCGCTGAAAGACGGAGTCTACTCCGTCACGCCTCTCGGCCAAGAACACCTCGTCAGCACGTCTCCCACCTTCCTTGGGCCCTACTACGCTTCCCTGAAAGACCGCCCGGTGGTGAAGGACTTCGTGGTCATCCTGAAGACCGACAAACCCGCGAACTGGGGCAGCTACAAAGACGAGAAGCCCTGGAGCGAAGCCATGCTCACCGATGCGTTCGCCACGAGCTTCACCGCCGCCATGGATTCACGCGGCTTCGTGCTCGGCCCCGCCATGGCCAAGGCCTCCCCCATCGGCGCCCGGAAGCGCCTGCTCGACATCGCCGGCGGTTCGGGCATCTACGCCTGCGCGCTCGTCGCCAATCATCCCGGACTCTCCGCCACGGTCTTCGAGCGCGCGCCGGTCGACGGCATCACCCGCAAGATGATCGCCCAGCGCGGCTTCCAGGGCCGGGTCGACGTCACGGCCGGCGACATGTTCAAGGACGCCCTGCCCGCCGGCTTCGACGTCCACCTGTTCTCCAACGTCCTGCATGACTGGGATATGGACAAAGTCCGCTTCCTGCTGGCCGCCTCGGCCAAGGCCTTGCCCAAGGACGGCCTGCTCATCGTCCACGACGCCCACCTGAACGACGACAAGACCGGCCCCGCGCCCGTGGCGGCCTACTCCGCGCTCCTGATGAGCGTCACCGAAGGCCGCTGCTACGGCACCGGCGAGATGCGCGAACTCCTGACCGAAGCCGGCTTCGGTGACATCCGCCACCAAGACACCGCCTGCGACCGGAGCATTGTCACTGCGGTGAAAGGCTGATGAGAGATGGAGGATGAAAGATGAACGATTTGCACCCTTGCCCTTGCCTAGGCAACTGCCCTCAGCCCTCACTTCGCAGCCTCTGGCTGTCATTCATCCTCCATCGTTCATCATCCATCTTTCACCCACCCTTCCCATGATTCGCCTCCTCCTCGCCTTCCTTTTCACGCTCACCTGCCCGGCCGCCGAGCATCCTGAACTCGCCCGCGTGGCCGCGGCGGACGACGCCCGCGTGGCGGCCATGCTGGCGCCGACGCGCGCGAAGCTCGACGCCGTGCTCTCGCCCGAGCTGCGCTACGCGCACTCCAACGGCCAGGTCGACACCAAGGAGGCGCTCATCGCTTCGCTGACGGACGGTTCCGCTCTCTATTCGAAATATGCCTACCAGGAACGCCGCTTCACGTTCCCGGCGCCCGGCCTCGCCCTCATGGCCGGCCGCTTCGACGTGAAGGCCGTGGTCAAAGGCAACCCGGCCGAAAGCACCATCAGCTACCTGGCCGTCTGGCGCCTCGAGGAGGGCCGCTGGAAGTTCCTCGCCTGGCAGTCCTGCAAGGTCCCGCCGGCGGCCAAGTAGGATGAAAGATGGAAGATGAGCGACGGAAGTTAAACGGGCATAAATAGTCCTTTTCAGAGTTCAGGGGTCGGCGATCGTCCATCCTGCATCGTCCATCTTCCATCGGTCTTCCCACCGCCGTTTCAGCCTTCATCTTTCATCCGCCATCGTCCATCCTGCCTTCATGAGCCCGCCCCTGCTTGCTTCCGCCGTCGCCCTGTCCCTGGGCGCCGCCTCCGTCTTCGCCGCCGACACCCCGGCCAAACCGAAGGCCAAGGCCGAGACCCCGAAGGCGCCGGCCCGCTTCGTCAACGACGGCAACCCGGAGCGCCTCAAGTCGCCCCTGCTGATCAAGCCCGACGAGAACGTCGCCTACGGTCCGCACCGGATGCAGGTCCTGTACTTCTGGCGGGCGAAGTCGGACAAGCCGACGCCCCTGCTCTTCTACATCCACGGCGGAGGCTGGGCCAACGGCGACCGCTCCTCCGTGAACGGCATGCTCAAGGAAGCCCTCGCCGCCGGCATCTCGGTCGTCTCCGTCGAATACCGGTATATCAAGGACGCCACGGCCGACGGCCTCGTCCCGCCGGTGAAGGGCCCGATGCTCGACTGCGCCCGCGCCCTCCAGTTCGTCCGCAGCAAGGCCAAGGAGTGGAACCTCGACAAGACCAAGGTCGGCGCGGCCGGCGGCTCGGCCGGGGCCTGCACGAGCCTCTGGCTGGCCTTCCACGACGACTTGGCCGACCCGCAGAGCGCCGACCCGATCGCCCGCGAGTCGACCCGCCTCACCTGCGCCGCGGTCTCCGGCGCCCAGACGAGCCTCGACCCTCACCAGATGCGCGCCTGGACGCCGAACAGTTCCTACGGCGCGCACGCCTTCGGCATCGCCGGAGACGCCAAGAAAAAGCAGTCCTCCTTCCAGGCTTTCTTCGAGGCCCGGGAACGCATCCTGCCTTGGATCAAGGAATACTCTCCCTATGAGCTCGTCACGCGCGACGACCCACCCGTGGGACTCTACTACGGCACCGCCCCTAATCTGGGCAAGGATGAGAAGGACCCGACCCACTCCGCCAACTTCGGCGTGAAGCTGAAGGAGCACTGCGATGAGAACAAGGTCCCTTGTGAACTCATCTACCCCGGCGCCCCGGGCGTCGCGCATGCCAGCGCCAACGATTTCATCAAGGCCCACCTGCGTCCGGAACTGAAATGAAGGCCCTCCTGTTCTCGCTTTTCGGCGCCACCTGCCTGCTCGCCGCCGAACCCAAGGTCGCGGCGAAGCGTCCCTCCGCCGCGGAGACGCGCGCCGCCGCGCTGAAACTCGCCATAGACATCCCGAGCACCAAGGACGGCACGCTCCAGAAGGCGATCTACTGGCGGCCGGAATCGGCGGCGCGCTCGATCGACGGACGGGCCGTGCCGTTGCTGGTCTTCCTCCATTCGTGGAGCGGCGGCTTCGAACAAGGCCCGCCGTGGATCGATCAGGCCAAGAAAATGGGCTGGGTGCTCGTCGCCCCTGATTTCCGGGGGCCGAACAGCCGCCCCGAGGCCTGCGCGTCCGACCTCGCCTCGCAGGACATCCTCGATGCCGTGGCCTTCGCGCGCCGTGACGCGCGCGTCGACCCCACCCGCATCTACCTCATCGGCGGTTCGGGCGGCGGCCACATGGCCCTCGTCATGGCCGCCCGTGCGCCCGAGCTCTGGGCCGGCGTGAGCGCCTGGGTCCCGATCACCGATCTCGCCGCCTGGCATGCCGAAAGCAAGGCCCGCAAGAACAACTACGCCAAGATGCTCGAGCAGTCCTGCGGCGGCGCGCCGGGTCCGGCGACCGAAGCCGAGTATCGTCATCGCTCCCCGCTCTTCCATCTCGGCGCCGCCAAGGGCGTGCCGCTCGACATCAACACCGGCATCCACGACGGCCATACC
>VHCL01000067.1 GCA_016871725.1 Verrucomicrobiota bacterium | reverse complement strand
CGGCCGAGGGGCCGCTTCCTAAGACCGATATGGCGAGACGCCTCAGGCGATGGCCTTGACGTAGATCTCGTTGGCCTTCTTCCAGTCGACGACCTTCCAGAAGGCGTCCACGTAGTCGGGGCGGCGGTTCTGATACTTGAGGTAGTAGGCGTGCTCCCAGACGTCGAGGGCGAGGACCGGGGTGCCGTTCACGTCGGCGACGCCCTTCATGAGGGGGCTGTCCTGGTTCGGCGTGGAGGTCACGGCGATGGACTTGTCGGCCTTGACGACGAGCCAGGCCCAGCCGGAGCCGAAGCGGGTGGTCGCCGCGGTCTTGAAGGCGGCCTTGAGGCCCTTCTCGCCTTCGAGGCCACCGAAGGCCTTCTGGATGGCTTCGCCGAGCGCACCGACGGGTTCGCCGCCGCCGTTCGGGGAGAGGATGTTCCAGAAGAAGGTGTGGTTGGCGTGGCCGCCGGCGTTGTTGCGGACCGCGGTGCGGACGGACTCAGGGACCTTCGAGAGGTCGGCGATGAGCGCGTTGACGTCGGCCGGAGCGGCGAAGCCGGCTTCCTTGGCGAGGGCGGCGTTCAGGTTGGTGACGTAAGCGTTGTGGTGCTTGCCGTGGTGGATCTCCATCGTCGCCTGGTCGATGTGCGGCTCGAGGGCGTTATGGGCGTAGGGCAGGGGGGCGAGGGTGTAGCTCATGGTTTGGGTGGAAGAGGTTTGGGCGGAAAGGGAAGTGGCGCCGAGCGCGGCCGCGGCGAGGGAGGTCTTGCTGATGAAATCCCTGCGGTTCATGGGGTGAGAGTATGGAGTATAGAGTTTGGAGTATAGGGCTATATTCCGGCCGTCAGGGAAGAGGTTGTGGAAAGACGGCCGGGGTCAAGCCGAGGCGGCGGAATCGCGGCCGCGCTTCATGTTGAAATAGGCCTGTAGGATCTCGCGGCAGGGGCCTTCAAGCACGCCGGAGGTGACGGAGACGCGGTGATTGAGCTTCGGCAGGCTATGGAGTTCGACCGCGCCGCCCATGCAGCCCATCTTCGGGTCGCCCCAAGCGTAGACCACGCGGTTGAGCCGGCTCATGATCGTGGCGCCGGAGCACATCGGGCAGGGCTCCTTGGTGACGTAAAGGTTGCACTCGTTAAGTCGCCAGTCGCCGATCTTCTTCGCCGCCTGCGTGATCGCCAGCATCTCCGCGTGGGCCGTCGGGTCGTTGGCACGTTCGACCTCATTGTGGGCCGCCGCGATGATCTCGCCGCCGCGCTCGATGACCGCCCCGATCGGGACCTCATCGATCCGCCAGGCATCGACGGCCAGGTTGAAGGCCAGGGCCATGTAAAAGGCGTCGTCCCGATTCAGCTGGGAGGGGCGCATCTTCTCGAACGGGCAGGTCAGCCCGGGTCGGGGGGTCGAGAGGTCGCCTTCCATGGGGGCAGGATTGCCCAAGGCGGGGCCGTGGCAAGAGGGGAGGCGAGGGCGTCGTTAAGGGTGATTGACTCTCCGTGCGGTTCGGGATGCACTGCCCCCATAAGGCATGGCTGAAGAACCCGTCATCGAACTCGAAGGCAAAATCCTGCAGGTGCTTCCTGGCACCATGTTCCGGATCGAGCTCCCTAATAAGCACGTGGTGCTGGGACGTATCTCCGGCCGCCTCCGCAAGAACTTCATCCGCATCAACCCCGGAGACCGCGTGAAGGTCGAGATGTCCCCTTCGGACCTGACCACGGCCCGCATCATCTTCCGCCTGCGAGATTCGGCGCCCCGGCCGGCGATGCCGCCGCCCCCGAAGCGCCGCTTCTGACCTAAGAACCCGACTCGTCGGGTTTTTTATTGCCTACCCATCGATATTAATCCATCAATCATTACTCAACAACCCAACATTAATCCCCATGGCCATCTACAACAGCGTCCTCGATACCATCGGTAAGACCCCCCTCGTGCGCCTGAACAAGGTCACCGAAGGCCTCCACGCCGAAGTCCTCGTGAAGCTCGAGTTCTTCAATCCGCTTTCGAGCGTCAAGGACCGCATCGGTCGCGCGATGGTCGACGCCGCCGAGCGTGACGGCCGCCTGAAGCCGGGTGGCACCATCGTCGAGCCGACCTCCGGCAACACCGGCATCGCCCTCGCCTTCGTCGCCGCCGCCCGCGGCTACCGCTGCATCCTCACGATGCCGGAAACCATGTCCGTCGAGCGTCGCGTCCTCCTCCGCCTCCTCGGCGCCGAAATCGTCCTGACCCCCGGCGCGAAGGGCATGCGCGGCGCCATCGAGCGGGCCACGCAGCTCCGCGATGAGATCGGCGCGAACGCCTTCATGCCGATGCAGTTCGACAACCCGGCCAACCCGGAAGTGCATCGTCGCACGACCGCCGTCGAGATCTGGGAAGACACCGAAGGCAAGGTCGACGCCATCGTCGCCGGCGTCGGCACGGGTGGTACCATCACCGGCGTCGCTTCCGTGATCAAGGGCAAGAACGCCAAGTTCCGCGCCATCGCCGTCGAGCCCGCCGCTTCGCCGGTCATCACGCAGACCCTCTCCAAGCAGCCTGTCCAGCCGGCTCCCCACAAGATCCAGGGCATCGGAGCCGGCTTCGTCCCGAAGAACTGCGACGTCTCCCTGATCGACGAAGTCATCCAGGTCTCCAACGAGGACGCCTTCGCCACCGCGCAGGAAGTCTCCGTCCGCGAAGGCCTCGCCGTCGGCATCTCCTCGGGCGCCAACATCTGGGCCGCCCTCCAGCTCGCCAAGCGTCCGGAGTTCGCCGGCAAGCGCATCGTCACGATCGCCTGCTCGCCGTCCGAGCGCTACCTCTCGACCGCCCTGGCCGAGAAGGTACGCGCCGAAGTCACCGCGCTGACCGCCTCGTAAGCCGAGGTCCCAGCCCGTCCCGAAGGCCCGTGTCGTGAGACGCGGGCCTTTTTGTTGGGACGCTAAAGAGGGCTGAATCGATGACAGATCAGAGCCCCGGCCAATCACCCGGTCTCCGGTTTCCCTTTGAGTGATGCAGCTTTGCCTTGAGGTAGGGGCAGCACCGCGTGCTGCCCTAGGTTTAGTTTTAGTTGATGCTTTCTCCTTGAAGCCTTTCCCTGATAAGTGAACATCCGTTCACTTATGCTGGACATGCGTACTTTGCAGGGGTTCGAGGCCCGGCGGCCGTTGGCCCTGCCGTTGCTCGGCTCGCGCGCGGTCGCGGGTTTCCCGTCGCCGGCCGACGACCATATGGAGCGTCGCCTCGACCTGAACGAGCACCTCATCCGTAACCCGATCTCGACCTTCTTCCTGCGGGTCGACGGTGACTCGATGTCGGGCGCGGGCATCCTGCCGGGCGACCTCATCGTCGTCGACAAGGCACCCTCGCCGCGCGCGGGCACCATCGTGGTCGCGGAGGTCGGCGGCGAATTCACGGTGAAGCACCTGGAGCGCGATCACGCCGGCGCCTGGAGCCTGCGGGCCGACAGCCCGCGCTGGCCGGGCTGGTCGTTGCCTTTCACGCCGGAATGCCGTATCTGGGGGACGGTGGTCGCCGTCGTGCGCCGCTGCTGACGCCATGCTACGCGCCCTCGCCGACTGCAACAACTTCTACGCCTCCTGCGAGCGCGCGCTGGACCCTTCCTTGGTCGGCGTGCCGATCGTGGTGCTGTCGAACAACGACGGCTGCGTGGTCGCGCGTTCGTCCGAGGCCAAGGCCCTCGGCATCCCGATGGGCGCCCCCTATTTCGAAGTCCGGCGCACCTGCGAGGCCCACGGCGTCCGCATCTTCTCGTCCAACTTCTCCGTCTACGGCGATTTCTCCGAACGCGTCATGGCCGCCCTCGGCGAGCAGGCGCGCGACCTCGAGATCTATTCGGTCGACGAGGCCTTCCTCGGCTTCCCCGACATGCCTGACGCGGATGCGAAGGCGCTGGGGCTGCGCATCCGGGCCGACGTGCTCAAACGCACCGGCATCCCGATCTCGCTGGGGATGGCGGCCACTAAGGTGCTCTGCAAGCTGGCCAACGAGCGGGCCAAGGCCGACAAGACGAGCGGCGGCGTGATCGTCGTGCCGGCCGACCCCGTGGGGCGCACGGCCTTCCTGCGTGGCGTCGAGGCGGAGGACGTCTGGGGCGTCGGCCCGGGTCTGGCGGCGCGGTTCCGGGCCCACGGCATCCTTTCGGCCATCGATCTCGCGGAAGCCGACACCGGCTTCATCCGACGGATCGCCGGCGTGGTCGGCGAACGCCTCGCCCTCGAGCTCCGCGGCATCGCCTGCCACGACATCGTCGAGGACGCCGGTCCGCGGAAGAGCGTGCTGGTCTCGCGTTCCTTCGGCCGCCCCATCACCGACGCGTTCGAGCTTTCCGAAGCCATCGCCGCGCACGCCGCCCGCGCCGCGGAGAAGCTCCGCGAAGACGGCATGGTGGCTTCGTCGCTCGTGGTCTTCATCCGCACCAACAAGCATCGCATCGACCAGGAGCAGTATCGCGGCGACGAGCTCGAGCCGCTGGATCCGCCGACGGACGACGCCCGGGCGATCTGCGCCGCGGCGTCCCGCGCGCTCGCCCGCGTCCGCCGCGACGGCTACCTGTATAAGCGGGCCGGCGTGATGCTCCAGGGGCTGACGCCGGCGGACATCGTGCAGCCTTCCTTGCCCGGGCTGGGCGGCCAGGCCGATCCGGACAAGGACCGTCTCATGAAGGCCGTCGACGCCTTGAACCAGAAGCTCGGCCGCGAGGCCGTACGTCTCGCCAGCACGGGCTTCACCCGCGAATGGAAAGGGAAGTCCGAACTCCAATCCGGCGCCTCGCTTTCCGACCCCGCCAACCTCCCGAAAGCCAAGGACGGCCCCAAGCCGCGGATCAGATTTCACGAATGATCGAGGTAGGGGCAGCACCGCGTGCTGCCCTAGTTCTGCTTCTGGTAGGGTTGAGCGGCCCGCTCAACCGCGGCTGACCAGGGCCGGTCAGCCCTACCTTGAGGACAGCACGTGGTGCTGTCCCTATCTCGATGCAGCTAGGTCGTGACGCGGTCCCGACCCTACCGATGGACGCAAAGATACAGCATGCGGTCAGGCTGCTTCTGAAGGATATCGGTCAGAAGCGGTCTGACCCGTACTCGTGGGCTTGTCCCGGGAACCTTTCCTGAGAATATCTGCTCATACCCCTATGAGTTCACCCCGACTCGGCTTACGGCATGCCTTGCTGGTCTTGGCTTGCGTCACGCTCTTCGCCGCTCCGCCGGCCAAGCCCGGCGTCCGCGTGGGCTTCGCCGAGCGCGACATCACGCCGGAGATCGGCATGGAAGTCCCCGGCAACTACGGGAAGGTCTACTCCAAGAAGATCCACGATCCCTGCAAGGTGCGCGCGAGCGTGTTCGACGACGGCCAGAAGCGCGTGGCGCTCGTGGGCATCGATGCGCTGATGATCCGGCGCGAGACGGTGCAGGAAATCCGATCTTTGGTGAAGGCCGCGACGGGCATCACCGACGTGATGATCGGCGCCTCGCATTCCCATTCCTCCGGTCCGATCGGGATGATCCTGCCGGGCGAGTTCGACCACGCTTCCGCCGGCATCCAGGAACTGGCCTATCAGAAATCCTCCTGCGCCGACGCTGGCTATCTCAAGAAGGCCATCGCCGCTACGGTCGAGGCCATCGTGGCCGCCGATCAGGCCAAGGCCGCCGTGACGGTCGGTTACGGGGTCGGCCATGAGAGCCAGGTGGCGTTCAACCGACGCCTCCGCATGAAGAACGGACTCACCTTCTCCCATCCGGGGAAGAACAATACCGACGTGGTCGCGTTCGCCAATCCGACCGACGATGAGGTCGGCGTCATCGGCGTCTGGGGCGCCGACGGCAAACTGGTCGGTTGCGTCGTCAACTTCTCCTGCCACGCCACCACCAACTCCGACGGCATCGGCGCCAACTGGATCTACTATACCGAGAAGGTCATCCGCGGTTATTACGGCGCAGATACCAAGGTCGTCTTCCTGCAGGGCGCCTGCGGGGACGTGACCCAGGTCAACAACCTCGACCCGAAGGCCAATCCCGCCTCCGACGATTGGTCGCAGTTCGTGGGCGGACGCGTGGGGGCCGAAGCGTTGAAGGTGCTGCTGAGCATGTCGCAGACCCGCACCAGCGAGGTGCCGCTCGCCGCCGACCATAAGGTCTGGGAGATCCCGCGTCGCCTGCCGGCCCCGGAGCGCGTCGCCGAAGCCCGTGAGCGCATCAAAGGGCCCGTTTCGCATCCGGACTGGGTCTGGGCCAAGGAGACCCTGCTCTTGGACGCCCTGATCGCGAAGAAGCGCGCCGTCGAGGTCGAGGTCCAGGCCATCCAGGTCGGCCCGGTGGTCTGCCTTTCTAATCCCGCGGAGTATTTCGTCTCCTATGGCCTGCAGCTCAAGCAGCGCAGCGGCTTCCCGATGACCTTCCCGGTCGAACTCGCCAACGGTTGCGTGGGCTATGTTCCGGACGAGGAGGCCTTCGGGCCCAACGGCGGCGGTTACGAGACGCGCCTGACGAGCTACAGCAATCTGGAGATCACCGCCGGCACGCAATTCATGAACGTTGGGCTCGAGCTCGCCGCCAAGATGAAGCCCGCCAAACTGCCCGAGCGTCCGAACGCCCCGGCCGGCAAGCCCTGGCTCTACGGCAACCAGCCGCCTCAGCTCAAGTGACGTTTTTCACCTCCATCCTCCTCGCGGCCGCAGCCGCTCCCGTGCCGAGCCCGCTCTCGCCGGCCGATGCCTTGAAGTCATTCGAGACGGCGCCCGGACTGAAGGTCGAACTCGTCGCCGCCGAGCCGTTGGTGGCTTCACCGTGCGCCATCGCCTTTGACACCCAGGGGCGACTCTTCGTGGCCGAGAACCGCGGCTACCCGATCGGTCCGAAGGAAGGGGAGAAGCCCGCCGGCGTCATCGCCCTGCTCGAGGATACCGACGGCGACGGCCGGATGGACAAGCGCACCGTGTATGCGGACGGGCTGACTTTTCCGAACGGCGTCCTGCCTTGGCGGGGCGGACTCATCGTCACCTGCGCGCCGGATGTGCTCTTCCTGAAGGATCACGACGGCGATGGCGTCTCCGACGAGCGCAAGGTCCTGCTTACCGGCTTCGCCACGACGGGCAGTACTCAGCTGCGGGTCAATGCGCCGACCGTCGGCCCGTGGGACGGTAAGATCTACCTCGCGGCCGGTCTCAGCGGAGGGACGGTCACGTGTCCGTCCCATCCGGAACGGCCGCCGCTCAAGATGACATCGGATATCCGTTTCGACCCGGAGACCCTCGAGGTCGAGCTGGTGGACGGGAAATCTCAGTACGGCATGAGCTTCGACGTCCTCGGCAACCGCTTCATCTGCATGAACCGGGTGCCGGTGCAGCATGTCGTCTTCGACTCGAAGTGGCTCAGGCGCAATCCGCGGCTGGCGTTCAGCGAGACCGTCCAGGACTGCAATGAACGCAATGCGTTCAACGGCATCAACGGAGGCCATGACGGTGTCCGGCTTTTCCCGATCAGCTCGAACATCACCACCGCCGACGGCCATGCGGGCTCGTTCAGCGCCGCCTGCGGGGTCAAGGTCTGGCAAGGGAAGTCGCTGCTGACTCCCGAGTGCGCGGGCGCCGTCTTCTCGTGCGACCCCACGGGTAACCTCGTCCATGCGGATCGCCTCACGGCCAAAGGCGCGACCTTCGTCGCCTCGCCGCTCTATTCGGGCCGCGAGTTCCTCGCCTCGCGCGACGACTGGTTCCGTCCGGTCTTCCTGGCGCGCGGGCCCGAAGGCGCGATGTATGTCGCCGACATGTATCGCAAGGTTATCGAGCATCCGGATTACCTGCCGGAAGAGGTCCGCAAGCACACGGACTTCGAGACCGGCAAGACGATGGGCCGCATCTGGCGGATCCGGGCCGAGCAGCGGGCGGATGACGTCAGCACGGCCCTGGCGGTGATGCCGGCGTTGCCCGATCCCGCGCTGATGCGGATCATCCGGTTGGGCGACGACCCTGCCGACAAGGCGACGCAGGCGCTGGCGGGGCATGCCTGGGACTTCTCGGAAGACAAGTGGCTGCGCAACGGCATCCTCAGCGGCATCGGCGGACGCGAACCCGCTTTCCTGCGCTCTTTGCTGGGTGTCATGCCGCTTGATGCCAAGATCGGCGCGGGCATGACGGAGATCCTGGGCTACCTCGGCGGCTCGCTGACGAAGCCGAAGGAACTCGAAGTCGCCGCCGCCGCTCCCGAGGCCCTTCGGCTCGCTTTGCTTTCCGGATGTCTTGCGTCTCATAAACCAGTAGCCCTGCCTGCTTCTTTCCAGTC
>VHCL01000066.1 GCA_016871725.1 Verrucomicrobiota bacterium | reverse complement strand
TAGTTCAGGGGTAGGGGCGGGGGTAGGGGTAGGAGGAAGAGTATTGAGTATGGAGTATCGAGTATCGGGGGAGTGCTGCCATGAGATGGCACCCATGCCTTGCCTAGCCCTAGCCCTGGCCCTAACTCTGGCCCTGCTCCGCCATGCCTTGGACCCTCTACCGCCACTACAAGGGCAATCACTACCTCCGGCTCGGGGTGGCGGCGCATTCCGAGGACCTGTCGCCGCAGGTGGTCTACCGCTGTCTGTATGATAATCCCGAGGCGCGCACGTGGGTCCGTCCGCAGGCGATGTTCGAAGGCGTGATCGAGGACGGTCGCCAGCGATTCACCCCCGTCGGGCGCGTCCGTCTCGTCCGGCCCGAGGATCTACGCACCGTGCTGGCTTTCGGGTTCGATGCCTGGAAGCACGGCAAGACCTTCGACCAGTATTGCGCGGACAAGGATCAGGATCCGAACCACGTCCGCGGCACGCGTTACCTCCTCGAGGATGCTTCCGGCCGGCCCGTCTCGGCGTTGAACGTCCTGCGTTTCCGCGCGAGCCTCATCGGTCTCGCCTCCGTCGCGACGGCGCCGGACCGACGCGGTCAGGGCTACGCTTCCTTGCTCCTGCGCGCGGTCATGGAGCTCCATCGCTTCGCCCAGCCCGATACGCGCTTCCTGCTCTTCTCCGAGGTCAAGCCGGCGATCTACGAACGGCACGGTTTCCGCGTGCTGCCGGCGGAGCACCAGCGTTTCCCGAAGTCGCTCGCCATGGCCACCGGCGACACGCCGCTGTCCGCGACCGAAGCCGAGTTCCTGGAGGCTTACTTCTGAGCCGCCGGTTACTTCTTCGTCGGAGCGGCGAGGGCGACTTTTTCCAGCCAAGCGGCGACCTTGGGGTGCTCGGACGCGTCGAAGGCGTGGCCGACGCCGGCCATCTCGCTGCCGACGACCGTCGCGCCCTTGGACTTCAGGGCCTTGGGCAGCTGGCTGGTGTTCGGCTTGTTGGAGCCTTTCTCGGAGCCCCAGCAGGCGTAGGCGAATTTGCCTGCGAGGTTGGGCAGGCTGCCCTTGGAGGAGTAGGCCGTGCCGCCGCCGTCGGCGAAGATGAAGACCCCGAAATAATCCGTGAGCTTCGGGCTGCCGCCGAGGCGCAGCATGCCGTCGATGGCGTGTCCGCCGTTGCTGAAGCCGGCGATGATCGAGCGGGACTTGTCGAGGTTGGGGATCGCCTTGGCGATCTCGTCGAGCATGAAGCGGTGGTAGGCCCAGACCTTGCCGTAGTCGCCGACCATGTTGGCCTGGGCGGGATTGTTCGCGCCCTTGGGGTAGGGGAGGCCGACGAGGACGAAGTCGCCTGCCGGCAGGAAGGAGCCGCCGGGCTGGTTGCCGCCCTCGCCGCCGCCGAGCCAGACGACCAGCGGGTATTTCTTCGCCGCGTCGTAATCCGCCGGCAGCTTCAGGTGGCAGGCCGCGAGCGCGCCGTGGCGGTCGACGGTCAGTTCGGGGAATTCGAAACGCAGCGTCGCGCCGGGCGCGACCTGCGCTTTCAGGTCGGCACGAGGGGAGGTCTTGACGACCGACTTGTCCGCCGCGACCAAGGTCGCGGTGGCGAGCAGGAGGCAGAGATGGACGAGGCGCATGTTGTTCAGCGGAACGACTTCTTGCGCCAGGCGGCGTCGGCTTCGCGGTCGGTGCGGACTTCGATGACGCGCACGCCTTTGCCGCGGACTTCGAGGAGGCGGCGGAGGTCGTTCCAGTCTCCCGAGAGGTCATGACGCACCCTATGGGCGGCGCAGAGCTTGCCGAGGTCGGTGGCCTGCGGGGTGCCCCAGAGCTGTTCGAACCGCGCGCTCTGCGCGACGGCGAGGTGATTGAAGATGCCGCCGCCCTGGTTGTTGATCACGACGACCGTCAGGTCGCCGCGGTGGCCGTAGGCGGAGAGCAGGGCGTTGCTGTCGTGCAGGAAGGTCAGGTCGCCGCAGAGCAGCACGGTGCGCTTGCCGTCGAGCGAAGCGCCGAGCGCGGTCGAGACGGTGCCGTCGATGCCGTTGGCGCCGCGGTTGGTCAGGATCTCGGGGCCGGGGCCGGGCGGATGGTAGAACCACTCCACGTCGCGGATCGGCATGCTGCTGCCGACGAACAGGCGGTCGTCCGGGCCTAGGGCTTCTTCGAGCAGCGAGACGACGCGGCCTTCGAAAGGCCAGTCGACGTGCGCGATGCGGGACAGTTTCTTGGCCGCGGCCTGCTGGGCTTTCTGCCAGGCCTTGCCGTAAGCGGTCGGTTTCGCCGTGACCTTGTCTCCCGAAGGCACGAGCTGGCCGTCGAGACGGCTCCAGCGCGAATGCGTCGGATCGGTGTTCTCGCCCGGTCGGCCGAGCTGCAGCGCGGTGATGTCTTCCGCCTTGAGCCAGGCGCGCAGGACCTTGCTGGTCGGGAGCGGGCCGACGAAGACGGCGGCCTGCGGACGGAGCGACTTGGCGGCTTTGGCGTCGCGCAGGATGAGGTCGTAGCCCGAGACGAGGGTCGCATCGCCGGCGAGGTCGCCGCGGAGCGTGCCGGCTCCGTCGGCGAGGATCGGCCAGCCGGTGACGTGCGAAAGCTCGCGGAGGGCGGCGGCGCCCTCGTCGCGGTCCTCGAAGGCATGGGGGCCGACCACGATGACGCCGCGTTCGGTCTTCGGGAGCAGGCTGGCGACCGTGTGAGGCGTGAGGGTCGGGCGGACGACGCCGCAGGGAGCGACGGCGGTGAAGGTGTCCAGATTAAGCCCTGCGGGGATCTTGAAGCCCTTTTCGGGGTCGGAGGGGGCGAGAGGGTCGCGGAAGGGCAGATTGAGGTGCACCGGGCCGGCCAGAGGGCTTTGCGAGCGCTGCCAGGCGTCGACCAGCAGCTGGCGCCAGTGGCGGAGCAGGCCGAGGTCGGCCGACGGCACGGCGGCCTCGGCGGCCCAGACGGGATAGCCGCCGTAGAGGCCGTTCTGGGTGATGGTCTGGCCGGAGTGGCATTCGCGCAGCTCGGGCGGGCGGTCGGCGGTCAGGACCAGCAGGGGCGTGGCCGAGAGGCGGGCTTCGACGACGGCGGGCAGGTAATTGGCGGCAGCGGTGCCGGAGGTGCAGAGCAGGGCGGCGGGTTGGCCAATAGCCTTGGCGAGGCCGAGGGCAATGAAGCCGGCCGAACGTTCGTCGAGCGCGACCGTCACGTGCAGGCCGGCGGATTCGGCGAAAGCATGGGCGAGCGGCGTCGAGCGCGAGCCGGGCGAGATCACCACGTGCGTCAGGCCGAGGCGGCGGAGCGTGCGCACGCCCACGTCGGCCCAGAGGGCGTTCGTGTTCAGGTGCCGGGTCGCGCGAGCCATGCGGACAGGCAATCCCGCAAGGGCGGGGCTGTCCAGCGTGGGCTTGGTTTTGGGTTCAAGTCCGGCCGAATAGGCCCATAATTCCGATACAAATGGAAGTCCTCCTTTATCTGCTCCCGCTGATCGTGGCCCTGGTCTTCCCGCTCGTGCTCGTCCACGCCATCTTCTGGGGCATGACGTTCACCATCGACTCCGGCCATGTGCGGGTGCGTTTCTACGGCCTCACCGCGCGGAAGGTGGCCCTGAGCGACATCGAGTGGGCCGCCCATGACTGGGTGTTCTGGAACGAGCATTGGACGAACACCGTCAATCCGAAGAAGCTGGTACTGCTCCGCCGCCGCACCGGCTGGTTCAAGAATTTCGTCATCAGCCCGCCGTCGCCGACGGACTTCCTTCGCGAACTGGCCGCGCACGGCGTGGCCCTCCGTTGATTCTCATGCGTTCCCTCCTCGCCCTCATCTGCTCCGCCGCGGCGCTCCTGGCCGCGGACCGACCGGCCTTCTTCGCCATGGACACCGCCGCGCGGCTCGAGCCGGCGGCGTGCGCGCAGACGCTGGCCGAGTTCGGCTATGCGGGCCTGGGTGGCCGGCCCGCGACGGCCAAGGCCCACGCCGACGCGCTGAAGGCCAAGGGGCTCGTCTTCTTCAACGGCTATCACGTCGCCAACTTCCCGTCCGGTCAGCATCAGTTGCCCGCTGACCTCACCCAGGCGGTCGACTGGCTCGCCGGCACCGGCGGCACTTTGTGGCTGGGAATCAATAAGGTGGATCTCCCCTTAGGTCTCAGGATGCCGCCTGAATACGGCGATACCGTCGTCGTGCCGCAGCTGCGCCAGCTGGTCGCGTATGCCCGGTCCAAGGGCGTGAAGATCTCGCTCTATCCTCACGCCGGCTTCTGGGCGGCGAGCTTCGAGACCTGCGTGCGCGTCGCCGGCAAGGTCGACGACCCTGACCTGGGCGTGACCTTCAATCTCTGCCACTGGCTCAAGGTCGAAGGCTCCGAGCGCGATCCCGCGCCGCTCATCAAGGAAGCCCTGCCGCGGCTGAACTTCATCACGATCAACGGGGCCGACGCCGGCGACACCCAGGACCTCGGCTGGGACAAACTCATCCAGCCGCTCGGTCGCGGGACCTATGACGTCGGCGCCTTCGTGGCCAAGGCTCGCGCCGCTGGTTACCGCGGGCCCTTCGGCTTTCAGGGCTACGGCATCAAGATGGAGCCGAAGGAATTGTTGAAGGAGACCATGGAGGGGTGGAGGAAGATGGTGAAGTGAGGTTTTAGCGGTTAGCGGTTGGCGGTTAGGACGAGCCATCAAGGCAGGGGAAACCGGAGACCGGATGATTGGCTGGGGGTATCGATTTTCAGGTCTCGGGTCTCGGCCGTCAGGAGCTAGGTGCGGGTAATCAGGTTCGGGTTCAGGATTAATCGATTCAGCCCTCTGTCATCGACTCAGTCATCTATTCGTTCCGGGTGGCGGGTGGCAGCTCCAGGTGGCGGGTGGCGGTCGGCAAATGCTGCCTTGGGTAGGGTTGAGCGCCCTCGCTCAACCGCGGCTGACCGAGGCGGTCATCCCTACCCAAAGACAAACCGCAGCCAATCATCCGGTTTCCGGTCTCCCTTTGGGGCGAGGTTTTCCTTGCCGCTAACCGCCAACCGCTAGCCGCTTATCTCTGGAAACAAAAAACCCCGGTCGCCCGGGGTTTTGTTTTCACCGGCCTTACTTGCCGGCCGCGTGTTCCTTCGCGTGCTCGCGGAGCGGGTCGTAGGCGAAGTCCTTCTTCAGGTCGCGCCAGGAGGCGTGGACGTGGTTGGCGCCGCCCTGGAAGTTGGCCATCTCGAAGAGGAAGGTCGGACCCTGGATGCTGTAGTAGTGGGGCTCGCCGACTTCGAGGCCGCCGTTCCAGGCGAACACGAGGGAGTCCTTCACGGCGTCGATCGCCTTGAGCTCGCGGGCGGCGAAGTCAGGACGGGTGCGGCTGACGTATTCGAAGACGATCCGGCCGAGCATCTGCTTCTGTTCGGCGTTGAGGGCGGAGGCCGGGATGCCCTGGTGCTTGATGAGGCCGTCGGCCTTCTGCTTGTTGCCGGTCACGATGTCCTTGAAGGGGTCCTTGTTGAGGAAGCCCTGCTTGCGCTGTTCGGGCGTGAGGGACTTGGCGAGCTGGCGGCCGAGGTCGTCCTCGAACTTCAGGAGCTCGAAGCCGACGGGGCCGGGCTGGCCTTCCTTGATCTTGCCGGGATTGCTGGCGAAGAACGAGGGCGTCGAGCTGACGAGTTCGCCGTCGACGAGCGTGAAGTTGAGCGAGAGGTGGTGGCCTTCCCAGCGGAAGCCCCAGGTGCCCTTGGCGTCCGGCGTGCCGAAGACGGACACGAAGTAGTTCTCGGCGTCGCGCTTCGGGCCGGAGCCTTTCTCGATCTCGAAGAGCAGGTGCTCGAGGGCCATGATCTGTTCGGCCTTCATGTGGCCGCGACCGCTGAGGGCGACGGAGAGGACGGCCTGGGCGAAGTGGCGCTGGCCGGGGTTCATTTCCTTCAGGGGCAGGCCCTTGCGGGCGGCCGGGACGAAGATCCAGTTGGTGCGCTCGGCGTCGTCGAACTTGAAGGTCGCCTTGGCCTTCTGGTCGGCGTTGAGCGAGCCGAGGAAGGCCGAGGCCGCGGAGGACAGTTCTTCGCCGGCCGTGTGGGCGAAGGCGGGGACGGCGGCGGCCATCAGGCCGAGCACGCACAGGAGGCGGGGGAGGGAACGCATGGGGGTGTCAGGTGAGGACAGGGGTCTAGGGGAAGGGTTCCCGGAGAGCCAGAAGGAATGGCGACAAACCAGGTCCCAGCGGTTGGCGGTTAGCGGTTGGCGGATAGGTCCTGATAAAACCAATCAAAACAGGGGGCAGGCCATGACTCTTCGGTGAGGTTGATTTATCCCTAGCCGCTAACCGCCAACCGCTAACCGCTTCTACCAGTGCTTACGTTCCCTCCGCCTCGCTCAGCTTCTGGGCGGCCTGTTCCCAGGCGGCGGTGGCGGCCTGCAAGGCGTCGGTCACGGACTTCAGTTCGGCGTTCAGCTGCTGGACCTTGGCGCCCTGCGCGTAGGTCGCCGGGTCGGCGAGTTCGGCGGTGAGCCTGGCCTGCTTGGCTTCGAGGTCGGCGACCTGCTGTTCGTGCTTCGTGACTTCGGCCTTCAGTTTGCGGAGGTCAGACGCGGAGGGTTTCGCGGGGGCCTTGGCCTTTTCGGCCTTCGGCGCCTCGGCCTGCTTGGGCCGTCCGTCGGTGAAGCCGGCGGTCAGCGCGGCGCGTTCGTTGCCGGCCTTGGACTTCTCGAGGTAGTAGGCGTAGTCGCCCGCATACGGCGTCAGGCGGCCGGAGTGGACATGCAGGACCGTCTTGGCGATCTCGCGGATGAAGTGCACGTCGTGGCTGACGAAGTAGAGCGTGCCTTCGTAGTTCTTCAGGGCCGAGATGAGCGCGTCGATCGACATGATGTCGAGGTGCGTCGTGGGCTCGTCCATGAGCAGGAAGTTCGGCGGGTTGATGAGCAGCTTCACGAGGGCGAGGCGCGACTTCTCGCCGCCCGAGAGCACCGCGACCTTCTTATGGACGTCGTCCTTGCGGAAGAGGAACGTGCCGAGCATGCCGCGGGCCTGCTGTTCGGTGAGCTGGTTCTCGTTGGTCCGCAGCTCCATCACGTTCTCGAGGACGGTCAGCTTCGGGTTGAGGTTGTCGACGCGGTTCTGGGCGAAGTAGCCCGTGATCACGTTGCCGCCTTCCTCGCGGACGCCGCCGTTGATCGGGATGACGCCTGCGAGGATCTTGAGGAGGGTGGACTTGCCCGCGCCGTTGGGGCCGACGAGCACCGTGCGCTGGCCGCGTTCGCACTCGAAGCTGAGGTCCTGGTAGACGACGTGGTCGCCGTAGGCCTGGCGGACGTGCTCGAGCTTCATCACCTTCAGGCCCGAGCGCGGCGGCTGCGGGAAGCGGAACTGGATCTTCTTCAGGTCGTCCTCGGGCTCGTCGATCGCGACCTCCTCGAGGCGGGCGATCTGCTTCTCCTTGGACTTCGCGCGGGAGGCCATCGAGGCCTTGGCGCCGAAGCGGTCGACGAACGTCTGCAGGTGGGCGATCTCGCGCTGCTGGTTCTTGAACATCGCCTGCTGGCGTTGCTTGCGGGCCTCACGTTCGACGAGGAAGTCGTCGTAGTTGCCGGTGTATTCGTGCAGGCGCTGGCCGCGGAGCTCGATCATGCCCGTGCAGAGGGCGTTGAGGAAGGCGCGGTCGTGGGAGATGACGACGAGCCCGCCCGGGTAGCGGGTCAGGTAGTCCTGGAACCAGAGGAGCGCCTCGAGGTCGAGGTGGTTGGTCGGTTCGTCGAGCAGGAGCAGCGTCGGTTCGCTGACGAGCAGGCGGGCGAGGTGCGCGCGCATGACCCAGCCGCCGGAGAAAGTCTTGGCGAGCTTGTCGTGGTCGGATTCGCGGAAGCCGAGGCCGGCGAGGATCTTCTTGGCGCGGGGCTCGAGCGTGTAGTCGATGTCCCAGTCGTCGTCGTTCTCGGGCTCCAGCTTGCCGCCGCTCGTGGCGATCTGGAGGATCGTCTCGTCGCCGACGGGCGCGCTTTCCTGCGGCAGGAAGCCGAAGTTCGCGCCGCGTTCCCACTCGATCAGGCCGTCGTCGGGCTGGTCCTTGCCGAGGATGATGTTGAAGAGGGTCGACTTGCCCGCGCCGTTGGCGCCGATGAGGCCGAGCCGGTCCGTGCGGGCGATGTTCAGCGAGACGTCCGCGAACAGGGTGCGCGGTCCGTAGGACTTGGTGACGTTGGCGATCGTGAGCATCGAAAGGGCGTTAAAGAGGCGGGAGGGCGGAAGGGCAAGAGAAAGGGCTGGAGGGAGGGCTAGGGACAGAGCCAGGGCTGGGGCTAGAAGCCGCAGGTTATGGTAGGCGCGGCTCTCCAGGCAGTCCGATCGAAGGGAGAGATTCGGATGTCGATCGGTTCAACCGCGGGTTCGGAGAGCCCGCCCTACCTGCGTCAAATTAACCAAGCCCTATCCCTAACCCTACCC
>VHCL01000065.1 GCA_016871725.1 Verrucomicrobiota bacterium | reverse complement strand
GAGCTCCGCGCCGGCGAAGGCGCCGATGGCCTTGCGGGCGACGGCGAGGTCGACCGGACGTTCGAACTCGGCGCTGATCGCGATCGAGTGGGCGCGGAAGACCGGGACGCGGACGCACGTGGTGGTGACTTTGAGGCCAGGCAGATCCATGATCTTACGGCCCTCGTTGAGCATCTTCATCTCCTCCTTGGTATAGCCGTCCTCGAGGAAGGAATCGACCTGCGGGATGAGGTTGAAATTGATGGTGTGCGGGTAGACCTTCGGGGCGAGGGTCTCGCCCTTGGCCCAGGCGCGGGCCTGGGCGTCGAGTTCGCGCATCGCTTCGGCGCCGGTGCCGGAGACGGCCTGGTAGGTCGAGGCGAAGAAGCGCTTCAGTCCGAAGGCCTGGTGGAGGGGATACAGGCCCATCAGCGCGATCGCCGTGGAGCAGTTGGGGTTGGCGATGATGCCCTTGTGGTGGGCGAGGTGATGGGCGTTGATCTCGGGGATCACCAGCGGGACGTCCGGATACATCCGGAAGGCGGAGCTGTTATCGATCACGACGCAGCCGCGCTTCACCGCTTCCGCGGCGAGGGCGAGGGAGATCGAGCCGCCGGCGCTGAAGACGGCGAAATCCAGCCCCTCGAAGGCCTCGGGCTTGGCTTCCTGGACGGTCCATTCCTTGCCGGCGTAGGTCACCTTGGAGCCGGCGGAGCGGGCGGAGGCCAGGGGACGGAGCTCGGCCACGGGGAAGTCACGCTTGGCCATGAGCGCCAGCAGTTCTTGACCGACCGCGCCTGTCACGCCCACGATGCCGATACGATATGCCATGTTCTGAGTACGAGTTGGGTTTGAAGAAGGAGGTGACCGAACGCCTGAGCGGGCTGGGTCTGCCTGCCGCTGAACATTGCATCGTTGTGTCGATTGACCAGCAAAAACTATGGTTTTTCAAGGGTGAGGAGTGCGAAACCTACGTGGTCAGCACCGCCCGGGCGGGCCGCGGCTGCGTCCAGGATTCCCTGCGGACCCCGGACGGGCTGCACCGGATCGCCGCGAAGATCGGCGACGGCGCCGCGCCCGGCATGGTCTTCAAGGCCCGCCAGCCGACGGGCAAGCTGTCCGGCGAATGGCCGACGCCGGAAGACAACCTCATCACGTCGCGCATCCTCTGGCTCGAAGGACTGGAGCCCGGTCACAACCAAGGCACCGACGCGGAAGGCAGGGTCGTCGACACTTACCGTCGTTACGTCTACATCCATGGGACGAACCAGACCGACAAGCTCGGCCGGCCGAACAGCCATGGCTGCGTCCTGCTGTCCGACCCGGACGTCATCCGCCTCTTCGGACTCGCGCCCGCCGGCACCCCGGTGCTGATCCGCGACTAGCGCGCCGGTTCGGCCGCCGGCTGCTCGCCCGTGCCCGCCCAGGTCTCGAGCATCTGCTTCACCACCGGACCCGCCGTCTTGCCGCCCCAGGTGTTGGTGTCGAGCTGGCCTTCGACGAGCACGCAGAAGGCGACCACGGGACGATCCGCCGGAGCGTAGCCGATCATCCAGGCGAGGTGGGCCTTTTCGCGGTTCTTGAAATACTCGGAGGTGCCCGTCTTGGCGGCGATCGGCAGTCCCGGGATGCGCGCGCTGCGGCCGGTGCCTTCCTCGACGCAGCGCACCATGCCGCCGCGGATGGCGTCCAGCTGCGCCTTGTTCAGCCCGATCGGAGTCGAGCCGCGATGGCGACCGTCGCGCGACGGATCGTGGATGATCGTCGGCACGGTGCGGGTCTCGCCGCGCGCCAGCGAGGCGGCGAAAGCCGCCATGTGGAGGGGGCTCGTCAGCAGGTAGCCCTGGCCGATCGAGAAGTTGGCGGTGTCGCCGTCCTGCCATGGGCCCGCCTTGATCCGCAGCTTGTAGTCGCGATCGGGGACGACCAGTCCGCGGGAGGCCGGGTAGGGCAGCTCGGTGATCGTCGGGCCGTCGGCGTCCGGGGAGGCCGAGGACTCCAGGAGCGGGGCGTCGAGGCCGAACCGGCGCGCCTCCGCGGCCAAGGCGTCGGGGCCGGCGCGCAGGCCGACCTGGTAGTTCCAGACGTTGCAGGAGATCGCGAGCATCTTGTCGAGGTCGACGTCACCGTAGCCGACGGGCTCGTGCTCGGGGAAATCGCGGTCGCCGACGCGGTAGAAGGCGCCGCACTCGAGGATGTCGTCCCAGTCCACGACCTTCCGGCGCATACCGGCCATGGCCGTGATGATCTTGAACGTCGAACCCGGCGGGTAGAGCCCTTGGGTGGCGCGGTTAAGCCAGGCGCCGGACTTCTCCACCTCGTCGTAATCGGCGGCGGTGATGCGGCCGGCCAGCCGGTTGGGGTCGAATGTCGGCTGGCTGGCGAGCGCGAGGATCTCGCCGGTGTGCACGTCGAGCATGACGGCCGCCGCCGGCAACGGGACGCCTTGGGTGTCCTTGATCTCCGCCAGCGCCCGCTCGGTCGTGCGCTGGATGCGGAGGTCGAGCGAGAGCGCGATGTTGCTGCCCTGGACGGGCTCGCTGTACTTCAGCCGGGTCTGATTGTAGCCCGACGAGGTCTTGGTCCAGAGCTCCCAGCCGCTGAGGCCCTTGAGCACGTGGTTGAAGGAAAGCTCGACGCCGGCGGCGCCGGTCTTGCCGGTCTGACGTAGCTTCTGCAGCGTCTCGCTGCGGACCTCGGCGATGTCTTCGACGTTCGGCGGAAGTTCGTCGGAATCCTTGACGTAGCCCAGGACGTGGGCGGCCATGCCGCCGTGCGGGTAGGTGCGGATGATGTCGGACTCGAGCCGGATGGGCCCTTCGACGGGGAACTGCTCGATGAAACGGGCGACGGCCTTGACGCCTTCGTCGGGGCCGGCCGGCAGGTTCGCCGCCGGGAAGGCGAGGTCGGCGACCAGCGTGAAGGGCAGGGCGCGGCGTTCGCGCAGGTGCTTGCGGAGCTCCTCGATGTTCACCTTGCGCTCGCCCGGCGGATCGAGCGGCGTGGCCTTGCCCGGGGCGGGCTTCCGGGCCGACTTGCGCTGGTCCTCGTCGATGACGAACCAGACCTTGTTGAGCCAGCCTTGGAGGACGTTGACGCGGGCGAGTTCCATCACGCGTTCGGTGTCGACCTGCACGGCCTGGCGCGCGCGCTCGGCGGCGAGCAGCCGGAGGTACTCGACGCGGATCTCCTTCTGCAGCGCCGCGAGGTCGGCCTTCACGCTCCACCGCGCGCGGTTGTCGACGAGCACGAACCCGTTGCGGTCGTAGATGCGGCCGCGGGCGGGCGGGCGCAGCACGATCCGGCGGCTCTGGTTGTCGGACTGTTCCTTCAGGTCGTTCGACTGGATGAGCTGGCGGTAGGCGAGCCCGCCGACGACGTAGAGGAAGCCCAGCGAGAACAGCGCGAAGACCGCGTAGAGACGCAGTTTCTCGACGGGCGTCGAGGGGAGGACCTTGGTGTCGGCGGGCTCCCTCATGGGGTGTCAGGGGCGGGCGGCACGCCCAGCCGGTCCATGGCGGCGTTCTGCGTCAGGGCGACCGGCACGAGGCCGAGGGCGCCGACGACGCCCGCCAGCAGCAACTGGCCGAAGAGATGACCGAACGCTCCGTCCGCCGGGGCGTCGGCGGCGATGGCCGCGGCGACGAACCACGTCAGGCAGGCGCCGACGTTGACGACGGCCGCGCCTTGGAGCATCCGCGGCGTGCTGCGCAGCAGCGCACGGTTCGAGGACAGGAAGATCGCGACGGCGACCAGCGTGAGGGCCAGCGCCCCGTCGGGGATCGGGCGGCGCGCCTCGAAGAGGAAGCCCAGCCCCGCGGCGAAGAGGACGCACTGCCAGCGCTTAAGCCGGCGGGCGGGGGCGATGAGGCAGGCGCCGCTGACGAAGACGACGAGCGAGGAGGACGCGAGGGCGTCGCTCGCGAGGTCCGCCCCCAGGAGCCAAGGGTAGGTCGCGAGCAGGAGGATCAGCCACGCCCAGCCCATCGTCACTGGAATTGCTCGCCCTGCATCAGCGCTTCGCCGGGCGTCTGGATGAGCGGGACCAGGACGGAGACCTCCTGCAGGTTGTAGAGGTCGCGCGAGGGCACGAGCAGGCTCTCCTTGAAGTTGCCGACCTGCGTGGCGTAGGCCCCGCCGTCGAGGTAGCCCAAGGTCAGGCCGCTGGGGAAGACGCCGCCCATGCCGGTGGTGGTCACGCGGGCCGGCGTGCCGGCGGGCAGGAGATAATCATAAGGGATCACGCTCACGCGCGCCTTGGCCGTGCCGAGCGAGTGGGCGGCGACGCCGTTGACGAGCACGATGCGGCTCTGGTCGTCGCCTTCGAGGTAGGCGGTGCAGCGGAAACCGGGACTCGTCACCAGGTCGACCTCGCTGGTGGTGAGATGGACGGCGGTCACGCGACCGACGACGGTGTCGCCGAAGACGACCGGCGCGCCCGGACGGATGCCGTCGTTGCGTCCCTTGCGGATCACGATGCGTTGCCACCAGGAGGAGCTGTCGCGCGTCGCGACGCGGGCGACGACGGAGAGGTATTCGGCGGGGACGTTGTAGCGGGTGACCTCGCGCAGGCGCTGGTTCTCCCGGCGGATGTCCTCCAGCCCCTTGAGCTTGAGTTCCAAGGCGGCGTTGATGCGCGCCAGGTCGCGGCCGGCGGCGACGAGTTCCTCCGTGCTCCGGCTCTTCTTCTCCCAGAAGGTCGCGAGATCGCGGGACTTGCCGGCCAGATGCAGCGCGGGGGCCTGGAACTCGACGAACGCCTCCCGGTTGAACCGACGGACGGCGCTCGGCAGCAGGATCCACGCCGCGACGAACACGGCGAGGGCGACGTAGGAGGCGCGGGCGCCTTGGCGGTTCTGGTCCATGGCGGGAAAGCCCGCGGGCGGGCTTAGTCTCGGCCGCTCCAGCGGGAGGAGTTGGCGAGGATCTTGCCGGTGCCGTTGACGACGGCGCAGAGGGGGTCCTCGGCGACGAAGACGGGGAGGCCGGTGGCCTCGGAGATGGCGCGGTCGATCTTGCGGATCAGCGAGCCGCCGCCGGCGAGCACGATGCCGCGGTCGACGAGGTCGGAAGAGAGCTCGGGCGGGATGCGCTCGAGCGAGCCTTTCACCGCCTCGATGATCTGGTTGATGTTGTCGGCCATGGCCTCGCGGACCTCCTGGGAGGTCAGGTGCAGCTGGCGGGGCAGGCCGGTGACGTTGTCACGGCCCTTGACCTCGAAGGTGAGTTCCTGCTCGAGCGCGTAGGCCGAGCCGATCTTGATCTTGATCTCTTCCGCGGTGCGTTCGCCGATGATCAGGTTGTACGAGTTGCGGATGTACTTGATGATCGACATGTCGAACTCGTCGCCGCCGACGCGGATGGAGCGGGCGTGGACGATGCCGCCCAGGGAGAGCACGGCGACCTCGGTGGTGCCGCCGCCGATGTCGACGATCATCGAGCCGGTGGGCTCCTCGACCGGCAGGCCGACGCCGATGGCGGAGGCGACGGGCTCGGGGATGGTGATGACGTCGTCGGCGCCGGCGCGGTAGGCCGAATCCATCACGGCGCGACGTTCGACGGCGGTGATGCCGTAGGGCACGGCGACGACGACGGTCAGGTTCGTGAAGAGGGACTTGCGGGCGACCTTGCCGATGAAGTAGCGGAGCATGTGCTCGCTGATCTCGAAGTCGGCGATCACGCCGTCCTTCATCGGACGCAGGGCCTGGATGTCGCCCGGGGTGCGGCCGAGCATCATGCGGGCCTCGTTGCCGACGGCGATGGGCTTGCGGGTGCTCGTGCGGATGGCGACGACGGACGGTTCACGCAGGACGACGCCGCGGTCCTTGAGGAACACGAGGGTGTTCGCGGTGCCGAGGTCGATGCCGATGGCTTGGTTGAATAGCCCGGGGAAACGCTTGAACATCAGGGTCGTGTGGTTTCCTTTATGAACAGTTTATTCACAGCATAGTCAAACGAAACTTCGGCCGCCGGGGGCCCGGCCCGGACGTCATAAGATTCAACCAGACAGCGAGATAGGCGGGCCGTCCGACCCTGACCAGCGGACCTGTTCACATGGGCGTCCCGGTCGCGACGGGGCGCGCGTCGACGGGACCCGTCGGTCAGGGCGGAGGCCGTCCGCATGGAACTTGCGGCCCCGGGGTGAGACTCATAATCCATCATTACCCCCTCCCCATGACCCCCCAGCTCGACCGTCGCTCCTTCCTCCGCAACACCGGCATGGCCGCCGCCGCCTTCGCGGTCTCGCGTCCTTGGCTCAACTCCGCGGCGCTGACGGTCTCGCCGAACGAGAAGCTGAACATCGCCGCGATCGGCTTCGGCGGCGTCGGCGGCAGCAACGTGAAGAATTCGGCCGACGAGAACATCGTCGCGCTCTGCGACCTGGACCTCGGCCGTTGCGCCGGGACGATCAAGCAGTTCCCGAAGGCCGCGCTCTTCACGGACTTCCGCAAGATGCTCGACCAGCAGAAGGACATCGACGCGGTCATCATCGCCACGCCCGACCATTCGCACGCCTACATCGCGATGGAGTGCATGCGCCGCGGGAAGCACGTCTACGTCCAGAAGCCGATCTCGCATTCCGTCTTCGAGGCCCGCATCCTCACCGAATCCGCCCACAAGTACAAGGTCGTGACCCAGATGGGCAACCAGGGACATTCCGGCGAGGGCATCCGTCAGGTCACCGAATGGATCGCCGCCGGCCTCATCGGCAACGTCCGCGAAGTGCACACCTGGACCAACCGGCCGATCTGGCCGCAGAGCAGCGAGATGGACCGTCCGTCCGACGTCCAGAAAGCCCCCGAGGGCATGGATTGGGACCAGTGGTGCGGTCCGGCGCCGTTCCGTCCGTTCCACGCCTCGTATCACCCCGGCAAGTGGCGCGCCTGGTGGGATTTCGGCACCGGTTCGCTCGGCGACATGGGCTGCCACATCATCGATCCGGCCTTCATGGCTCTCGACCTCCGCTACCCGATCAGCGTCGAGGGCAACGTCTCCACCGTCTTCGAGACCTTCGGCAAGAAGACCACCGGCAAGTTCGAATCCTATCCGCGCTCCTCGGTCGTGCGCTTCAAGTTCCCGGCCCGCGGCGACAAGCCGCCGGTGACCCTGACCTGGTGGGACGGCGGCCTGATGCCTCAACGTCCCGATGAGCTCGAGGACGACATGCCCTTCGGCGACCCCAACGGCGGCTGCCTCTTCATCGGCGACAAGGCCAAGCTCGTCTGCGGCTGCTACGGCCTCAATCCGCGCATCCTCAATCCGGACCTGCGCGAAGCCTCCAAGAAGATCGCCAAGACCATCCCGCGCATCCCCGGCAATTCTTCCGGCCACGAGAAGGATTGGATCCGCGCGTGCAAGGGCGGCCCGGCCGCTTCCTCGAACTTCGACTACTCCGGCCCGCTCTCCGAGATGGTGCTCATGGGCAACCTCGCGTCGCGTTATCCGGACCGCAAGCTGCTCTGGGATGGTCCGCAGATGCGCGTGACGAACGACAAGGCCGCCGACGCCTACGTCCGCCGCGAATACCGCAAGGGCTTCGAACTCGGCACCTGAGCCGGGCTCACTTCAGCGCCAGATACGCCAGGGTCGCCCCGCCCAGCGCGAGGCGATACCAGGCGAACACGCCCAGGCCGTTCCGGGACACGTAACCGACCAGCCATCTCACCGAGACGAACGCCGTGACGGCGGCCACGAACAGGCCGACGCCTGCCGGACCGGCCGGGTAGACCTGCGTGAGCGCGGGTCCGAGCGACCACATCTTATACACCGATGCCGCGGAAAGGGTGAGGAGGCCGACGAGGAAAGAGAACTCCGTCGCCGCCGCATGGGAAAGCCCGGCGACGCGACCGCCGAGGATGGTCGCGAGCGAACGGCTCGTGCCGGGGACCAAGGCGACGCACTGGCAGAGGCCGACGGTCAGGGCCGGGCGCCAGCCGATCGCCGCGACTTCGTCGGCCTGGCCGACGGCCTTCTTCGGCAGCAGCTGTTCGGCGACGAGGATGACCAGTCCGCCGACGACCAAGGCGGCCGCCACGACTTCGACCGAGAACAGATAGGCCGTGATGACGTCCTTGAACAGGAAGCCGAGCAGGGCTGCGGGCAGGAATGCGACCAGGATCGCGAAGGCGAGGGAGAGGGACTGACCGTCGCCGCGGCAGATCCCCGACAGCACGCCACGCACGCGGCCGAAGAACGCCACGAGCACGGCGAGGATCGCGCCGAGCTGGATGATGACGATGTAATCATCAGCGACCCTGGCCAGCGTCACCGGACGACCCTTGCGGTCGGCGACGCCTTCGACGGAGACCGCCGGGTCGGCGTCCACGCCGAGCAAGCGGTCGCTGAGGATCATGTGGCCCGTGGAGCTGATCGGCAGGTACTCGGTCACGCCTTCGACGGCGCCGGTGACCACCGCTCTTCCATAAGTGAAATCCTCGCGGACCTGCTCGGCGCGGCGCGTCTCGGCGGCCGTGGCGACGGACAAGGTGGAGAGCAGCCACAGACCGAGGGCGACGCGAGACATGGGCCGAGAATTAGGGTTCCGTCCTCACCGGGGCAAGGAAAGCCGTCAAAAGCCCTTGTCGCTTGCCCTTGGATGGGGTTCCCGCTTTATGCAGGCATCACCATGTCGGCCTCCAGCCTCATCCCGACCACCGAACCTCGCTTCCGCGTCCCGGACGCCCGCGGCCGCTTCGGCCAGTTCGGCGGAATGTACGTCCCGGAGACGCTGATGACCCCGCTCCTTGACCTGACCAAGGCCTATGACGAGGC
>VHCL01000064.1 GCA_016871725.1 Verrucomicrobiota bacterium | reverse complement strand
GAAGGCACCCGTCTCGCCCGCCTCTTCAAGGAGTCGGCGCTCGCCGACGAGATCCCGACGGTCATCGGCGCCCTCTTCCAGCAGTACGCCAAGGAACGCAAGGCCGGCCAGGCCTTCGGCGACTGGGCCGACCAGGCCGCCATCTGGCCCGCCGCGCCCGCCGCCTAAGCGAGCCGATGGCCGACCTCGACCCAGCCCGCATCCCGGAGCTCGACGCCCGTCTCTCGACGCTGGCGCCGGTCGACCGTCTGCGCTGGGCCTACGAGACCTTCGGCGCCCGCGCCGGCATCGGCACGAGCTTCCAGCCCGCCGGCGTGGTCATCCTGCACCTCGCCAAGACGGCCGGCCTGCCGATCCATGCCTTCACGCTCAACACCGGGCTCCTCTTCCCCGAGACCCTTGAGTTCAAGGCGAAGCTCGAAGCGCACCTCGGCATCAAGGTCGAAGAAGTCCTGCCCGCGCAGACGGTCGAACAGCAGGCCGCCCAGTACGGCGCCGAGCTCTGGAAGCGCGACCCCGAGAAATGCTGCGAACTCCGCAAGGTCGATTCGCTCGGTAAGAAACTCTTCGACCTCGACCTCTGGATCACCGGCATGCGTCGCGACCAGAGCGCCGAGCGTTCCGTGACGCCGTTGCTCTCGCTGGCCGCCCGTCCCGACAATTCCGACGTCTGGAAGCTCAACCCGCTCGTCGACTGGAGCCGCGACCAGGTGTGGGCTTACCTCAAGGAACACGGCCTGCCGCACAACGTCCTCCACGACCGCGGCTACCGCTCGATCGGCTGCCTGCCTTGCACCCTGCCCACTTCCGGCGGCGACGAACGCGGCGGCCGCTGGCCCGGCTTCGAAAAGAAGGAATGCGGCCTCCATACGCGCACGAAGAAAGGGTTGGGCGGCTAGCGGCCGGCGGTTGGCGGACTGGAAACATCCAAGACCAAACCACCCTCCGTCCCTCTACTCCCACTGTGCTCCCAACCGCCATCCGCTAACCGCCAACCGCTCCCACCTTCACTTTCCCAACCGCCAACCGCTAACCGCTTCCATCTCTCTTTTTCAGCATGTCCCGCAACGCCCAAAACGACCACCTGACCCGCCTCGAACAGACGTCGATCCACGTCTTCCGCGAGGCTTTCGCCAACTTCCGCTCCGTCTGCATGCCCTGGTCCATGGGCAAGGACTCCAACGTCCTCATCTGGCTCGCCCGCAAGGCGTTCTGCGGCAAGATCCCCTTCCCGCTCCTGCACATCGACACGACCTACGAGTTCCCGGAGATGTATGAGTTCCGCGAGAAGGCCAAGGTCATCCACGGCATCGATCTCATCGTCCGCGTCAACGAAGACGCCATCCGTCGCGGCATCGGTTACGCCACGCACGACCCCGTGACCGTCACGCACGAACTCAAGACCGTCCCGTTCAAGGCCGCGATCGACGAGTTCAAGTGGGACGCCCTCGTGACCGGCATCCGACGCGACGAAGACCCGACCCGCGCCAAGGAGCGCTGGTTCTCTCCTCGCTCCGCCGAAGGCAACTGGGACTACAAGGACCAGCCGCCGGAATTCTGGGGCCAGTTCGCCAGCTCCGCGCCCGAAGGCGGCCACGTGCGCGTGCAGCCCCTCCTGGAGTGGACCGAACTCGACATCTGGGAATACATCCGCCGCGAGAACATCCCGAACCCGACCCTCTACTTCTCCCGCAACGGCAAGCGCTTCCGCTCGCTCGGCTGCCATCCGATCACGCACCCGGTCGACAGCCCGGCCAGCAACATCGACGAGATCATCGAGGAGCTGAAGCTCACCAAGACCAGCGAACGCGCCGGACGCGCCCAGGACCACGTCGGCCGCAACTCGATGCAGGAACTCCGCGCCAAGGGCTTCATGTGAGCCGCCTGAACCTAACCGCAACCTTCCAACCTATCTCCTAAAGTGAGCACCTCCAAGACCACCGCCGAAGACCATCGCAAGATGCACGTCGTCGTCGTCGGCCACGTCGACCACGGCAAGTCCACCTTCGTCGGCCGCCTCCTCCATGACACCGACTCCCTGCCCAACGGCAAGATGGAGCAGGTCCGCAAGAACTGCGCGATCGAAGGCATGGAGTTCGAATACGCCTTCCTCCTCGACGCGCTGATCGAGGAACAGGAACAGAACATCACCATCGACACGACGCGCATCTTCTTCCGCACGAAGCAGCGCGCCTACGCGATCATCGACGCCCCGGGCCACAAGGAGTTCCTCAAGAACATGGTGACCGGCGCCGCCAGCGCCTCCGCCGCCCTCCTGCTCATCGACGCCAAGGAAGGCGTGATGGACCAGTCCCGTCGCCACGCGTTCCTGCTCTCCCTCCTCGGCGTGAAGCAGCTCGTCGTGCTCGTGAACAAGATGGACCTCGTCGACCACTCCGAGGCCACCTACCGCAAGATCGTCGCGGAGTACTCGGCCTTCCTGAAAACCCTCGGCCTCACCGCCGTCCACTTCATCCCGATCGCCGCCAAGCACGGCGAGAACGTCGTCCAGCGCGCCGCCAAGATGCCTTGGTGGAAGGGCCCGACGGTCACCGAGGCCCTCGACGCCTTCTCGCACGAGGACGACCTCACCGGCCTGCCCCTGCGCCTGCCGATCTCCGACATCTACCGCTTCGACCACCGCCGCATCATCGCCGGACGCGTCGAAGCCGGCGCCATCCGCCCCGGCGACGAGCTCATCTTCCAGCCCGGCGGCCGCCGCAGCACGGTCCGTACGTTCGAGGACTGGCCGGGCCCGGAATCCCGCAAGGTGGCCGGCACGGGCGACTCCGCCAGCGTGACGCTCTCCGAGCAGATCTTCGTCGAACGCGGCCAGGTGGCCGCCCATCCCTCCAACCAGCCCCGCGTAGGCCGCGAATTCCGCGCCCGCATCTTCTGGCTCGGCAAGGAGCCGCTGGTCCCGAACAAGACCTACCGCCTGCGCCTGCTCACCCAGAACGTCGACGCGGTCATCGCCAAGATCGTCAAGGTGACCGACGCCTCCACCCTCGAGTCCAAGGAAGCCGACAGCGTCCCGCGCGACTCCATCTGCGAGGTGATCGTCCGCGCCACCCGCAATATCGCCTTCGACCTCCACCACGAGTGCCCGATCACGGGTCGCTTCGCGCTCGAGGAGGGCGGCCGCATCCACGGCGGCGGCATCATCCTCGACACCGTCGCCCAGTCCGACGCCCCGTCCGGCAAGGTCACCGCCAGCGAACGCGGCGCCCGCGCCGGCCACCCGCCGGCGGTCGTCTGGTTCACGGGCCTCTCCGGCTCGGGCAAGTCGACCATCGCCGAAGCCGTCGAACGACGTCTCTTCGACGCCGGCCGCAACGTCATCCGCGTCGACGGCGACGACCTCCGAGTCTCGCTCAACCGCGACCTGGGCTTCTCCGCCGCCGACCGGGCCGAAAGCGTGCGTCGCGCCTCCGCCGTCGCCGGCCTCTTCGCCGGCACGGGCCACATCACCCTCGTCACGCTCATCGCTCCGCTGGCCGCCGACCGCGCCAAGGCCCGCGCCGCCCTCGCGAACCACACGTTCCTCGAGGTCTTCGTCGACGCCCCGCTCGCGGTCTGCGAATCGCGCGACGTGAAGGGACTCTACGCCAAGGCCCGCCGGGGCGAGATCGCCGAATTCACCGGCATCTCCTCCCCGTACGAGGCCCCCGAAGCTCCGGAAGTCCACATCAAGACCGATCAGACCTCGCAGGAAGAAGCCGTCGACCTCGTCCTCGCGGCGATCGACAAGGTCCTCCAGGGCAAGGACGACTGGGAGGTCTAAGCCCGCACAAAGGTTGTTGCGGTAAGCGGCTAGCGGTTGGCGGTTAGTAAGCATCAGGCGGCAGGGATTACTCCTTGTCGCCTGTTCTGTTTTACCCGTCAAAGATCCCAACCGCCATCCGCCAACCGCTTACCGCCATCACCTCCTTCGCTCCGCCTTGCCCACGTGCCCACTTGTCCCCTAAATGGGTCCATGCGCCTCACCCCTGCCGCCCTCCTGATCCTGAGCTGTTTGGCCGTCCTCGCGGCCCCCCGGAAGAACGTGCTGTTGCTCGTCTCCGACGACTGCGGAGCCCGCATGGGCACCTATGGCGGGCCGGCCCTGACGCCGAACATCGACGCCCTCGCCCGCTCCGGCGTGCGCTTCGACCGCGCCTACTGCCAGTATGCGCTCTGCAACCCGAGCCGGACCTCCTTCCTCACGGGCCTACGTCCCGACACGACCGGCGTCTATGACAACGCGAAGGAATTTCGCCAGGTCATCCCCGACATGGTGACCATGCCGCAGCTGTTCAAGAACAACGGCTACGCCGTCGCCCGCATCGGCAAGCTCTACCACTACGGCGTCCCGAAGGAGATCGGCACGAACGGCCTCGATGATCCGCAGTCATGGGAACGCGTCTGGAATCCCCGCGGCCGCGACTGCGATGACGAGGACAAGATTTTCTCGATCGGCGTCTCGGCCGGTTCGACCGCCGACAAGACCAAGGGCAGCATGGGGCAGATCCTCGTCGGCTCGGGCAACTACGGCGGCACCGTGAGCTGGCTTGCCGCCGACGGCGCCGACGCCGAGCAGACCGACGGCAAGATCGCCGCGCAGGCGGTCGATTTCCTCCGGCAGAAGCGCGACCAGCCGTTCTTCCTCGCGGTCGGCTTCTTCCGTCCGCACACGCCGTACGTCGCCCCGAAGCCGTACTTCGCCCAATACCCGAAGGATCAGGTGCAGCTGGCCAAAGAGCCCGCCGGCAACCGTGAGACGAAGCCGCCCGTGGCCCTCTCGAACACCGCCGTCGCCCACTACGGGATGTCCGAGGATACCCAGCGCACGGCCAAGCAGGCCTACCTGGCTTCGATGAGCTTCATGGACGCCCAGTTCGGCCTGGTGCTGGCTGAGCTCAAGAAGCAGGGCCTCGACAAGGATACCCTCGTGGTTTTCATCAGCGACCACGGGTATAACCTCGGCGAACACGGACTCTGGCAGAAACGTTCGCTCTACGAGGACTCGGCCCGCGTGCCGCTCATCATCCGCGACCCGGGCAATCCCGCCAACGGCCGCGCGACCAAGCGGGTCGCCGAACTCGTCGACCTCTACCCCACCGTCGCCGACCTCTGCGGCCTGCGGCCCGACAAACGCGCCGAGGGCAAGAGCCTGCGTCCGGTGCTGGAACATCCCGACGCCCTCTGGAATCACGCCGCCTACACGCAGGTCGACTTCGGCGCCATCAACGCCGGCGGCAAGAAGAAGGCCGCCACGCCGGAACGTAAGGTCGGTCGCTCCGTCCGGACCGAACGCTACCGCTACACCGAGTGGAACCAGGGCAAGCTCGGCGTCGAACTTTACGACCACGACGCCGACCCGGGTGAGTTCAAGAACCTCGCCGCCGATCCCGCCTACGCCTCGGTCGTCGCCGCCCTCAAGTCCACCCTCGCCAAGGGGACGAACTGAAGCTGAGGACCGAGTGGAGGGCTGAGTGGAGGGCTGCGTGGAGGGCTGCGTTGAGGCCTGAATGGATCAGCCGAATATATGGCCGAACACCTCGGTCAGGAGCCACTGCATCGATATTCCCATCTGGCCAACTGGCCAACAGATCAACCGGTCAACTTCACTACCCCTGCCCCTACCCCCACCCCTAACCCTACCCCTTTCAATCAACCATACTTCAGGTCCACCTTCTTGCCGGTGCGGATCGATTCGTAGATGCCTTCGACGATGACCATGTCGCGGCGGCCGACTTCACCGGTGCAAGTGACCTCGGTACCGTTGCGGAAAGCCAGAGCGACGCCGTCCATGTGGCGCTGCTGCTGCCGGAAGACGCCGAAATCGAGCTTACCCTTGGCGGAGGTAGAGATGTTGAGGTTACGGTAGCTGAAAACGGGCCTGGATCCTTCGAACCATCCTTTGGCGGCCTCGGCGCGGAACTCGGCGCGATTGGCGTCGTAACCCGTCCAGACGTCGGCGACGGCGCCGTTCGCGAACTCGAGACGGAACTCCATGGCCTGTTCGACCTCCTTGAAGAAGTCGGGCTGGGTCTTCGGCAGTTCCTTGGCCGTGACGGCCACCGGATTGGCGTCGGCCGCCATGCAGCACGCCTGGATCGAATAGACGCCCATGTCGAGCAGCGCGCCGCCGCCGGCTAGCTTCTTCTCGATGCGCCACGCGTGCTTGCGGAGCGTGAAGCCGTTGGCGCTGGTCATCTTCATGAACGGACCGAACTCCTGGGTCTTGGCCAGGCGGACGAGTTCCTGGTGATACGGGTCGAAGTGCAGGCGGTAGCCGATCGCGAGACGCTTGCCGGCCTTCTTGCCCGCGGCGATCATCGCGTCGCAGTCGGCGACCGAGGTCGCCATCGGCTTCTCGCAGATGACGTGCTTGCCGGCGCCGAAGGCGTCGATGACATTCTGCGCGTGGACGCCGGGAGGCGTGACGACGTAGACGATGTCGATCGCCTTGTTGGCGGCGACCTTGTCCCACTGGTCGTAGCCATAGATATTGGCCTCGTCGAAGCCATGGAGCTTGGCCAGCTTCTCACCCTTCGCGCGGGTGCCCGTGATCGCGGCGACCAGCTTCACGTGCTTGGTCTCCAACAAGGCGGGCGAGAGCTCGCCGTTGGAGTAACCGCCCAGTCCGCAGAGCGCGAGACCGAGGGGCTTGCCGCTGGCTTCCGCCGCGCGCAGCGCGGGAGCGAGAGCGTAACCGGCAGCGAGGCCGCCGAGGGAACCGAGGAAAGCACGACGAGTAGGGCTCATAGGGGTAGACCATTTCTACCCCACCCTACCCGCCCTGCAAGCGCAAGGTAGGGGCGGCACCACGTGCGGCACCATGAGGCCGTTCGCTATCTCGCCGGCTGCCCGGCAAAAGCCTTCCGATAGAACTCCCAGTTGTCGTCACCCAAAGACTCGAAAACCCTTTCCGGCTCATGGCCGACGCCCGGAACGATGGTCCACCCATGAGTGATGCCGAGGCCTTCGAGATGACGATGAAAGGCCTCGTTATTGCCGAAGGTCTCGTCCTGCTCGCCGATGATCATGCGGACCATCGATTCTTGGGCGATCTTCTTGGCGTTGCGCTGAGCGAGTTTACGCGGACTCACTTCCTGGAAGACGGCCTGGTCACCCCCGAAGGCCCGCTTCAACAGGTCTTCGGCCTGGATCCGGCTCGCCCGTGGGGTGCTCTTGAGCTCCGCCTGCATAGGGCCTGCGCCGACGATCGAGACCGCCCGGAAAAGGTCCGGATACTTGAAGCCGAGGCGTGCGGCGCCGTAGCCGCCCATGCTGAAGCCATCGAGGAGGCGACCCTCCCGTTTCGCGATCGTCCGATAGGTCGTGTCCACCTGCGGCAGGAGATCGCGGATGATCATCGATTCGACCGGCGCGGATCCGTCCGCCCAATCGACATACATCCCCATTTCCAGACCATTGACGAAGACCACCAGACAGGGTGGCAGCTTCCCTGCCGCGATGGCCGCATCGAATCGCTTGGCCACATTAGGTATGCCCGGCAGCCCGCCGCCGGACCCATGCAGCCAATACACGACGGGGAATCGTCGGTCACGCTCGGCCTCATAGGCAGCCGGTCGGTACAGGTGGTAGCTTACCTCAGCTTTGGCCGATTTGCTGGTGAAGACATGATGCGTGACCCGGGGACTCGTGACCGCTTTCGTCACCCAGAGAGGGGAAGCCGAAGCAGACTGCGGCCGGCCCTTAGGCTTAGTGGCCTCGGCGGCGAATGAAAGCAAACCGGGCAAGAGCCCTAAAAAGAGACTTCCAAGGAAGACTTTCGAGCAGATTCGCATGATCTAGGGTCGTCAGATAAAAAACCAGCCCTGCCTGAAAGTTACTCCCTCACTTCACTTATCTCCCCCAGCCCACGTGTCCCCACACTTAATCACTTCTCCCCTTTAAGGTAAGCCAGCAGATCGGCGAGCTGCTGCTTCGACAGGCCGGCCTCGAGTCCGGTCGGCATCAGCGAGCCGGGCAAGGCCTCGAGTGTGGCGAGGTCGGCACGGAGGAGGCTAGTCTCGACGCCCAAGGGTCCGCGCAGGGTGAGCGAGGTAGGCGTGTCACCGACCAAGATGCCGCTGAGGATGCGTCCGTCCTTGGCCTCGGCGAGATACGCGGTGAAAGCCGGCGCGATCTCAGCGTCGGGGTTCACGATATGAAAGAGGATGTTCTCCTTGGTCTGCCGGCGGACGTCGAAGAGGTCGGGCCCGACGGCATGCCCTTCCCTATCCAATCGATGGCAGCTGGCGCAGACGGCGTTGAAGACGGCGCGGCCGTTCGCCGGCACGGGCTTGAGCGCCAAGGCTTGGCTGGCCTCAGCCAAGGCCTCCGGTCGCGCCGAGACGGTCAGGAGGCGCTCGGCGAGGGCCTTCACGACCGGATCCTTGGCGGCGAGCACCTGACGTCGGCGGACGCCGGTGAAGGCGCTGGCGGGAAGGCGCTTGTCCTCTACGGCCGCAAGGACTCCCTTCACGTGGAAGGGAACGCCCAACAAGGCCCCTAAGACGGCATCGCGCCGAGCCGGCCTGTAACGTGCCCAATCGGCTAGAAGCGAAGCCGAGACCTCTTCCTTGGGATAGGCGACCACGGCCTTGAGCGCCGCGGCAGCGAGATCGGGAGCCGCTTCATCCAGGGACAGCGATAGCAAGGCCTGACCAGAACGCTCCCAAGGCAGTCGCGCCATGAGTTTCACGGCGACGCTACGCGCTTCGAGGGTCTTGGTCTTATCGGTCGCGACCTCAGGCGAGGCATCGAGAAGCGACTGGAAAGAAGCAGGCAGGGCTACTGGTTTATGAGACGCAAGATATCCGGAAAGCAAAGCGAGCCGAAGGGCCTCGGGAGCGGCGGCGGCGACTTCGAGTTCCTTCGGCTTCGTCAGCGAGCCGCCGAGGTAGCCCAGGATCTCCGTCATGCCCGCGCCGATCTTGGCAT
>VHCL01000063.1 GCA_016871725.1 Verrucomicrobiota bacterium | reverse complement strand
TTCTCGCTCAACGCCGTGCAGGAGAAACTCTTCGAAGTGCTCAACCGCAACTCGTTGTCCGCGACGGCCTACTTCAACCTGCCGCCCGGCCGCGTGGTCGAACTCGGCATGCAGGTCGAGCTCTGAGCCGTCACGGAGGCGCGGTGACCTTGAAGACGAACGCCTGCTTGCAGGGGTGGTTCTCCTCGTCGGCCATCTCGCGGGGCGTCGTGATCACGCAGACGCCGCCGAGCTGTTCCCAGGGCAGGAGGTCCGACCAGCCCAGCAGGGCGATGGTCGAGCCGGGCGCCGGCCGGAGCAAGCGCGAACGGACCTGCGGACCGGGCCAGCCGTAGCTGATCAGGTAGGTCGTCCGTCCGTCGGCCGAACGCGTGAAACGGAAGGCGCCCTCGCGGGGCGCCGGGCTGGGACGGACTTCCAGGACCGCTTCGCCGTTCACGTCCAGCCACTCCTCGACGTAGACGAACTGGGCCGTGCTGGCCTCGTCCACGGGATCGAGGTTGTGGTAACGCCCGTCGATGTTCCGCCCCGCGACGGCGTCCTCGATCAGCTCGACGACCCGGTCCTCCGCGGTCCGCGGCAGCACGGCGCAGCCCCCCAGAAGGAGCGCGAGAGCCAGGGCTGCGAGGAGTCGGGCAGCCATGACGGAGGGGCTTACTTGCCCGCCTTGCTCTTGGCGATCAGGTCGTAGAACCGGTCGAACAGCACGTCGGCGTCGTTCGGGCCCGGACCCGCTTCCGGGTGATACTGGACGGAGAAGACGGGCTTGTCCTTCAGGCGCAGGCCGGAGACGGTGTCGTCGTTCAGGTTGACCTCGGTGACGATCGCGCCGCAGCGCTCCAGGTCTTCACGCTCGGAGGCGAAGCCGTGGTTCTGGGCCGTGATGGCCACGCGGCCCTCTTCGGTGTTCTTGACGGGCTGATTGCCGCCGCGGTGGCCGAACTTCAGCTTGTAAGTCGAGGCGCCGATGGCGTGCGTGATGATCTGGTGGCCGAGGCAGATCCCGAAGACCGGGTAGCTCTTGATCAGGTCGGCCACGGCCTCGTGGGCATACTTGAGGGCGGCGGGGTCGCCGGGACCGTTGGACAGGAACACGCCGTCGGGGTCGAAGGCGCGGATCTCGGCGGCCGGGGTGCGGGCCGGGAAGACGTGCACGTCGAAGCCGGAAGCGACCAGACGGCGGAAGATGGAGGTCTTCGCCCCGAAATCGTAGGCCGCGATCCGGTACTTCTGCGCGCGGGCCTTGGGCTTGTTCAGGTGCGTGCCCGGGACGGTGAAGGCCTCGCAGTCGCCGGCCTTCGCGTTGAAGTGATAAGGGGCCTTGCAGGTGACGTCCTTGACGAAGTCGGCGCCGACGGTGCCGGTCCAGGCACGGGCCCGCTTCAGGGCTTCCTCGTCGCTGATGCCTTCGGTGGAGAGGCAGGCCTTCATGACGCCGCCGGAGCGCAGCTTCTTGGTCAGGGCGCGGGTGTCGACGCCTTCGATGCCGGGGATGCCGTACTTCGCCAGCCAGGCGCCGAGGTCGGTGGTGGCCCGCCAGTTCGAGACGATGGGCGACAGGTCGCGGACGACGAAACCGGCGACGTGCGGACGGGCGGATTCGAAGTCGTCCTCGTTGACGCCGTAGTTGCCGATCTGCGGGGCGGTCATGGTGACGATCTGGCCGAAGTAGGAAGGATCGGTGAGGATCTCCTGGTAGCCGGTCATGCTGGTGTTGAACACGACTTCGCCGCAGAGGGTGGCCGAGGCCCCGAACGCCCTGCCCCGAAGAATGGTACCATCTTCAAGAGCGAGCACGGCAGGTCGGTTCATGAGGTGGTTTTGAATGAGGGTTCCGCCCCCGTGTGAAGCAAAAAAAGTTCCCATCCGCAGATAGTCCTGACTCGGCGGTCGGCGCCGCGGCCGACGGACCGGGAGGAATGCTCAGAAACCCTTGCCGATGTCGCCGCCGAGGGGAGCCGGCGGCCGCGCGCGCGGGTCCAAGGTGTCGGCCGCATAGGGCTTGTGGACCTGCCAGCCCGCCCGGTAAGGCGCCCCACCCTGCTTGACCTGCTCGGTGATGGCGCGCAGGACGGCGGGGTCGGCCCGTCGCGACCACTCCGGGTGCAGCCAGACGTTGGGGCTGAGCCACTTGCCACCGACGGCCTCGGTCCATCGGCCGATGCTGCCCGGAGCTTCGACGATGAGTTTGATCTCGTCCGCCCGGGCCAAGGACTCGGCCAAAGGCAATTTACCCCATTTCGGGCTGACGGTCACCCAGGCGAAGCCCGGAGCGATGTCGTAGGCGCCGCAGGTCTCGAGATGTACCTTGAGCCCGACCGCGGCCAGGGCCGCCAACAGGGGGGTCAGGTCGTGGATGCACGGCTCACCGCCGGTCAGGACGACGAACTCGGGCCGGGCGGCGGCGGCTTCGGCGGCGAGTTCGGCCGGGGCGGCCTTGCGGACCTGCTTCGGGACGAACTGGGGGTGCCAGGTGGAGGCGGAGTCGCACCAGGCGCACTTCACGGGGCAGCCTTGCAGCCGGATGAAGAAGGCCTTGCGGCCGAGGTGCACCCCTTCCCCCTGCCAGCTGAGGAACGTCTCATTGACGGGGTAGGTCTCGGCCATGGTCAGGCCTTCGGCTGATAGCTCGCCTTGTTCTTCGAGTCCTCGTGCAGGATGATCTGCCGGACCCAGGCGCGACCGCCGGTCTCCTTGCGCACCATCGGGTCGAAGGTCTCGAAGAGGAACTGCGCGATGCCTTCGGTGGAGACGGAATCGATGACGAGCGGACGGAACAGCTTCGGGTAATCCTGCAGGAGCTTCTCACGGACGGGATCGGTCTTGGCGAAGAGGCAGGCATGGTCGAGGTGGTCGGCGATCCAGGTCTTGAGGAAGCCGAGTCCCCCGAAATCGACGACGAAACCACGTTCGTCGAGACGCTCGCAACCGAACTCGATCTCGATGGCCCAGTTATGACCGTGCAGGAAGGAGCAATGCCCGTCATGCCGATGCTGCCGGTGGGCGAACGGGATGTCTCGGTAGGTCTTGCTGCAGGTGAACATGGGACAGCCAGCAGATAGGAGAGCCGCGGGCCGGGTCGCAAGGAAGATGCGGGCCGCTTCCGCCCGGAAACGGCCAAAAAAGAGGCCTGCCGCGTCCTCGCACGGCAGGCCTCGGAAGGCGCGGAAGCGGACCGGCCTCAGAACGAGTGGGCCAGGCCGAGGGACCAGATCTCGCTCGAATGCACGGGATTCGCCAAGGTGCCGTTGGTCCGGGAAGCCTTGTTATTGTTCTTCAGCGGGGTGCTGTAGAACAGGTAAGCGCTCGTCCTGGCGCCCAGCTGATAGGTCAGGCCCGCGGCGACGTGCGTGGAGAACGCCGCGCTCTCGAGGTCTTCGGCGTAGGCGGTGAAGCCAGCGGCGTTCATGGTGTTCTTGTCGCGGAACTGCCGGATCGCCGTGGTCTGGAGGGAGAACTTCAGCGACTCCGTCCAATCGTAGCGCGCGCCGAGCGTGCCGGTCAGCGTCGTGCCCGGCCGGAAGTTGGCGTCGTAGGCCACCGCGCCCTGGGCGCCGACCTGCCAGAAGAACCAAGGATAGTCCGCGTCGGCCGAATACTCCCTCCGGACGGCGAGCATGAGGTCGGTCGAACCGGTGCCGGGCTGCAGGTAGCGGCGCGCGACGTTCAGCGTGAGATCGTCCTCACCCGTCGGCAGCTTCACGCCGGCGATGACGACGTAGTCCGACCACTTGAAGCGGGTCGAGAGGGCGAGGTCGCCGAGGCCGCTGACGTCCTGACTGGTGTTGACCGGATTAGGATTGGCCAAGGTAGGCGTGATGTTCGTCCGGATCGTCCGGTCGACGCGCGGAATCGCGAGCGACCAGACCTGGCCGCCGAGATTCGTCTCGAGGGTGGTCGTGACGTTGCGATGCACCGCCAGGAAATGGGCGTGCGCGTCGTTATTACGCCGGTTCTGATCGACGTAGTCATAACGGACGTCGAAGGTGAACGGGCTGGTGGCCGCCGCCGGACGATCCAGCAGATTGTCGACCGGCACGCGGACGCAGCCGCACGGGCAGGCCTGGGCTTCGGCGTAGGCGCCGAGGGCGAGGAGGGAGAAGAGCGCCATGCGGGAAGCACGGGCGGAGAGGAACGATGAGTTCATGAAAGGAGGTGTTCTGGTTTTGTCGCCGACACGGGTGTGGCGGTCCGCGCAGGCGACGATGCGCACCGAGAGGTGCGACTCGAGTGGAGGGAGTGAGCCACGCGCCGGCCGAACTAACCGCGACCGGCAACGGTGATCAGCCGCGCGCCCGGGGAGGCGGCACCGGCACCTCGACGGCCCGGATCAGCCCGACTTCACCCGACGGCCAGGCATGCGCCCGACCCTGAAAATCTTGCGCCCCGACGACCACGAGGACGTCGACGGAGGTATCCGCCTTGGCCTTCGCCTTCGCGGAATCTTCCTTCGCCAGCGGCTGCTGTTCGCTCTGCTTTCGTCCGTCCTGCGCGACCTTACACATCGCGCAAGGAGCGTCCGCCAAGGCCTTGGTCACCGCGGCGCCGACGGAGCGCTGGGCGGCGTTCTCGACCGACATCTTCGTCCAAGCGACGACCTGCAGGAGGTCCCACGACAGGCCGGACGCAGCCAGCCACGCCACGAGGGCGAGCCAGGCGAACGGCTTTTGGAAGCGTCGGAACACGCCAGAGGATTAGCCGCCGTGAGCGAAGGATTTCAAATCAATTAAGGTTCCGACCACGGGTCTCAAGCGCGCTTATCAGGATAATAAGCCTACCCGGCGTAAGGCGTCGGGTCGACCACGCCGGCGCGGAGGAAGGCTTCCTTACGTTCCACGCAAGTGCCGCACTTGCCGCAGTGCCGCTCGCCGCCGACATAGCAGGACCACGTCAGGGCGAACGGCACGCCCAGCTCGGCCCCGCGGCGCACGATGGCGGTCTTGTCCATGCCGACGAAGGGACGCTCCAACGAGACCTCGTGCCAGTCGGCGAGCCGGATGGCCTTGTCCAAGGCGTCGGCGAAGGCCGGACGACAATCGGGATAGATGGCGTGGTCGCCCCCGTGGGCTCCGTAGGCGACGGAGGAAGCCTTGAGCGACATCGCCCAGGCGGCGGCGGTCGCGATGAGCAGCATGTTGCGGTTCGGCACGACGGTGGCCTTCATGCTGGACTCCTCGTAATGACCTTCGGGCACGGCGACGTGGGCGTCGGTGAGCGCGTTGGCGCCGAAGAGCGAAGTCACCCCGCGGAGGTCGGCGATCCGGTGCGGGACCTGGTAATGGGCGCAGATCTCGGCGGCGGCGACGAGTTCGCGGCGGTGGCGCTGCCCGTAGTCCACGGAGAGCGCGTGCACCTCCCTGCCCTCGGCCACGAGGTGGGCCAGGAGCACGGTGGAATCCATCCCGCCGGAGTGAATGATGACGGTGCGCTTCATCCTGCGGGCAAATTGGACGCGGACAGAGCCGAGGGCGAGTCCGTTAATCGCGGACCCGGAGCTTGGCGCCGAGCTTGTCGAGGTGCGAGACCGCCACGGCCTCGCCGACCCGCATGGCGGCGGATTCCTTGCGGTTGCCGTCGCGCAGGCCGGAAAGGTGCAGCCAACCGTGGGCGACGTAGAGGCGGAGTTCCGTGGCGAGCGTGACGCCGTGCTCCTTCGCGGCCCGGCGGGCCTGGTCGATGTTCACGCAGATCTCGCCGGCGAACGGTTCGCCCGGGTGCTCTTCGCCGACGAACGTGATGACGTCGGTCACGGTCGGATCGCCGAGGAATTCGTCGTGCAGTTTCGCCGTCTCCTTGTCGCCGAGGAAGGCGATGGAGAGCGAACCCTCGGGGCAACGGTAGCCCTTGAGCTTGTCCAGCGCGTGGACGACGCGCCGGACGGAGACCGCGGAGACCTTGGTCTTCGCGTGGCGGACGGAGATGTCGACGACCCGGCTCATGCGGCGGCGAAGGCGGGCTTGAGCCGCGCCCAGAGCTCGGCGAGCGCCTGCGGCAGGACGCGCGTGTCGGCGATGACCGGCATGAAGTTGTGGTCGCCGTCCCAGCGGGGCACGACGTGGAAATGCAGGTGCGTGGGGATGCCCGCGCCGGCGGCCTTGCCGAGGTTCAGGCCCATGTTGAAACCGGCGGGGCTCATCACCTTCTGCAGGACGGCCTGGCAGCGGACGAGCAGATCCATCAGCTCGGCGCGCTCGGCGGCGGTGAGGTCGGCCAGTTCGCCGACCTCGCGGTTCGGCAGCACCATCAGGTGGCCGGGATTATATGGCGAGTTGTTGAGGATGACGAAGCAGTGCGGGCCGCGATGCAGGATCAGGTTGGCCTCGTCGTCGGCGGCCGCGAGCAAGGCCGCGAACGGACTGCCGGCGCCGGGCTCCTTCCGGGAGCGGATATACTGGATGCGCCAGTGCGGGTGGAGTTGTTCGGACATCGGATCAGGAGGCGAAGCCCGCGGGTCGGGCGAGATGCCAATGGCACGCGGTCAGCACGATGCTGTCGAGCGTATCATACCGCGGGGTCCAGCCGAGTTCGCGGCGGACCTTGGAGGCGTCCGCGAAGAGCGCGGGCGGATCGCCTTCGCGCCGCCCGGCAAATTCGTGCGGCACCGGGCGCCCGAGGATGCGCGCCACGCTGGCGATGACCTCCTTCACGGAATACGGCGTCCCCGTGCCGAGGTTGTAGAACAAGGCCTGGCCGGGCGCGGCCAGCTTCGGCAGGACGTCCAGATGGGCGCGGGAAAGATCGTCCACATGCACGTAGTCGCGCAGGCAGGTGCCATCGGGCGTCGGGTAATCCGTGCCGAAGACCTTGAGCGGCGGCCGGCGCCCCAGGGCGGCGGCGATGGCGAGCGGGATGAGGTGCGTCTCCGGCTCATGATCCTCCCCGATGGCGCCGTCGGGGGACGCCCCGGCGGCGTTGAAATAACGGAAGGCCGCGAAGCTCAGGCCGTGCGAAGCGGCGAGCGCGCGGAGGCGCTGCTCCACGGCGAGTTTCGTCTCGCCGTACGGATTGATCGGCCGCTGCGGCAGGTCTTCCGTCATCGGCATCCGCTCCGGCACGCCGTAGGTCGCGCAGGTGCTCGAGAAGACCAACTTCTTCACGCCCTCGGCCAGCATGGCCTGGAGCAGGCCTTCGGTCCGGACCACGTTGTTCTCGTGGTAGCGCTCCGGCTGCCGGACGGATTCCCCGACGTTGGTGAAGGCCGCGAAATCGACGACCACCTCCGCCCGCGTCTCGCGCAGGGCGGCGCGGACGGCGGCCTGGTCGCCCATGTCGGCGCGGAAGAACCTCACCCCGGCCGGGATGGACTCGGCATGCCCGTAGGAAAGGTCGTCCAACACGGCGACCACGTGCCCGGCGGCCGCGGCCTGCCGGACGCAATGGCTGCCGATGTAGCCGGCACCGCCCACCACGAGCACGTTCATGACGGCAGATAACCCCCGCCGGAGGGCCTAGGCAAGCGGGATAGGGTCGCCGGACGCTCCAAAACCTTGCCAGCGCCGTCCCGAACCTCCTATCTGCACGCCTTCATGGACACTTCGGAAACAAAACCCGGCAGCTACGATTTCCCCGCCTTCGAGCGCAAGTGGCAGGCCGCCTGGAAAGCCGGCGCCACCTTCCGCACCGAGCCCATCACCTGCGGCAAGCCGAAGTATTACGTCCTGGACATGTTCCCCTACCCCTCCGGCGCCGGCCTCCACATCGGCCACCCGGAAGGTTACACCGCTTCGGACATCCTCGCCCGCTACAAGAAGGCCAACGGCTTCAACGTCCTCCACCCGATGGGCTGGGACGCCTTCGGCCTGCCCGCCGAACAGCACGCGATCGCCACCGGCGAGCACCCCGCCGTCCAGACCAAGCGGAACATCGACAATTTCCGTCGCCAGCTGCAGATGCTCGGCTTCGCCATCGACTGGGACCGCGAGCTCTCCACGACCGACGAGCACTATTTCCGCTGGACGCAGTGGATCTTCCTCAAGCTCTTCCGCCACGGCCTCGCGTACGTCTCCGAGAAGCCCGTCTGGTTCTGCCCGGCCCTCGGCACCGTCCTCGCCAACGAAGAAGTCCTCAACACGCCGGAAGGCCCGCGCTCCGACCGCGGCAACCACCCCGTCGAACGCCGCCCGATCCGCCAGTGGGTCCTGCGCATCACCGCCTACGCCGACAAGCTCATCGAAGGACTCGACCACGTCGACTGGCCGGACTCCACCAAGCGCCTCCAGAAGAACTGGATCGGCAAGTCCGAGGGCGCCGAAGTCACCTTCAAGCTCGACGGCCATGCGGACGCCCTGACCGTCTTCACGACCCGTCCGGACACCCTCTACGGCGCGACCTACATGGTCATCGCCCCCGAGCATCCGCTCCTCGGCAAGCTCACCACCGCCGCCCAGAAGCCGGCCGTCGAAGCCTATGTCGCCGCGGTCCGGAACAAGACCGACCTCGAGCGCACCGACCTCGCCGACAAGAAGAAGACCGGCGTGTTCACCGGCGCCTACGCCATCAATCCCGTCAACGGCGCCAAGATCCCCGTCTGGACCGCCGACTACGTCCTCATCACCTACGGCACCGGCGCCATCATGGCCGTGCCGGCGCACGACGAACGCGACTGGGAATTCGCCAAGCAGTTCCAGCTGCCGATCATCCAGGTCGTCGGGTCGAAGGAAGCCGTCGACGTCAATGAGAAGCCTTGGACCGAAGACGGCCCGATGGTGAACTCCGGACCCTTCGACGGCCTCTCCGCGAGCGAGACCAAGAAGCGGATCACCGCCGACCTCGCCGCCAAGGGCCAGGGCAAGCTGGCCGTGAACTTCAAGCTGCGCGACTGGCTCTTCTCGCGCCAGCGCTACTGGGGCGAGCCCTTCCCGCTCCTCTGGGTCTCCCGCGAAGACTACGCCAAGATTCCGGCCGACTCCGAAGTGCGCGAGTTCCTCCCGAAGGAGCCCGTCACCTGCCAGCTCAACGGCGTCGAAGTCTGCGCCGTGCCGCTGACCTCCAAGCAGCTCCCCCTCACCCTTCCGACCGTCAAGTCCTACCAACCCTCACCGACCGGCGATTCGCCGCTCTCGAAGGAACCGGAATGGACCGAAGTCTGGTATGACGTCGCGTCCGGCGCCACCGTGCCGCAGTCCCAGCCCCAGCCCGGCCCGCTCTGGGTCAAGGCCTCGCGC
>VHCL01000062.1 GCA_016871725.1 Verrucomicrobiota bacterium | reverse complement strand
CGAAGGCGAGATGCCCAAGAAGGGCAAGAAGATGCCCGCGTCCCAGCTCGAGACGCTGCGTCGCTGGATCGCCGAAGGCGCCAAGGGCGGCGCCCCCGAACCGGACAAGCTCCCGCCCGGCCCCTATTTCACCGACGCCGACCGCTCGTTCTGGTCCTTCCGACAGGTGAAGCGGCCGGAAATCCCGAAGTTCGCCGACGCACCCGGACTGGGCCCGATCGACTCGCTGCTCCGGACGAAGCTCAAGGAGGCCGGGCTGGACTTCGCCCCGGAGGCCGATGCCGCGACGCTCATCCGCCGCACGACGCTGGACCTGACGGGACTGCCGCCCACGCCGGAGGAGACCGCGGCCTTCATGGCCGACCGCTCGCCCGACGCCTTCGCCAAGCTCATCGACCGCCTGCTGGCCTCGCCCGCCTACGGCGAACGCTGGGGCAGACACTGGCTGGACGTGGCCGGCTACTCCGACACCAACGGCTACGCCGACGCCGATTCCGTGCGTCCGCATCTCTGGCGGTACCGCGACTACGTGATCAGGGCGATCAACGCCGACAAGCCGTGGGACCGCTTCATCCAGGAGCAGATCGCCGGCGACGAACTCGCGGGCGTCACGCTCAACGACGCCGCCTCGGCCGTCGGCGACCCCGCCAAACTCGAGGCCCTCACCGCCACGGGATTCCTCCGCACCGCGCCGGACGGCACCGGTGACACGGTCGCCGACGTCCAGCTGGCCCGCAACCAGAACGTGGCCGACACGATCCGCGTCGTGACCACGTCGCTGACCGGGATGACCGTGGCCTGCGCCCAGTGCCACGACCACCGCTACGACCCGATCAGCCAGGCCGACTACTACCGCCTGCGCGCGGTCTTCGACCCGGCCCTGGACTGGCGCAAGTGGCGCACGCCCGCGCAGCGGACGGTCTCGCTCTACACGGCGGCCGACAAGGCGAAGGCGGCCGAGATCGAGAAGAAGGCCGCGGCCATCGACGCCGAGGCGACCAAGATGTACAAGGACGCCCTCGACGTCATCTTCGAGAAGAAGATCCTCGAGGTGCCCGAGCCCGAACGCGCCGCCTACCGCGTGGCGCGCAACACGCCCGTCGCCAAGCGCACGAAAGAGCAGGCCGCGCTGATCAAGAAATACTTCTCCGCACAGGCCACCTTCGGCCTGGACCTCTACGACAAGGCCGCCGACAACAAGGTCGTGGCCAAGCGGGCCGAGGCGACGGCCCTCCGCGCCACCAAGCCGGCCGAAGGCCTCGTGCAGGCCGTCCTTGAGGCGCCCGGCGCCGCGCCGGTCAGCGAGATCCACCACCGCGGCGACTACGGCCAGCTCCGGCAGCCCGTGACCCCGGGCGACATCTCCGTCGTCGGCGCGCCCGCCCTGCCGGTCGACGACCCCGCCCTGCCCACCACCGGACGACGCCTCGCCTACGCGAAGTGGCTGACCTCCGGAAAGCATCCGCTGGTCGGTCGGGCCCTGATGAACCGCGTCTGGATGCATCACTTCGGACGAGGCATCGTGAACACCCCGGGAGATTTCGGAGCCCTCGGCGAGCGTCCCTCCCACCCCGAGCTGCTCGACTACCTCGCCTCACGCTTCGTGGAATCCGGCTGGAGCCTCAAGGCCATGCATCGCGAGATGATGCTCAGCCGCGCCTACCGCCAGTCGGCCCGCAACGACGCCGCACGGGAGGCCGACCCTGACAACGCGCTCGTCGGACGGTTCCGCGTGCGCCGGCTCGACGCCGAGACGATCCGCGACTCCATGCTCGCGGTGACCGGCAAGCTCAACCCCGAGCGCTTCGGCGCACCCGTCACCGTCGGCAAGACCGGCGACGGCCGCATGATCCCCGGCGTCGAGATGCGCAACGCCAACGGCGACGTCACCAAGGTCGACACCTCCTCCCCCGCGGTCTTCCGCCGCTCGGTCTACCTTCAGCACCGCCGCACCGGTCCGGCGACCGCCCTCACCACCTTTGACCTCCCGGAGATGGAGCCCAACTGCGAACGACGTGACTCCACCACCGCCGCCACGCAGTCGCTCTTCCTGATGAACGACGAGTTCATCATCGAACGGGGCAAGGACCTCGCCGCCCGCGTCATCAAGGAGCACCCGGAGGATCTGGACGGCCAGATCCGCTCCGCATGGCGTCTCACGCAGGGACGCGATCCGTCCGCCGAGGAGCTCAAGGAGTTCAGACGGCTCCTCGATGCGCAGATCGCGCACTTCGAAAAACTCTCGCCCGCCAAGCCGGTCGCCGACGCCTCCCTCAAGGAGAAGGTGGGCTCCTCCAAGCGCAAGGCGCCCTTCCCCGCCCCCGTGGCCGTGAACCGCGGCGCGCAGGTCGACGCCCTCGGCTCGCTCTGCCAGGCGCTGCTCGCCTCCAATCGCTTCCTCCATGTCGAATAAGCTCCCCGCCGGACTCTGCTCCCGACGCCACTTCCTCGAGGCCGGCGGCTTCGGCCTCGGCACCCTCGGCCTCGCCACGCTGCTCCGTCACGACGGCCTGCTCGCGGCACCCATCAAGCCCTTGCTCGGCAACGAAGTCTTCGACCTCACGCCCAAGCAGCCGCCGCGACCCGCCAAGGCCAAGGCCATGATCTCCCTGTTCATGATGGGCGGACCGTCGCAGATGGACCTCTTCGACCACAAGCCGATGCTCAGCAAGTGGCACGGGCAGAAGTTCCCCGGAGAGGTGAAGTACGACAACGTCGCGCAGGCCTCGTCCAAGGTCCTCGGCTCCTTCTGGAAATTCTCCCGCCACGGCAAGTGCGGCATGGAGCTCAGCGAACTGCTGCCCCACCTGGGCGGCGTCGCCGACGACATCTGCCTCATCCGCTCGATGAAGTCGGGCGTGAACAACCACCTGCAGGGCATGCTCGCCGTGCAGACCGGCCGCATCACCTCCGGCAGCCCCACCATGGGCGCCTGGGTGACGTACGCCCTGGGCAGCGAGACCAAGGACCTGCCGGCCTACGTCGTGATGGGCCACCCCTCGGGCCTGCCGACCTTCGCCAACCAGCATTGGTCCAACGGCTGGCTGCCCTCGGTCTATCAGGGCACCTTCGTGCGCGCCACCGCGCCGCACATCCTGAACCTGGATCCGCCCGCCGCGCTCCAAGGCAAGCCGCAGGAACGCCAGATGGAGCTCCTCGGAAAACTCAACGCCGAGCACGCGGCCAATCATCCCGGCGAGACCGACCTGCAGGCCCGCATCCAGACCTACGAGCTCGCCGGACGGATGCAGCTCGCCGCCAAGGAGGCCTTTGACATCTCCAACGAGCCGAAGCACATCCTCGAACTTTACGGAATCGGCCGGAAGGAATGCGACGACTACGCACGCCGCTGCCTGATCGCCCGACGCCTGATCGAACGCGGCGTGCGCTACGTGCAGATCCTCAACTCAGGACAGAGCTGGGACAACCATAGCGTCATCAAGTCCGCGCTCCCCACCCTCTGTGCCGCCACCGACCGGCCGAGCGCCGCGCTCGTGGCCGACCTCAAGCAGCGCGGCCTGCTCGACAGCACCATCGTCCACTGGGGCGGCGAGATGGGACGGCTCCCGGTGCTCCAGAACGACGCCGGCGAGGCCAAGTGGGGCCGCGACCACAACACCTACGGCTTCAGCCAGTGGGTCGCAGGCGGCGGCTTCAAGGGCGGCCTGACCTACGGCGAGACCGACGAATGGGGCCACAAGGCCGTGAAGGACGTCGTCAACCACTACGACTGGCACGCGACCATGCTGGACTGCTTCGGCTTCGAACACGACAAACTGACGTATAAGCGCAACGGGACCGCGCTGGCCCTCACCAACAACCAGCCCGCCCGGGTCGTCCGCGAACTCCTGGCCTGAGCCCCCAAGGGGTTGCAAAAAACCGGAGGAGGGCTTGATTGAGAGGGATGGTCCGCCCCGCCCTCCTCTTGTTCGCGTTCGTCTGGTCCGTATCGGCCGACGCCAAGGTCTCCTTCAACCGGGAGATCCGACCGATCCTTTCGGAACAGTGCTTCTCCTGCCACGGCTTCGACGCCAAGCACCGCAAGGCCGACTTACGCCTCGACACCCGCGAGGGCGCCTTGGCCGACAACGATGGCGTCCGGGCGATCATCCCGGGCGACCCGGCGAAATCCGAACTCTGGAAGCGCCTGCTGTCCACCGACCCGGAAGAAGTCATGCCTCCGCCGGAGGCACATAAGCCGAAGCTGACCGCCAAGCAGCGCGACACCCTTCGACGTTGGATCGAAGAAGGCGCCCTTTACGAACCACACTGGGCTTTCACGGCGCCACAGCGCCCGGCCCTGAAAGAAAAAGGTCCGGCGGCGATCGACGTCCTGATCGACCAAGGACTCAAGGAAGCCGGGCTCAAGGCTTCCGCCGAAGCCTCTCCCGAAAAACTCCTGCGCCGCCTCTCGCTCGACCTAACGGGCCTGCCGCCGACACCGGCGGAATTGGACGCCTTCCTGAAGGCACGGGCCAAGGACCCGCAGGCCGCTTACGTCGCCGCCGTCGACCGGCTGCTGGCCTCGCCCGCCTATGGGGAGCGCTGGGGCCGCTGGTGGCTCGACCAGGCCCGCTACGCCGACAGCAACGGCTATTCCATCGACGCGCCGCGTAGTATCTGGAAATACCGCGACTGGGTGGTGAACTCGCTCAACGCCGACCTTCCCTTCGACCGCTTCACGGTCGAACAGCTCGCGGGCGACCTCCTGCCCGACGCCGGCGAGAGCCAGCGCGTCGCCACCGGCTTCCACCGCAACACGCCGCTGAATCAAGAAGGCGGCATCGACGTCGAGCAGTTCCGCGTCGACAGCGTCTTCGACCGCGTGGGCACCACCGGCACGGTCTGGCTCGGCCTGACCGTCGGCTGCGCGCAGTGCCACGACCATAAGTTCGACCCGATCACGCAGAAGGAGTTCTACCGGATGTTCGCCTTCTTCAACAACCAGGAGGAACCGACGATGAAGGTGTCGGATCCGGCCCGCGACGAAGCCAAGCTGGCCGCCGCGGCCCGAGATGCGGAGAAAGCGCTCGGCGCCTGGCTCGACCAGCGTGCCGCCGCGCTGGAGCAATGGGAGTCCGGCCTGACCAAGGCCACGACCGCCAAGCTTTCCGGTCCGGTGAAGGCCGCCCTGCGCAAGCCCGCTGCGAAGCGGAACGTCACGGAACGCGCCCTTCTGTTCGCCGCCAGCCCGGGCGCCGCGGACAAGACCTTCAAAGCCCTGCAGAAGAAAGCCAAGGACGCCGCCGACCTCCGCGACGCCGCCCCGACGACGCTCGTGCTCAAGGAACTCGCCAAGCCCCGCAAGACGCACCTGCTGACCGCCGGCGACTTCACGCGTCCGGCCGAAGAAGTCTCGCCGGGAGTCCTCGCGACCCTGCACGCGTTCAAGCCTGACGCCGGCACGGTCGACCGCCTCGACCTGGCGCGTTGGGTCGTCGCGAAGGAGAATCCGCTCACCGCCCGCGTCATCGCCAACCGCGTCTGGCAGGCCTACTTCGGCCGCGGCCTCGTCGAGACCGAGAACGACTTCGGCTCGCAGGGCACCCCGCCCTCCCACCCCGAGCTGCTCGACTGGCTCGCCGTGGAATTCCTCGAGCGCGGCTGGAGCCTCAAGTCCCTGCATCGCACGATCGTGCTCACGCAGACCTACCGTCGCGATTCCGCGAACCGCGCCGACCTCGTCGAGAAGGACCCCGACAACCGCCTGCTCGCCCGGCAGACCCGCCTGCGTCTCGACGCCGAACTCGTGCGCGACTCCGCCCTCGTCGCCAGCGGACTTCTCACCACCAAGGTCGGCGGACCGCCCGTCTTCCCGCCGATCCCCGACGGGGTGATGTCGCTCGGTCAGGTGAAGCGCGTCTGGAACACCAGCCAGGGCCCGGACCGCACCCGCCGCGGTCTCTACACCTTCACCTACCGCGTGACCCCGCCGCCCGCCTTCGCGGTCTTCGACGCCCCGGACGGCCTGTCCACGTGCACGCGACGCAATCGCAGCAACACCCCGCTGCAGGCCCTGACGCTGCTGAACGATCCGGCCTTCTTCGCCGCCGCCCAGGCGATGGCCAAGGTGATCGAAAAGGAAGGCCTCGCCGCCGCCTTCCGTCGCTGCACTTCCCGCGCGCCCGAAGCCGCCGAACTCGCCGTACTCGGCAAGCTCGACCGACTGTCGGCCGCACGCGCCCTCCTTAATCTCGACGAGACCATCACCCGTGACTGACTCCTTCCGCCTCCTCGGCCGCACCCGCCGGCACTTCTTCCGCGACTGCGGCGTAGGCCTCGGCTCGATCGCCCTGTCCTCCCTGCTCGCCCAGGACAAGCCCGCGCCGACCGCCGACCCGCTCGCGCCGAAGACGCCGCACCACCGCCCCAAGGCCAAGAGCATCATCTACCTCTTCATGGCCGGCGGACCCAGCCAGCTGGAATTCTTCGATCACAAGCCGAAGCTCAACGCACTCAACGGCCAGCCCATCCCGGCCAGCTTCATCGAAGGCAAGCGCTTCGCGTTCATGGGCTCGAGCCACCGCATCAACCTGCTCGGGCATGACAAGCAGTTCAAGCAGCACGGCCAGAGCGGCGCGTGGGTGAGCGACATGCTCCCGCACACGGCGGCGATCGCCGACGACCTCTGCTTCGTCAAGACCTGCAAGACCGACCTCTTCAACCACGCTCCGGCGAAGCTGTTCATGAACACCGGCAGCGGACTGTTCGGCCGCCCGAGCATGGGCGCGTGGATGACTTACGGCCTCGGCAGCGAATGCGCCGACCTGCCCGGCTTCGTGGTGCTGCAGAGCGGCCCGCGCGGCCCCCGCGGCGGCGCCTCGCTCTGGAGCAGCGGCATGCTCCCGAGCACCTATCAGGGCGTGCCCTTGCGCGCCCAGGGCGAACCCATCCTGAACCTCACGAACCCGCAGGGCGTGGCCGCCGCCGACCAGCGGAAGGTCATCGACGCCGTCCGCGAACTCAACGCCGGCCGCCTGGCGAAGACGGGCGACGACGAGATCTCCGCGCGCCTCAACGCCTACGAGATGGCCTACCGCATGCAGACGAGCGCGCCCGCGGTCATGGACCTCAAGGGCGAGAGCAAGGCGACCCTCGACCTCTACGGCATCAAGGATCCCACCGAAGCCAGCTTCGCGCGCAATTGCCTGCTCGCCCGTCGTCTCGTCGAGCGCGGCGTGCGCTTCATCCAGCTCTACGACACCAACTGGGATCACCACGGCGGCGTCACCGAGAACCTGCAGAAGCATCTGCCGATGAAGGCCAAGGACATCGACCAGGCCTGCGCCGCGCTCGTCCGCGACCTCAAGTCCCGCGGGCTCCTCGACGACACGATCGTCGTCTGGGGCGGCGAGTTCGGCCGCACCCCGATGGGCGAGGTCCGCGAGTTCACCGGCCGTAACCATCACATCGACGCCTTCACCATGTGGTTCGCCGGCGGCGGCTTCCGCCCGGGCATGACCTGGGGCGAGACCGACGAGTTCGGCTTCGGGGCGGTCAAGGACCCCGTGCACGTCCGCGACATCCACGCCACCCTGCTCCACCAGATGGGCCTCAACCATGAGCGCCTCAGCGTGAAGTCCCAGGGCCTCGACGTCCGCCTGACCGGGGTCAACCCCGCCAAGGTCCTCAAACCCCTGCTGGCATAGGCGACGACCTTGGGACGGAGTCGCAACCATTGAGCCTCGCAGGGGTTGGATGAGACGATCCTGCGACATGAAATCGACCCTCCCTTGGCTTTTACTGCCCTTGCTGACCTGGGCTCAGTCCAGCGATGGCGTCTTTGAGCGTTTCGATCGTGATCGCAACGGCAAGGTCACGCCGGACGAGCTGCGGAGCAAACCGGCTTTCGCCCGCTACGACCTGGACAAAGACGGCGCCATCACTCCCGAGGAATACGCCAAGGTGTCCCGCACGGGTCTGACGCCTAGCCCAGCGACCACCCAGCCGGCCAAGCAAGCAGACGTTACCAGCGGCCCGGAGCGGCTCAAGCCGGGCGAGGTCGGCGTCGGCCGCATGGTCGAGGATGGAAAATTCCGTACGCTGGACGGGAAGGAGCTCAGCCTGAGCTCCTTCAAGGACCACAAGGGTCTCGTCGTCATCATGACGAGCGCCACCTGCCCGGTCAGCAAACGTTACCTGCCTTCGGTGGCCAAGCTGAGCGCCGAACTGAAGGCACAGGACCTGGGCCTGCTGCTCGTCAACGCCCTCGGCAGCGAGAAGCCGGAGGACATCCGCGCCCAGCTGGCGGCGGCGGGCATGTCGGCCGCCTACGTCCACGACACCGACCAGAAACTCAGCATGGCGCTCGGCGCCCGCACGACCACGGAGGTCTTCCTCCTGGATCCGGCGCGGACGCTCGTCTACCGCGGCGCCCTGGACGACCAATACGGCGTGAACTACAACCTCGACGCACCGAAGCACGCCTACCTCCGTGACGCCATCGCCGCCCTGCTCCGCGGCGAAAAGCCCGCCGTGCAGGCCACCGCAGCCCCCGGGTGCGAACTGGACCTACCCGCAGCGGCCAAAGCTACCAAGACGGCCACGGTGACCTATCACCGCGACGTCGCGCGCATCCTGCAGCAGAACTGCGTCTCCTGCCACCGCGACGACGGCATCGCCCCGTTCGCGCTGGACGATCTCGACGAGGTCAAGGACCGCGCGAAGGTCATCAAGCGCGTCGTCTCGGAGGGCACCATGCCGCCTTGGTTCGCAGCCGTCGAGAAGGACGCCGAAAAGAATCCTTGGGCCAATGACTGCAGCCTCTCCGCCAAGGACAAATCCGACCTCATCGCCTGGATCGACTCCAAGGATCGGCCGGTCGGAGACCCCGCGCACGCGCCCCTGAAGCGGACTTACCCCTCGGAATGGAGCATCGGAAAGCCCGACTTGGTCGTCCAGCTCAGCAAAGCCTATGACATCAAGGCCGACGGCTTCATGCCCTACGCGCACGACATCGTGCAGACCGAGCTGAAGGAAGACCGCTGGGTGACCGCCTACGAAATCCTCCCGAGCGAGCGCGATGTCGTCCATCATGTGATCGTCCGTGTGCACACCCCGGGCTCGAAGGTGACCAAGGCCGACGAAGGCCGCGAAGGCTACTGGGCCGCCTACGTGCCCGGCAACGGCTCCGCCGTCTACCCCGAAGGTTTCGCGCGCAAGCTGCCGGCCGGCGCCAGAGTCAGCTTCCAGATCCACTACACCCCTAACGGCAAGGCCAAGAAGGAACGTCTCAAGATGGGTCTGGTCTTCGCGACCAAGCCGCCGACGCACGAGGTGCGCACCGCGCCGCTGGCCAACCCGCGCCTGTCCATCCCGCCCGGCGCCGCCCGTCACGTCGAGACGCATACGCAGAGGGTCCCCTTCGACATGCCCGTCATGGGCTTCATGCCGCACATGCACACCAGAGGGGCGGCTTTCCGTTACGAGGTGACCTACCCCGACGGCCGGACGGAGACCCTC
>VHCL01000061.1 GCA_016871725.1 Verrucomicrobiota bacterium | reverse complement strand
CCCTCGACGCCGCGATGGGCGTGCTGCTCGAAGAACTCGACCGCGCCGGCGAACGCAGCAAGACGCTGATCGCCGTGAGCGGCGACCATGGCGCCCCGGGCTTCCCGCACGGCAAGTGCAACCTCTACGGTTTCGGTACCGGCGTCTCGCTCATCATCGCGGGTGTCGGCGTGCAGGGCGGACGCGTGGTGGACGACATGGTGACCTTGCCCGACCTGGCCCCGACCTTCCTCGAAGCCGGGGGCGTGAAGCCGCCCGCGGTCATGACGGGCCGTTCGCTCTGGAACGTCCTGAAGTCGGACCGCCAAGGCCAGGTCGACCCGACCCGCACCTGGGTCGTCGCCGGCCGCGAGCGTCACGTCGAGATCGCGCGTCCGGACTACTCGCCCTACCCGCAGCGCGCCCTGCGTACTCAGGACCATGTGCTCATCGTCAACTTCAAGCCCGAGCGCTGGCCGCTGGGTAATCCCTATCGCCTCGACGGCGCCGATGAGCCGACCTTCGCAGAGCTCGCCCAGACGACGTTCGTGACGCTGCCCGACGACGATGCCGGCCCGACCAAGGCTTGGTTCGTCGGCGCCCGCAAATCTCCCGAGTGGTCGGCGCTCTTCGAGAAGTTCTACGGTCGCCGTCCGATGTTCGAACTCTACGACCTGAAGGCCGACCCGCACGAGATGAACAACGTGGCCGAGTCACCCGCCTACGCCGCCGTGCGCAAGGAGATGACCGAGCGCCTCTTCACGATCCTCCGCGAAACCGGTGACCCTCGCATGCTCGAAGACGGCAAGTATTTCGAGACCCCTCCCCTCGCCGGCCCCCTGCCCAACCAAGGCCAGAAGCGCCTCCCCGGCGGACAAGCCGGCAAGAAGGCCAAGAAGAAGTAGGCGGGTGAGAGTATAGAGTCTGGAGTATCGAGTATCGGGGGTAAATAGGCAGGGACAGCACCACGTGCTGTCCTCCGCCTCGAATAGATTGCTTAAAACGGCATTAATCCGCGCCTCTGCGGCTTCCTAATGGGCGAGATAACCCGGCCCACTTGCACATATTCGGCATATAGAAAGTTGGCGGATTTCGTGACCTGAGTAAGAATAGTCCTATGACAAATGTGGCGACCTTCTGGAGAAACAACCGGCTGGGCCTGCTCTATGGCGCCCTCTGGTCGCTCGTACCGATCATCATCATGAACCCGACCCCTCTGTTCAATCACTTCGACGGTCCGGAGAACTTCAGAGCGTATCCGATGCAGTGGGGCGTCTGCTTCGCCATGCTGATCGCGAGCAGCCTGACCGGCGTGGCCATCACCGCCCTCTTCCGCCGGTTTCTCAAAGGACGCGCCGCCAAGACGCTGTTCCTTTGGGGTCCGTTGGCGCTGCTGATCGGCGCGACCCTCTACGGCTTCCTTTACGCCCAGTTTTGCTGGATCCTGGCTAAGCCGACCGAACCCTGGGGCCAGCTCACCCTCGGATGCGTCTTCATCCATCCCGCCATGGCGTTCTTCTCGGTCCTCGCCATCGCGCTCATCCCATTGGCGGCGCTCAACACCTGGGACCTTTGGAGGCGGGTGAATCAACCGGCCCTCTGACCCGACTCGTCACGAAGGACGACTCCCATGTCGGACGTAAAACTTGATGCTGATCGGTCGAAGCGACCCCCCGGAGTCGTCCTGCTCGGCTCGACCTACGGCCTGCTCTGGACCCTCGTCGTCGTAACAATCTTCACGGCGCTGGATGGACGCGCCTCCATCCTGTCGGACCCTTCATTCTTCCTTTTCTTCTTGGTGATGCTGCTCGCCTGCGTTCCGCCGGCGGTGCTGCTCACCTGGATTTTCGGACGCTGGCTGCCGAGATTCAGCCTGTGGACGGTCGTACCTTTGGGCCTGCTGGGACTGGGATTGGCGCTGATGGCCGCGACCTTCATCGCACTCAATGTGACGTGCCTTGCCGCCGGCGGCCCGCTCGTCGACCCACAGTTTCGGTTGAGCCACTGGGAATGGGTCAGCCGGAATTATGAATACATGCTGAGGATGATGTTCGGGGTGGCCGTCATGACCGTCGCCCCTCCGATCTTGGCCGTACTCAACTGCTGGGATCTGCGCCGACGGATGATTCGAGCATCGTCCCAGGGCGGACCCCCGATCGGGAAAGCGTGAAATCGTACGCCTGCTAGGTCAGCACGCAGTGCTGACCCTACCCGTAAGACCGGCGAACGCTTACTTCTTCCCGAGCTCTTCGCCGCGCTGTTTGGCGGCGATAAGGGCGGAGGCGACGATCGCGCGGAACTTGCCGGCTTCCAGCGCATCGAGGCCGGCCTTGGTCGTGCCGCCGGGCGAGGTGACCTGGATGCGGAGATTCACCGGCGTCTCGCCGGTGGCGGCGAGGAGCGCGAGCGAACCGGAAAAGGTCTGACGAACAAGGAGCTTGGCCTGCTCGGGCGTGAAGCCCAAGGCGACCGCGGCTTCTTCGTAGGCGGCGACGTATTCGAAGAAGAAACCAGGGCCGCTGCCGGAGACGGCGGTGACGGCGTCGAACATGGACTCAGGCAATTCCATGACCTGACCGAGGCCGGAGAGGATGGCGTCGACGATCCGGGCGTCGGCGGCCGCCAGCGGTGTCGCGGAACAACGGGCGCTGATGCCCTGACCGACCGCGCCAGGAGTGTTCGGCATCGCGCGGGCGACATTGCGGGCGGACGTGAAGAAGGCGCTGATGGTCGCGAGGCGGGTGCCGGCGAGGATGGAGAGCACGAGCTTGCCCTGGGCGAGCGAGGCGTAGGACTTGTCCAGGTCGGCGAACTGCTGCGGCTTGCAGGCCAGCACGACCGCGTCGGCGCCGGTCAGGAGCTCGGCGGGCGTCGCGGCCACGCGGACGCCGGTGGCCTCGGACAGGTCGGCGGCCGTGGAATCGTTGCCGCCGATGACGGCGATATCAGCCGGGGCGCAGGCGCCCGAGCGAAGAAGGCCCTGCACCATGGCGCCTGCCATGCGTCCGGAACCGATGAAAGCGAGTTTGGGCATGATCAGAGGGCGCGCACGGCGGCGTCGAGGACTTCGCAGGCCTTGTCGATGTCCTTGCCTTCGTGGGCGGTGGAGATGAACGCAGTCTCGTAAGGCGAAGGCGCGAGGTACACGCCCTTGTCGAGCGCGGTGCGGAAGACCTTACGATACAGGTCACCATTCGAGGCGACGGCCTGGTCGTAGTTGCGGACCTTCTGGGTGTTGAAGTAGAGGGAGAACATCGAGCCGACCTGCGGGACCTGCAGCGGGATGCCCTTGGCCTGCGCGGCGGCGAGGAGCGTGTCGCGGACGCGACGGCCGAGGACGTCGAGACGCGCGAACGGGTTCTGCGCCTTGAGCTTGCGGACGGACGCGAGGCCGGCGGCCATGGCGAGCGGATTGCCCGAGAGCGTGCCGGCCTGGTAGACCGGGCCGAGCGGGGCGAGCTTGTCCATGATCTCGACCTTGCCGCCGAAGGCGCCGACCGGGAGGCCGCCGCCGATGATCTTGCCCATGCAGACGAGGTCCGGGACCACGTCGTGCAGGCCCTGCGTCCCCGCGAGGGAAAGGCGGAAGCCCGTCATCACCTCGTCGAAGATCAGCACCGCACCATGCTTCGTGCAGAGCTCACGGAGACCCGCGAGGAAACCGGCATCGGGCAGGATCAGGCCGACGTTGGCCGGGAACGGCTCGACGATGAGGCCGGCGATCTGGCCGGCATTGGCGTCGAAGAGCGCGGCGAGCGCCGGAAGATTATTATATTCCGCGACGAGCGTGTCGGCGGCGGTGCCGGGCGTCACGCCGGCGGAGTCGGGGTTACCCTGCGTGAGCGCGCCCGAGCCGGCCTTGACGAGGAGCGAATCGACGTGGCCGTGGTAGCAGCCCGAGAACTTGATGATCTTCGGGCGACCGGTGTAGCCACGGGCGAGGCGGATGGCCGACATCGTGGCCTCGGTGCCGCTGTTGGTCATGCGGACCTTCTTCACCGCCGGGACGCAGGACAGGATCAGTTCGGCCATCTCGACCTCGAGCGGATTCGGCGTGCCGAAGCTCGTGCCGCGGTCGAGGGCCTCGCGGACCGCCGCGCGGATGTCCGGGTCGTTATGGCCGTGGATGGCCGGACCCCAGGTCAGGACGAAGTCCACCAGTTCCTGACCATCGGCCGTCGTCAGCCGGGCGCCGTTGGCCGATTTGGTGAAGAAAGGGGTGCCACCGACCGAGCGGAAGGCGCGGACCGGGGAATTGACGCCGCCCGGGATCATCGCGAGGGCGCGTTGGAAAAGCTGCTCCGAGGTATTCACCTGACCAGAGGTATGCAGGGGACCCTGCGGGGCAAGCGTCGAGCGAAGTCGGGCGAGGCTTGCGGTCTCCCGCCGAAGGCCTACCTAGCAGGCGATGGGCAACGACATCGTGCTGACTTTCGCCGCCGCCATGGCCGCGGCCCTGGTCCTAGGCTACCTCGCCCACCGGCTGGGACTATCCCCGGTGGTTGGCTTCCTGCTGGCGGGCGTGGCCGTAGGCCCCCACACCCCGGGCTTCACCGCCAATCTCCAGGTCGCCGAGCAGTTCGCCGAAATGGGCATCATCCTGCTCATGTTCGGCGTCGGCCTGAAGTTCCACCTCGACGAACTCTTCGCCGTCTGGCGCGTCTCCGTCCCCGGCGCCCTGCTCACCAGCATGCTCACCACCCTGCTGACCTGGGGCGGGCTCGCCGCCATCGGTATCCCTCCCGACGAGGCCCTCGTGGCCGGTCTCGCGATCTCGGTGGCCAGCACCGTCGTGCTCATGCGGGTGCTCGGCGAGAACCGCGACTTGTCCACGCGTGCCGGCCACATCGCCGTCGGCTGGGTGGTGGTCGAGGACCTGCTCACCGTCCTGCTGCTCGTCGCCTTGCCCGTCCTGGCCCAGGAAGGCTCCGGCGACCTCGGACGTCTCGCGACCCCGCTCCTCCTCGCCGCGGCCAAGGTCGCGCTCTGCGCCACGCTGGCCATCCTGATCGGGGGACGCGTCATCCCTTGGATGCTCGCCAAGGTCAACGCGACCAAGTCCCGCGAGCTCTTCACCCTCGCCACGCTCGCGCTGGCGCCCGGGATGGCGCTGCTCGCCGCGAAGTTCTTCGGCGTGTCGATGGCGCTGGGCGCCTTCCTGGCGGGCCTCGTCGTCGGCCGTTCGGAATTCTCGGCCCGGGCCGCGGCCGAGGCGTTGCCATTGCGCGACGCCTTCGCGGTGCTCTTCTTCGTTTCGGTCGGCCTGCTCTTCGACCCGGCCGACCTCATCGCCCACCCGTTGCCCGTGCTGGTGCTCCTCGGCGTGGTGCTGGTCGGCAAGCCGCTCGCGGCGTCCCTGCTCGTCCGACTCACCGGCGAGACCCGTCCGCTGGCCCTGCAGATCGGGGCGGCCTTGAGCCAGATCGGCGAATTCACCTTCGTGCTGGGCGCTTCGGCCAAGGCCTTGGGCCTCATCGGCCAACCGGTCTGGAACGGACTCGTCGCGTCCTCGATGATCTCGATCGCGCTCAACCCCAGCCTCTACCGACGGCTCCGCCAGCGCGTGCGTCGGGCCGCCAGCCGGCCGACCGTAGGCCAGGCGGTCATCCCCGGGCATGCGATCATCGTGGGCTACGGCGACGTCGGCCGGCGGGTCGGCGAAGACCTCCGCCAGAAGGGCATCCCGCTCACCATCATCGACAGCGACATCGTCCTCGTGCGACGTCTCCAGAAAGCCGGCGTCCGCGCGCTCTGCGGCGACGGCGGTTCGCTCGAAGTGCTCAACGAAGCCGGACTCGCCGAGGCCGGCTCGCTGCTGGTCTGCTGCCCGATCGCCGAGCCGGGCCCGCTCCTGCACGGGCTGGCCAAGCGGCACCCGGGACTGCGCATCGCCGTGCGACTGATGGAAGGCATGCCCGGCGAGCTCGTCACCGGCACCGACTTCACCGTGATCAGCGAGGATTCCTCGGCGGCGGACGACATCACCGACGTCGCGACCGGCAAGGCCTGAACAATAAGGGCCGGAGTCTCGCGACCCCGGCCCTTTGCTTGTTTCACCTTACCAGGCCCTAACCCTAGCCCAGGCTCTGCGTCGCGACGCGACGCTTACTTCTTGCCGTCGTCGACGACCTCGAAGTCGCCGTCGACCACCTTGCCCTCCTTGGACTTCTTCTTGCCTTCGGGGGCTGGACCGGCGTCGGCCTGCGGCTGTTCGCCGGCGGCGGGCGGCACGGCCTGGGCGGCGGCCATGAGCGCGGTCTGGAGGGCCGTGGCGGCCTTCTCGAAGTCCTCGGCGGTGGCGTCGGTCTTCCTGAGGGCTTCCTGGGCTTCCTTGAGCGCGGCTTCCGCGGCGGTCTTGGCGTCGGCGGGCATCTTCTCGCCGTTGTCGGCGATGAACTTCTCGGCGGCGAAGACGCCGGCATCGAGGCGGTTGCGGGCTTCGGCGAGCTCGCGGACCTTCTTGTCCTCCTCGGCGTGGAGTTCGGCTTCCTTGCGGAGCTTCTCGACTTCCTCCTTGGAGAGGCCCGAGGAGCCCGTGATGGAGATCTTCTGCTCCTTGCCCGAACCCTTGTCGACGGCCGAGACGTGCAGGATGCCGTTGGCGTCGATGTCGAAGGTCACCTCGATCTGCGGCTCGCCGCGGCGCGCCGGCTTGATGCCGTCGAGCTTGAACGTGCCGAGCTGCTTGTTGTCCTTCGCCATCGGGCGTTCGCCCTGGACGATGACGATGTCGACGGCCGGCTGGTTGTCGGCGGCGGTGGAGAAGACCTGCGACTTCTTGGTCGGGATGGTCGTGTTGCGCTCGATCATCGGCGTGGCGACGCTGCCCATGGTCTCGATGGAGAGCGTGAGCGGGGTCACGTCGAGGAGGAGGACGTCCTTCACGTCGCCCTTGAGCACGCCGGCCTGGATGGCGGCGCCGATGGCCACGACTTCGTCCGGGTTGACGCCCTTATGGGGCTCCTTGCCGGCGAGGCTGCGGGCGATCTCGATGATCTTGGGCATGCGGGTCATGCCGCCGACGAGGACGAGCTCGTCGACCTGGGCCATCTTGAGGTCGGCGTCCTTGAGGCAGGACTCGAAGGGCTTGCGGGTGCGCTCGGAGAGGTCGTCGCAGACCTTCTCCATCTGGGCGCGGGTGAGGGTGACGTTCAGGTGCTTCGGGCCGGAGGCGTCCGCGGTGATGAACGGCAGGTTGATGTCCACGGAGTTCGAGGACGAGAGGGCGATCTTGGCCTTCTCGGCTTCTTCCTTGAGGCGCTGGCGGGCCATGGCGTCCTTGGAGAGGTCGATGCCGGACTCGGTCTTGAAGCCGTCGATGAGCCACTGGATGATGCGCTCGTCCCAGTTGTCGCCGCCGAGCTCGGTGTCGCCGTTGGTGGCCTTCACTTCGAAGACGCCGCCGCCGATCTCGAGGACCGAGACGTCGAAGGTGCCGCCGCCGAGGTCATAGACCGCGATCTTCTCGTCGCCCTTCTTGTCGAGACCGTAGGCGAGGGAGGCCGCGGTGGGCTCGTTGACGATACGGAGCACCTCGAGGCCCGCGATGGTGCCGGCGTCCTTGGTGGCCTGGCGCTGCGAGTCGTTGAAGTAGGCGGGGACGGTGATCACGGCCTGCGTGACCTTCTCGCCGAGGTAGGCTTCGGCGTCGGCCTTGAGCTTGGCGAGGACCTTGGCAGAGATCTCTTCCGGGGCGAAGACGCGGGGCTTGCCGTCGACTTCGCATTCGATGGCGGCGTCGCCGTTCTTGCCCTCGACGACCTTGTACGGGAGCTTGGCGGCGATGGCCTTCACTTCCGCGAACTTGCGGCCGATGAGGCGCTTCGCGGAGAAGATCGTGTTCTTCGGGTTGGTGACGGCCTGGCGCTTGGCGGCCTGGCCGACGAGGATGTCGCCGTTCTTGGTGAAGGCGACGATGGAGGGCGTGGTGCGCGCGCCTTCGGAATTGGAGATGACCACGGACTCGCCTGCTTCCAGGACGGCCATGCAGGAGTTGGTGGTGCCGAGGTCGATGCCGATGATTTTGCTCATATGGTATTTTGGTAGATGGGTATGCCCCTAACAGGCAGGGCGTGTGCCAAGGGAAAATCCTGCTTTTATTGAGGTTTTAGCAGGGCACGGCAGCGGCTGTCCCTGTCTCAGGCGGGTCAGGATGACAAAGTGTCCCACTGGCTGATGCCCACGCTGGCTTCGCCGTTGCCCTTCCCCGCCCCCACCCCTAACTAAATCCTCCGATGTCGGCCCCCCTCGACCAGTCCGTCCGCCTCCGCCGCCTGCGCGCCACGGCCAGCATCCGTGCCATGCTCGGCGAAACGGTCGTCGAGCCCCGCCACCTGATCCAGCCGCTCTTCGTCACGGAAGGCGACGTGGCCGAACCCGTCGGCTCCCTCCCGGGCGTCAGCCGCATCCCGCTCACCCACGTAGGAGCCAAGTGTGCGGAACTGCTCGCCCTCGGCATCCACGGCGTGGCCCTCTTCCCGAAGGTCGACCGGGCCCGCAAGACCGCCGAAGGAGCCGAAGCGCTCAATCCCTCGAACCTCGCCTATCGCGCCATCCGCGAAGTGAAGGCCAAGTCGCCCGGCACGGTGATCTTCGCGGACATCGCCCTCGACCCTTACACCACGCACGGCCATGACGGCGTCCTGAACGCCGCCGGCACCGACGTGGACAACGACCGCACCGTCGAAGCGCTCGTGAAGATGTCCGTCTTCACCGCCCAGGCCGGCGCCGATTTCGTCGCCCCGTCCGACATGATGGACGGACGCGTGAAGGCCATCCGCAAGGGACTTGATGCCGCCGGCCACACCGGCACGGGCATCCTCGCCTACTCCGCCAAGTTCGCCTCGGCCTTCTACGGCCCGTTCCGCGACGCCGTCGGCAGCGCGCGCAAGGCCGGCGAAGCCCCGATTTCCAAGGCCAGCTATCAGATGAACCCGGCCAACCGCCGCGAAGCCGCCCGCGAGGCGCTCCTCGACGCGGAAGAAGGCGCCGACCTCCTGATGGTGAAGCCGGCCGGCGCCTATCTCGACATCATCCGCGACCTGCGGGAGTCGACGAACCTCCCGATCGCCGCCTACCAGGTCTCGGGCGAATACGCCCAGCTGCACGCCGCCGCCGAAAAAGGCTGGCTCGACCTCCGCGCCACGCGCGACGAGTCGCTGCTCGCCATCCGCCGCTCCGGCGCCGACGTGATCCTCAGTTATTTCGCCGAGGCCTACGCCCGCGACTTCGTGGCCCGTAAATGACCCGTCCCTCTTCGATCGGCGTCGCTCAGTCCCGTCGGCCAAGCACGGCGCGCCAGATCGCAAGGACGCCGAGGGCCGTAAAAACGGCCGGCACCTGGAGGAACGGCACGATCAGGTAGGCGAGCGCATGATTCGCGCCGTCCGGCCGGACCCGATGCTCGGCCTGCGCCGCCAGGTAGAATCCGCAGCTCAGGATAAGGAGGACGGCGATGACGGTCATCCCGGTCAGGAGGAACCGATCTTTCAGCATCGCCGCGACGCCGGCGAGCAGGAGAAACGGGAAAGCCGGCGCGAGGACGAAGACCAGTTTGATGATATCCAGCGGCTCCTTGACCGAGAAATCGCT
>VHCL01000060.1 GCA_016871725.1 Verrucomicrobiota bacterium | reverse complement strand
AGACGGCGTGGACGCCGCCGGCGCCGTTCAGCGACGGGAAATTCTCGCTCGGGTCGGACGAGGTCGTCGTCTTCATCGGACAGGAGAACCTCGTGCGCGAGGCCAAATCGGGCGAGATCGAGTCGAGGCTCGCCACGGCCTTCGCCGACAAGCATCCCGCCTTCCGCTCGATGGCGTGGGAGGCCGATACGGTGCATGAGCAGTGGCGCGACCTGAATTTCGGCCCGTGGAAGGGCCAGCTCGAGACCGTCGGCGCGACGACCCTGATCGTGCAGTTCGGGCAGGTCGAGGCTCTGCAAGGGCAGGGCGGCCTGGCGAGGTTCAAGGCGGACTACCATAAGCTGCTCGACGACCTCTCCCGTCATACGCCGCGCATCCTGCTGCTTTCGCCGGCCGGCTTCATGCCTTCGAGCCGGCCGCCGGACCTGCGCTCTCCCACCAGGCTCGCGGACCTCGCCGCCTATTCCGCCGCGGTCGCCGAGATCGCCCGGCAGCGCGGCCTGCCCTTCGTCAGGCTGGACGAAGTGACCAAAGCCGACCTGTCCGTGGATGGCTTGCATCTCACCGCCAAGGGACTGGCAAGCGTCGGGCAGGAGGTCGCCTACGCGCTGGGTCTGACCGACAATCAGGAACTGTCCGACCGGCTGCGTCCGGCCATCGTCGAGAAGAACCGGCTCTGGGCCGATTGCTGGCGTCCCGCGAACTGGTCGTTCGTCTACGGCGACCGCATCTCGCAGAACTACGGCAAAGGCTTCGGGCCCGTGCCTTCGCTCAAGCAGAACTTCGAGGCATACAAGCCGCTCGTCGCTTCCTGGGACCGGCACATCCAGGCCTTGGCCCGCGGGGAGAAGTCGGTCGAACCCGCCCCGCAGGCCGGTCCCGAGGTCGGCACCGAGCAGGTGATGACCTCGCCCGAAGAGCAGGCCACGTTCAAGGTCGCCGACGGCTTCGTCGTGAACCTGTTCGCCGACGAATCTCTCGGGGTCGCGAAGCCAACCCAATTCGCCTGGGATGCGAAGGGTCGCCTTTACGTCTGCTGTTCGCCGACCTATCCGCAGGCCGTGCCGGGCGTGAAGCCGCGCGATTACATCCTCCGGCTCGAGGACACCGACGGTGACGGCAAGGCGGACAAATCCGTGCGCTTCGCCGAGGGCCTCACGATGGTCCAGGGCGTCGAGCCTTTGGTCGAGAAGGACGGGTTCATCTCCTTGATCGTCTGCGATTTCGATCGCCTGCTCCTGCTCACGGACAAGGACGGCGACGGCAAGGCCGATGACACGACGGTGCTCATGTCGGGCTTCGGCGTCGGCGACACGCATCAGCTGGTCAACTCGGTCAGCCATGGTCCCGACGGCACGCTCTGGATGAGCCAAGGCCTGCACGCCATCACCCGCGTCGAGACGCCTTACGGCATCGTCAGCCTGCCCAAGTCGGGCCTGATGCGCTACGACTACAAGCGGCAGCGTCTCCAGCCGTTCTTCCAATACGGGAAGGCCGGCCATAACTGCTGGGGCGTCGCGTTCGACGATCATTTCCAGCCTTTCCACAAGAGCGGTGACCGCGTCGCCGGTTATTACAGCCTGCCGGGATTGGGCGCCATCGAGACGCCGGATGAATACGCCGGCACGCATGCGCTCTTCGATTCTCCGCTGAAGTCCAATTCCGTCGAAATCGTCGGGACCAAGGCGATGCCTCCGGAGCTCCAAGGCGCCGCCTTCATCGGCGGATATTATGGCAACACCGTCGACCTGCATCGTTTCGTCGACGACGGCGCCGGCTTCAAGACCGAGCGGATCGTCAGTCCCATCATTTCGACCAGCAAGGCCTTCCGTCCGGTGGACGTCTCCGTCGGGCCCGACGGCGCGCTCTATGCCTGCGATTGGTTCAATGCCGTCATCGGCCACTATCAGGCTAGTTACGCCGATCCGCGGCGCGACCGTTCGCATGGCCGGATCTGGCGCATCACGGCCAAAGGTCTCCCGACCGTGAAACAGCCGGATCTGGTGGCGATGCCGGAGCCCGAGCTCTTCGCCCAGCTGGCGTCGCCTGAACGCTGGACGCGTACTCATGCCCGTCGGCTGCTCTTCTATCGTCCGAACGACAAGGTCGCCGCGGCGGCGGATGCTTTCATCGCGAAGGACCGGGCCGATGCGCAATGCCTCGAAGCCCTCGGCGTGCTGCAGTCCCATGGGTTGGTCCGTCCGGCGCTGCTGGATCGCCTCCAGTCTTCCGCTGACTTCCGTATCCGGGCCTACGCCGCCCGTGTCGCCGGGGAGTGGGCGGCCCAGCTGCCCGATGCGCAGGCCCGACTGGCCAAGGCCGTCGCCGACAGCCATCCGCGCGTCCGACTTGAAGCCGTCGTGGCCCTCAGCCATGTCGGTGGTCAGGCTTCGCTCCGTATCGCGCTCGGCGCGGTCGATCACCCCTCGGATAAGTTCCTGGATTACGCCCTGAAGCAGACCGTACGGCACCTGCTGCCAGTCTCTGGTCAGCTTGCCGAAGAACTACCCGCTCCGCAGGCCGCCTACCTGAAGAAGCTCGCCAGCAGCGGCCCGGCCATCGTCTCGCCCGGACAGGCCATCTACGAGGCCCTCTGCCTGAATTGCCACCAGGCCGCGGGCCAGGGTCTGACCGGAGTGTATCCGCCGCTCGCCAAGAGCGATTGGGTCGCTGGCGATCCGCAGACGCTCATCAAACTGACGATCCACGGCCTTTCCGGTCCGACCAAGGTCCTTGGCAAGGACTATGGTCTCGTCCCCATGCCGCCCATGGGCCTCGACGACCAGCAGCTCGCGGACGTCCTGACGTATGTCCGCTCGGCCTTCGGCAATTCGGCTCCGGCGGTCTCGTCGGCGGAGGTCAAGGCCGTGCGCGAAGCGACCAAGGGTCGGACCGCCCCGTGGACGGCGGCGGAGTTGGGGAAGTGATGACAGAGTTGAACCGTTGATCCGTTGATCAGTTGGCCAGAAGGATGATGGGCGCCGTTGCCTTCGTCTGTTCAACCGGCCAACGGTTCAACCTATCAACTTCTCTCCTGCCTGGTCAACGACTGGACCCAGGCGACGCCGGCGAGGGTGACCGCGCCGCCGACCAAGGTCAGGGCGGAGGGCTGCTCGCCGAGGATCAGCCAGCCGAAGAAGACGGAAAAGACCGGGATGGCGTAGACCGCGCTCATCACGGTCGTGATCGGCAGGGTGACCAGCACCCAGGACCAGATCGTATAGCACAGGGCCGCGGGGACCATGCCGAGGAAGACGAGATGCAGCCAGCCCAGGCCGGAGAGGCGGGCGGCCGTGCCAGGGAGGTCTTCGGAGAAAGGCAGCAGCCCTAGCGTGCCCAGCCAGATGGCCCAGGTGGTCACGTCCACCGCCGCATAGCGTCGGGTCAGCGCCTTGCTGATCAGGGTCTGGACCGCGGCGCAGAAGGCCGCGCCGAGGATCAGCAGAGACCCTAGGTTGAACGTCAGTCCGGTTTCGGAGCCGGCGGCGGTGAGCACGACGCCGCTCATCGAGAGTCCGATGCCCAGCCAGGCGAGCAGGCCGACCTTTTCGCGCCCCGTGAGCACGCCGAGCAGGATGACCAGGACCGGGATGCAGGAGATGAGCATCGAGCCCGTGCCGGCATTGACGGTCCGTTCGCCGTAGTTGATGCCGAGGTTGTAGAGGCAGAAGCCGAAAAGCCCGAGCGAAGCGACCGTCGGCCAGTCGGAGCGGGCGGGCAAGGGTCGTCCGCGGCAAAGCCAGATGGGCAGCATGACCGCCGAGGCGATGAGGTAGCGCATCGCCCCGAGCTGGCCGGCGCCGACCTCCGGCAGGACCGCCCGGACGTTGACCCACGACATGCCCCAGGCGACGACGTTGAAGAACATCGCCAGCGTCGCCCAACGACGGACCGGGACGTCTTCGCTCACGAACGGCAGCCGATCAGCTCGATCAGCTTGTAGGCGCAGGTCTGGGCGAATTCCTTGTCGTTGATCGCGAGGTCGAATTCCTGCACGGGAACCTTGGCGTTCGCCTTCAGGGCGTGGAAGAGGGCTTCGTCGGCCGCGGCGTCATGGAAGGGCTGGCCGGCGGCGCTGATGACGGAGATGGCCTTCTTGGGGATCATGATGGCCGTGCCGGCCTGGTAGGCATTGGCCTTCTTCGCCACGATCGCGCCGAGCTGACGGCACTCCTCGGCGGTCGTGCGCATGAGGGTGACCTGCGGATTATGGACGTAGAAGTTACGTCCGGCGAACTTGGCGGGCACCGAGGCCTTCTCGCCGAAGTTCACCATGTCGAGGCAGCCGGGGGCGACGACGACCGGGATGTTGGCCTTGGCGGCGGCGTCCATGCGGTCCGGTCCGGCGTTCAGGGTCCCGCCGACGAGTTCGTCGGCCCATTCGGTCGTGGTGAGGTCGAGCACGCCGGCGACGATGCCGCTCTCGATGACCGACTCCATGATCCGGCCTCCCGTGCCCGTGGCGGCGAAGACCAACACCTCGTAGCCGGCGGCTTCGAGGACCTTCTTGGCTTCGGTGACGCAGGTGGTCGTGTTGCCGAACTGGCTGGCGACGATGAGCGGCTTCGCGGCGCCGACTTCGGGGACGGCGCCGACCATGCCGCAGATGGCGCCGGCGGCGCGCGTGAAGATGACGCGGGAGAGACGGTTCAGGCCGGCCACGTCGGCGATGCTCGGCATCATCGTGATGTCCTTGGTGCCGAGGTAAGGGGCGACGTTGCCCGCGGCCAGGGTCGAGACCATCAGCTTCGGGAACCCGAGGGGCAGGGCGCGCATGGCGGCCGTGCCGATGGCCGTGCCGCCGCCGCCGCCGAGGGAGACGATGCCGTCGATGCGGCCTTCGGCGGCGAGCTTGGCCACGCAGGCGGGCGCGGCCTTGGTCATGGCCACCACGCATTCGCCGCGGTCTTGCTTGGCCATCAGCGCGGCCAGGTCGAGGCCGGCCGCGGCGGCCACCTGTTCGCGGGTGATGTCGGGCCGGACCGTCGTGGGTCCGCCCGTGCCGACGTCGATCAGCAGCGGCTTATGGCCGTGCCGGGCGATGAGCGCGGCCACGAAGGCGTGTTCCTCGCCCTTGGAGTCCAGCGTGCCGAGGACCGCGATCGTGGCCATGGGCTCAGAAGAACTTCCGCTTCACCGGGATCTGCTTGAAGCGCTTCGTGAGGTCGGTGAGGGACTGCTCGACGGCCATGCGTTCGAGGCTCGAGGCGCCGACGAAACCGTCGGTGTCGGTGTGCTCGTTGATGAAGGCGGCGTCTTCGGGGGTGTTGATCGGGCCGCCGTGGCTGAGGAAGATGAGGTCCTTGCGGACGGATTTCGCGGCGTCGATGATGCCCTGGGTGATCTTGGCGGCTTCCGGCAGGCTCATCGTGGCGTTGGTCACGCCGATCGAACCGCCGACCGTGGTGCCCACGTGGGCGATGATGACGTCGGCGCCGGCCTCGGCCATGGCCTTGGATTCTTCGGGCGAACCGACGTAGACGATGGTGAACAGCTCCATCTTGCGGGCGAGGGCGACGGTCTCGAACTCCTTCTTCACGCTCATGCCGGTCTCCTCGAGGATCTGGCGGAACTTGCCGTCGATGATCGTGTGGGTCGGGAAGTTGTTGATGCCGGAGAAACCCATGTCCTTCACCTTGCCGAGCCAGTGCCACATGCGGCGGCGGGGGTCGGTGGCGTGGACGCCGCAGATGACCGGGATCTCCTCGACGACGGGGAGGACTTCATACTCGCCGATCTCCATCGCGACGGCGTTGGCGTCACCGTAGGCCATCATGCCGGCGGTCGAGCCGTGGCCGGCCATGCGGAAGCGGCCGGAGTTATAGACGATCACCAGGTCGGCGCCGCCCCGTTCGATGAACTTGGCGCTGATGCCCGTGCCGGCGCCGGCGGCGATGATCGGCTTGCCCTTCGACATCGTGTCGCGGAGGCGCTCGATGACTTCGGTGCGGGTGTAAGGGTTTCCTTTTCCGGTCCAGGGGTTGGGCATGGTGATAAGAGAGGGGGAGGGTGGTCGGGGGTTGCTCCGTGGGGAGACAGGTCTTATGCAAAGGACGTGGCCCGCAAGAGCGATTTAAAACATTACAGCGAGACGCAACTCCGTCATTCCGAGACGGACATCGAGAATCCGCGTTCCCGGCGCCGGATCGTGGTGGCCGCCGACTATCGGGACGAGCGTCCGTGGGTGCTGGCCGGGGTGCGCTGCAAGGAGCTCGGTCTCTTCGAGATCGCCCACCTCGGCGTGGCCGAGATGCTGGCGCCTTACGAGGTCGTCCGGTCGAACCAGGACGGCGCCTTCTTCATGGCCTGTCTTTCCGGACAAGGCCAGGTCTGGGTCGACGGTCGCTGGCGCGCCATCGCGGCCGGCCAAGCCTGCCTGCAGCCGGCGGGGATCCGCAACTCCTTCCGCATCGGCCGCAGCAGGCGCTGGGATTTCTGTTGGATCCGCTTCGCCGGGGGCGTGCGTTCGAACACCATCTTCCGGGCCAGTTCGCCCGTGCTCGCCGACTTCGACGCCGAGCCCTTGCGCGCGGCCATCACCGGCCTGCTCGCCGAGCTCCAAGGCGCCGGGGTCTCGCGGCGCAGCCATCAATGGATCGAGCTCGCCTACGACTACGTACGCAGTTTCGCCGGCAGCTTCCGGGGCGACCCGCGGGTCCAGCGGCTCTGGGACGAGGTGCAGGGGCGGCTCGATTTCGCCTGGGATACCAAGTCGCTGGCCAAGGAGTCCGGCCTCAGCTTCGAACACCTGCGCCGACTGTGCCTGAAGGAGATCGGCCGGACGCCGATGAACCACCTGACGCATCTCCGCATCCAGCAGGCCATCCGGCTGATCAGCGAGTCCGACGACAAGCTCGCCGTCATCGCCCGCAAGGTCGGCTTCGCCAATGGCAACAGTTTCTCCTCCGCCTTCAAGAAGTCGACCGGGCATGCGCCTTCTCACTTCCGGACCGAGGTCTGAGCGGCGTAATCGGGGGTAAATGTGCATTTGAGAGGGGTCGGGTTGCGGCTGGGGGTGCTGCTAAGTGTTGTAGGCGGCAGGGGGCTTCCTTTGATGACTCCATGCTTCCCCGCATCACCCCCTTCCTAGGCCTCGCCTGGGCGTTCGCTTCCGCCGTCCTTGGCGCCGCGCCGCTCAAGGTCACCGTCGTCGCCGACGACCCGGCCGCCGTCAAATCGCTCGTCGCGGAACTCAAGGAGGCCGGCGCCGCGGTGACCGAAGCCGACCGTCCGCGCGACCTGTTGGACACCAAGCACGAGAAGGATGAGGTCATCGTCCTGTATCGCAAAGATTACACGCCCTACGAGGTCCATGACCGCGCGGCGCTGGCCGACCTTTCGAACCGCGGCATCGGCTTCGTCGCCCTGCGTGGCGCCATCGCCGGTCCGTCCGCCTCCTGGGCGCGCGACACCTTCGGCGCCGGCTGGACTCCCGAGAGCCGTCGCTTCCGCGCGCTGATGATGCTCAACATCCGGACCGACGCCCATCCGCTCGCCAAGGACGCCTCCACTTTCGACGTGACCGACCAGACGGTCTTCAATCTCGAGCTCAACGAGAAGATCCACGTGCTCGCTTCTTCGTTCACCTCGAAGGTCAGCGCCAACCGCAAGAACATCACCGAAGTCTCCGACAAGGCCTCCATCTACGACATCCAGCCGCAGGCCTGGGTCTTCGAGAATGCGCGCCTCCGCTCGGCGGTCTTCTTGCAGGGCGAGGCCGAGACCCTCGCCCACGCCAGCTACCGCACCTTCATCAAGCGCGGCATCGCCTGGGCCGCCCGCCGCGCCAACGTGGATGAGCTCTGCGCCGCCAAGGACCTCGTCGACCTGCGTTATCCGGTCGGCGGACCGAGCCGGGCCGAGAAGGCCATCGCCGCCTTCCAGTTGCAGCCGGGCTTCAAGGCCAGCGTCGTCGTGACCGAGCCCCTCATCAACAAGCCCATCGCCGTGCAGTGGGACGAGCGTGGTCGCCTCTGGGTCGCCGAGACCCCGGAATACCCGAACGGCCGCCGACCGCTGACCGCCGAATCCTGGCGTGAGGGCGGGGTGCTGGTACCCGGCAGCTATGATCGCCCGGCCCAGGACAAGATCAGCGTCCTCGTCGACACCGATGGCGACGGCAAGGCCGACCAGAAGCAGCTCTTCCACGAAGGCCTCGAGCTCATCACCGGCTTCTGCCACTATAAGGACGGCATCATCGTCGTCGCCCAGCCGAACATCGTCTGGCTCCGGGATACGGACGGCGATGGCAAGGCGGACAAGGAAGTCGTGCTCTTCGGCGGCTTCACCCCGGGTGACACGCACTTCGTCGCCAATCACTTCATCCTCGCGCCTGACGGTTGGATCTATGCCAGCCATGGCGGCGGCGGCGAAGCGACGTTCCCGAACGATCCGGCGAAGAAGGTCCGTATCTCGGCCGGCACGTTCCGTTTCAAGCCGGACGGTTCGGCCATCGAGCAGATCGCCTCGCAGGGCGGCAACAGCTTCGGCAATGAGGTCACCGGCAAGATGGAGTTCTTCCATGGCAAGGCCACCAACGGCAACCCGATCCAGCATGCCGTCATCCCTGAGTCCATCCTCGCCAAGGCTCCGGGTACGCCCGCCAAGGCCTTCAGCTCCGTGAATCCCCGTCGGCCGGTGCTCCGCACCGACCTCCCTGACCGCGCCCCGCTGCTCCAGATCGACCAGGTCGGCTACTACACCGCCGCCTGCTCCGTAGCTGTCCAGGAGCATGGCGCCTGGCCTGAGGATTACCGCGACGGCATCTTCATCACCGAGCCCATCCTTGACGTCATCCACTTCGAAAAACTCGTCCCCAGCGGTCCGACTTTCCTCGGCGAGGTGACGATCAAGGACCGAGAGTGGCTCCGTTCGATGGACCACTGGTTCTGCCCGATCGACGTCTCGTTCGGTCCGGACGGCGCCCTGTATGTCCTCGACTTCTACACCCCGGTCGTCGCTCACAATGACACCCGTGGCCCGCTGCACAGCAAGTCCGGCGCCTCCGTGCGCCCGGACCGCGAGCATTACTTCGGCCGTATCTACCGCATCCAGCATGACGCCGCGCCCAAGCTCGCCGTCCCTGACCTGTCCAAGGCCGACGTCGCCGGACTCGTCGCCGCGTTCGATCACCCGAACAAGGTCGTCCGCTTCAACGCCCTGCGCGTGCTCATGGACAAGGACGCGGGCCTGCTCGCCTCCGCCATCGGTCCGCTCGTGACCATGGTCCGTAGCGAAGCCAGGGCCGAAGCCCGCATCGCCGCGCTCTGGGCTCTCCAGCGTCTGGATCGTCTCGAAGACGGCCTCTTGCAGGCCCTCTGCTCCGACGCGGACGCCGCCGTGCGCAAGAACGCCTTCCTCGTCGCCGAGGCCGCTCACAGCAAGATTCCCGCCGCCGTCTACGCCAAGGCCTTGCAGGACCCTGAGCCGCGCGTCCGCCTGGCCGCCCTCCGCGCCATGGGGGCCGCCCCGCTGGACGCTTCGGCGGGCGCCTTGCTCCTGTCCGCCCAAGCCAGCCTGACCGATGACTGGTCCAAGGCCGCCGCCACCGCGGCAGCCGCCGCCAATCCGGGCCCTGTGCTCGCCGGCCTCCTCGCCGGTCCGGCCGGCGCCAACGGCGCCGAATTCGCCGGCACGCTCGCCGCCTCGCTGAACGGTGATGATGCCGTCGCGGTCCTGGCCGTCGCCG
>VHCL01000059.1 GCA_016871725.1 Verrucomicrobiota bacterium | reverse complement strand
TCGCACCGCGAGCCTCGCTACACCAGCGGCATCGAACATACGGACATCAACAGCGGGTGGTCGCTCAAGATGCCTTCCGCCGACGTCCATGCGGTCTGGATCCTTGACGCCCCGGTCACGCTGAGACCGGACGAAAAGTTCGTCGTCCATCTCGACAGCGCTCCGGCACTGACCCTGAAGGTCTCCCTCTCTCCGCTGAGCCACCATGACCCGCTGCTGGTCACGAGCCCGGCCAACCTGGCCGCGGTCACCGTCCGTCCGACCACGGCCTCCATGCCGAGCTACCTCTCCTCCGCCGCCGACCTGCGCGAGGCGCTGCTCAAGGCACGTGGCTTGAACGTCGAACTCCGCCGCCAGTACCAAGGCTACGCCTGGACGATGGTCACGCAGGCGGCCAAACCCCTCACGGTCCGCGTGCTCCCGCGCGGCAACTTCCTCGACCAGTCCGGCCCCGTCGTCCTGCCGGCGACGCCTTCCTTCCTGCCGGGCCTGCGGACGAGCACCGAACAGCGGCGCCTCACCCGCCTCGATCTCGCCGATTGGATCACTTCGAAGGACAACCCGATCACGGCCCGGGCCTTCATGAACCGTCTCTGGCAGGCCTTCTACGGCGCCGGCCTCAGCGCCGTGCTCGACGACCTCGGCTCACAGGGCGAACTGCCCTCGCACCCGGAACTGCTCGAGTGGCTCGCGTTGGAATTCCGGGACAAGGGCTGGGACGTGAAACGCATGATCCGCCTGATGGTCACGAGCCACACCTACCGCCAGAGCAGCAGCCTGCGCCCCGACCTCAAGGAAATCGATCCGGCCAACCGACTGCTCGCTTCCCAGAACCCCCGACGGCTCGACGCCGAATTCATCCGCGACAACGCGCTCGCCGTCGCGGGCTTGCTCCACGCGGCCGACATCGGCGGCCCCAGCGTGAAGCCCTACCAGCCCGCCGGCTATTACGAGCCGATCCAATTCCCGAACCGCACCTATGTCGCCAGCACCGGCCCGGAACAGTGGCGCCGCGGCCTCTACATGCACTGGCAACGCATGTTCCTGCACCCGATGCTAGTGAACTTCGACGCGCCCGCCCGCGACGAATGCACGGCCCTCCGCAGCTACAGCAACACGCCGCAGCAGGCGCTGACGCTGCTCAACGACCCGGCCTTCGTCGAAGCCGCCCGCGCGTTCGCCGCCCGCCTGCTGGCCTCGCCCGCCGGCACCGATCGCCTCGCCTACGCCTTCCGCCTGGCGGTGGGCCGCGAGATCAAAGCCGCCGAACGTCCGTCGCTCGAGAAACTCGTCGCCGACCAGAAGGCCTATTATCAGGCCCACCCCGATGACGCATCGAAGCTCCTGAAGGTCGGCCAGGCTCCGACGCCCGCCGGCGTCGACCCGGCCGAACTCGCCGCCTGGACCCAGGCCTGCCGCGTCCTCCTCAACTCCCACGAAGCGATCACCCGCTACTAAGCCCATGCGCCCTTACGACCCTGTCGCCCACGCCCTGTCGATCAACCGGCGGAGCTTCCTCACGAAGAGCGCCTACGGCCTCGGCAGCGCGGCCTTCGCCATGCTCGCCGCGAAATCCGGCTTCGGCGACCTCCAGGCCGCGCCCTTCTCCAAGGGCGTGCTCAAGGCCCCGCACCTCCCGGTGAAGGCAAAGCGCGTCATCTTCCTCTGCATGGCGGGCGGCCCGCCCCACCTCGAGCTCTTCGACAACAAGCCGGTCCTCAGGAAGCTCCACGGACAGGCCTTTCCTGAGTCCTTCACCAAGGGCCAGCAGATCGCCCAGCTCCAAGGCGCCGTCCTCAAGGCCCGCGGAGGTTCCTTCGAATTCAAGAAATGGGGCAAGTCCGGCACCGAGATCACGGACATCTTCCCGCACATCGGTTCGGTCGCCGACGAACTCTGCGTCGTGCGCTCCCTGAAGACCGAGCAGATCAACCACGACACGGCCCATGCCTTCTTCAACACGGGCTCCATCATCAAGGGACGTCCGAGCATGGGCTCCTGGCTGCTCTACGGGCTGGGTTCCGAGACGGAGAACCTGCCGGGTTACATCGTGCTGACCTCCGCCGGCCGCACCGGCCAGCAGCCGATCTCGTCGCGCCAGTGGTCCAGCGGCGTCCTGCCCAGCAAATACCAAGGCATCCAGTTCCAGTCCAAGGGCGAGGCCGTCCACTACATCGGCAACCCCGAAGGCGTCTGCCAGAGCACGCAGCGCCAGGTCATCGACGAGATCCGCCGCCTCAACGGCCAGCTGGCCCAGGAGACCGTCGACCCGGAGATCGCCACGCGCGTGGCCCAGTATGAGATGGCCTTCAAGATGCAGTCCAGCGTCCCCGAGCTGCTCGACTTCAAGAGCGAATCCGCCAAGACGATCGAAGCCTACGGCATCAAGGAGATCGGCGACGGCTCCTTCGCGTCCAACTGCCTCATGGCCCGCCGGCTCGCCGAGCGCGGCGTGCGCATGATCCAGCTCTACCACCGCGCCTGGGACCTCCACGGAGGCCTCGACAACGGCATGAAGATGGGCGCGGAGGACGTCGACAAGGCGACCGGCGCCCTCATCCGCGACCTCAAGGAGCGCGGCATGCTCGACGACACCCTCATCCTTTGGGGCGGCGAATTCGGTCGCACGCCGATGGGCCAGGGTACCGGCCGCGACCACCATATCGCCGGTTACTCGGTCTTCCTCGCCGGCGGCGGCGTGAAGGCCGGCACGACCTACGGCGCCACCGACGAACTCGGCTACAACGCCGTCGAGAACGTCGTCGATGTCCACGACCTGCACGCCACGATGCTCGCGCTCATGGGCATCGACCATCACCGCCTGAACGTGAAGTTCCAAGGCCTCGACGTCCGCCTCACGGGCGTCGCCGGCAAGGTCGTGAAGGGCATCATGGCCTGAGCGGTAAACGACACTTTAACGCCGTTTAATTTCGGCGTTTTGACTTCAACGGAAGGGGCGAAAGCCTAAGGTCATCCCATGCCCCTCCCCCGCCTCGCCCTCGCGGCCGCCCTGCTGGCTTCCGCCTTCACCTCCGCTTTCGCCGCCGACGCCGTCACGCCGTCCGCGAAGACCGAACTCTTCAACGGCAAGGACACCGCCGGTTGGGTCGTCTTCCCGGAAGCCGGCAAGGATTCATGGTCCGTCAAGGACGGCCTGCTCGCCTGCACCGGCAAGCCCAGCGGCTTCCTCCGCACCACCCAGAGCTACAAGCAGTACCGCTTCACGGTCGAGTGGCGCTTCACCAAGCCCGGCAACACCGGCGTGGTCGTCCACATGACGCCCCCGGACGCGGTCTGGCCGAAGAGCATCGAATGTCAGGGCATGCACAAGAACCAGGGAGACTTCTATTTCTGGAACGGCGCCACGCTCTCCGGCGGCACCGAACTCAAGGACAAGAAGACCGGCAAGATCCGTGGCTATCGACTCGGCAAGCAGGCCGACGCCGAGAAGCCGGCCGGCGAATGGAACACCTTCACCACGGTCTGCGACGGGAATACGGTCACGATCCTCGTCAACGGCAAGGAAGTGAACAAGGCCACCGGCACCAACCTATCAGAAGGCTTCATCGGCCTGCAGGTGGAAGGCGGCGCCTTCGAGGTCAAGCGCTGCACCCTCGAGCCCCTCTGATCATTCCGGCCCCCTCCCCCTATCCCTACCCCTACCCCAAACCCTCTTCGGCCATGCGCCTTCTCCCCGCCCTCCTCGCCCTCGCGACATCCGCCCTGATCGCCGCCGACGCCCCGGCCGGCTTCACCTCGCTGTTCAACGGCAAGGACCTCGCCGGCTGGCATGGTTATAATCCGCATTCGGTCGCCAAGCTTACCGGCGAGAAGAAGGACGCGATGCTGAAGAAGATGCGCGACGAGTTCTCGCAGCATTGGTCCGTGAAGGACGGCGAGATCTACAACGCCGGCACCGGCCCTTACGCCACCACCGACCAGGAATACGGCGACTTCGAACTGACGCTCGAGTACAACATGGCGCCGAAGGGCGACTCCGGCGTCTACCTCCGCGGCGCTCCGCAGGTCCAGATCTGGGACCCGACCGACGAGAAGGCCCACAAGCACGGCGCCCAGCTCGGCTCCGGCGCGCTCTGGAACAACTCCCCCGGCAAGCCCGGCAAGGATCCGCTGGTCCTGGCGGACAAGCCGGCCGGCGAATGGAACACCCTCCGCATCGTCATGGTCGGTGCTCGCGTGAGCGTCTGGCTCAACGGCAAGCAGACCGTCGACCACGCGACGATGGAGAACTATTACGACCGCAAGGCCGCCCTCGCCGCCAAGGGCCCGATCTGCCTGCAGACCCACGGCGCCCCCATCCGCTGGCGCAACGTCGCGATCCGCGAGATCGCCGGCGCCGAGGCTAACCAGATCCTCGCCGCGAAGGCCGACGCCGGCTTCAAGTCGATCTTCAACGGCAAGGACTTCACCGGCTGGGCCGGCGACGTCGGAAACTTCGAAGTCGTCGACGGAGCCATCCGCTGCAAGACGGGCAAGGGCGGCACGCCGTATTACGATCAGGACCTGACCGACTTCGCCGTCCGCCTCGAATTCAAGCTGCCGAAGGGCGGCAACAACGGCCTCGCGCTCCGCTATCCCGGCAAGGGCAACACGGCTTACGTCGGCATGTGCGAACTCCAGGTGCTCGACGACAATTACGACAAGGTGAAGGGCAAGATCGACCCCCGCCAGGTCCATGGTTCCGCCTACGGCATGGTCGGCGCCCAGCGCGGCTTCCAACGTCCGATCGGCGAGTGGAACTTCCAGGAGGTCACGGTCGTGGGCTCCACGCTCAAGGTAGAACTCAACGGGTTCGTCATCCTCGAGACCGACCTAGCCAAGGTCGACATGGCCACGGTCATGGCGAAGAGCCCGCACCCCGGCAAGGACCGCAAGAACGGCTTCTTCGGCTTCGCCGGCCACAACGACCCCGCCGAGTTCCGGAACATCGCGATCAAGGACCTGGCGGCCAAGTAAGCGGCGCCGGCAACCCGCCTCAAAACCCCTCGATTGAGGGGTTTTTTTATTAAGTCCCCATTGCAAGCCATCGAGGGCTGCTTAAACGTGAGTCGTCCCTCGCTCACCCCATGCGCCTTTCCCGTCTCAGCCTCACCGCCGCCTGCCTCCTCGGGGCGCTTTCCGCTTCCGCCGAGAAGGTGCAGTTCAACCGCGACATCCGCCCGATCTTCTCCGACACGTGCTTCGCCTGCCACGGTCCCGACGAGAACAAGATCAAGGGCGGACTGCGTCTCGACTCGCTCGAAGCCGCGCGCAAAGGCGGCAAGTCCGGCGAAGCCGCGATCGTGCCCGGCAAGCCTGAGGCCAGCGAAGTGATGAAGCGCCTGCGGACCGAAGACCCGGACGACCACATGCCTCCGGCGGAGTTCCACAAGGTGCTCAGCAAGGACCAGATCGCGCTCGTGGAACGATGGATCAAGGAAGGGGCCGAATACCAAGGCCACTGGGCGTTCCAGACGCCGGTGAAGCCGGCCGTCCCGCCGATCCCCGCCGGCGGCAACGCCATCGACGCCTTCCTCGCCAGCCCGCTGGCCGCCAAAGGCCTCGCCCCGAACGGCCCCGCCCCCAAGGCCACCTTGCTCCGCCGCGCGGCCCTCGACCTGACCGGCCTGCCGCCCTCCGACGCCGACCTGCAGGCCTTCCTCGCCGACGAATCGTCCGAGGCTTGGCCCAAGGCGCTGGATCGCCTGCTGGCTTCGCCCCACTACGGCGAGCACATGGCCGCCCAGTGGCTCGACTTCGCCCGCTACGCCGATTCGAACGGCTTCCAGAGCGACACGAAGCGCACGATGTGGCCCTACCGCGATTGGGTCATCAAGGCGTTCAACGACAACCAACCCTTCGACGCCTTCACCATCGAACAGCTGGCCGGCGACCTCCTGCCGAATCCGACGCGCGACCAGGTCGTCGCGACGGCCTTCCACCGCAACCACCGCCTGAACGGCGAGGGAGGCCGCATCGTGGAGGAATGGTTCGCCGAGAACGTCATCGACCGCATCGAGACCACGGGCTCCACCTGGATGGGGCTGACGATGAACTGCTGCCGCTGCCACGACCACAAGTACGACCCGATCTCGCAGAAGGAATTCTACCAGCTGTTCGCCTATTTCAACTCGAACGACGAGACCGGCGTGCTCGGGGAATTCGGCGGCTCCGGCCGGACCCGGGCCGGCGGCAACACGCCCCCGGTCCTCTCCCTCCCGACCGAAGAGCAGCAGCAGACGATCGACGCGGCCGCCGCGAAGCTCGCCGCCGCCGAACAGGCGCTGAAGGCCATCCCGACCGACCAGCCGGAAGCCTACGCGGACTGGCTCGCCAAGCAGCGGGCCGCCGTGTCCAAGGTCGGCGTGGCCTGGGAGCCGCTCGCGAATGAGAAGGTCTCGGCCAAGGAGAACGCCGAGTTCAAGCGCCTCGACGACGGCTCCTGGCTGGTCTCCGGCGGCACGGCCGCCAAGGAGACCTACGTCCTCGAGGCCAAGCCCTCCGGTAACCTCCTCACGGCCGTCCGGCTCGAAGCCCTGCCCGACGATTCGCTGCCCAACAAGAGCCTCGGCCGCGCCTCCAACGGCAACTTCGTGCTCAGCGCCTTCGAGGTCCGTCTCGAGACCGCCGACGGCAAGACGACCGCCGTCCCCCTGGTGAAAGCCGAAGCCGACTTCGACCAGCCGGGTTGGACGATCACCAAGCTCGCCCCGATCCCGATGGCCAAGGGCAAGGCCAAGAAGCCTTCCGACGACAAGGCCGGCTGGGCCATCGCCGGCAACGAGGCGAAGAATCGCGTCCCCCGGAAAGCCATCTTCACGGTCTCGCCGACGCCGATCCCGGCCGGCGCCAAAATCGTCGTGGTCATGCGCCATGAGGCGGTCTCCGCCCACAGCATCGGGCGCTTCCGCCTCAATACTTCATCCGTCGACGCCAAGCTGCTCTCGCTCAAGACCGACCCCGCCGCCGAGAACGCCCGCCGCCTCCTCGCCAAGCCGACCGAACAGCTCACGGCCGCCGACCGCAAGGCGCTGGCGAAACTCTTCGCCGACAGCCCCGAACATCCCCGCGCGCAGGCCGTCGCCCAGGTCGCGGCCGCCAAGATGGCCCACGACGCCGCGCTCGCCGCCCCGGTGACGGTGATGGTGATGAAGGAGCTGCCGAAGCCTCGCGACGCCTTCGTCCTTCTCCGCGGCGAATACGACAAGATCGGCCCGAAGGTCGAACGCGCCCTCTTCCGCGCCCTGCCGCCGATGCCCGCCGGCGAACCGAACAACCGCCTTGGCCTCGCCCGCTGGCTCGTCGACGGCAAGCATCCGCTGACCGGCCGCATCTGGGTCAACCGCGCCTGGGAACGTCTCTTCGGCCTCGGCCTGGTGAAGACGTCCGAGAACTTCGGCTCGCAGGCCGAATGGCCGAGCAACCCGGAGCTGCTCGACTGGCTCGCGGTGGAATTCGTGGACCGCAAGTGGGACATGAAAGCGACGTATAAGCTGATCATGTCCAGCGCGGCATACCAGCGCAGCGCCGCGGTCACGCCCGCGATGCTGGAGAAAGACCCGGACAACCGCCTGCTCGCCCGCGGTCCACGCTTCCGCCTCCCGGCCGAGGTCATCCGCGACCAGGCCCTCTGGATCTCCGGCCTGCTCGTCGACCAGCAAGGCGGCCCGAGCGTGAAGCCCTACATGCCCGAGGCGGTCTGGGACGAGACCAGCGTCTACGGCGACATGCGCAACTACAAGGCCGACACGGGCGAGGGCCTCTGGCGCCGCTCGCTCTACACGATCTGGAAACGCACCGCCGCTCCGCCCACGATGATGCTCTTCGATTCGTCCGGCCGCGAGGTCTGCACGGTGAAGCGCTCTCGCTCCAACACGCCGATGCAGGCGCTGTCGCTCCTCAACGAGACGACTTTCGTCGAGGCCGCCCGCAAGCTGGCCGAGCAGTCGCTCCGCCGGCCCGGCGACGCCGACGCCCGTCTGGCTTGGATGTTCCGCCGGGTCGTCCGCCGTGACGGCACTCCGGCCGAACTCGCGGTCCTCCGCAAGGGCCTCGACAAGCGTCTGGCGACCTACGCCGCCGACGCGACCCTCGCGCCGAAGCTCCTCGCCCAAGGCCTGAGCCCGCTTCCCGCCGACCTCGACAAGGCCCAGCTGGCCGCTTGGACGGTAACGGCCAATACCCTCCTCAACCTCGACGAAACCGTCACCCGCGAATGAACTGCAACGACCGTCAATTCCTCGGACTCGACCAGGCCACGAAGATGGCCCTGTCCCGTCGCACCTTCATCAAGGGTTCCGCCGGCGGCATCGGCCTCGCCGCTCTGGGCTCGCTGATGGGCACGCCCGCCTTCGCCGCCAACCCGGGCCTGGGCTTCCCCAACTTCCAACCGAAGGCGAAGCGCATCATCTACCTCTTCCAGTCCGGCGCCCCGTCGCAGATGGACCTCTTCGACCCCAAGCCGCAGCTCGAAGCGATGCGCGGCAAGGATCTCCCGGATTCCATCCGCAAGGGCCAGCGCCTGACGACGATGACCTCGGGCCAGAAGAATTTCCCGGTCGCGCCGTCGATGTTCAAGTTCAAGCAGCATGGCCAGTCCGGCAACTGGTTCAGCGAGCTGATCCCGCACATCGCCTCGAAGTCCGACGAGTGGTGCGTGGTCCGCGCCATGCACACGGAGGCCATCAACCACGATCCGGCCATCACGTTCATGCAGACGGGCTCCCAGCTCGCCGGACGTCCCAGCATCGGCGCCTGGTCCGCCTACGGCCTCGGTAGCGAGAACGCCGACCTCCCGGCCTACGTGGTGATGACGTCCTTCGGCAGCGGCCGACCGGACGACCAGCCGCTCTATGACCGCCTCTGGGGCGCGGGCTTCCTGCCCTCCAAGCTCCAAGGGGTGAAGCTGCGCAACAAGGGCGAGCGCGTGCTCTACCTGAAGGACCCGGAAGGCATCCCGCGCGAAGTGCGTCGCGAACAGCTCGACGAGCTCGCCGCGCTCAACAACCAGCGCCACGGCGTGCTGGGCGATCCGGAGATCCAGACCCGCATCTCCCAATACGAGATGGCCTTCCGCATGCAGACCAGCGTGCCCGACCTGCTCGATCTGTCCAAAGAGCCGCAGCACGTGCTCGACCTCTACGGTCCCGACGTGAAACGTCCCGGCTCCTACGCCTCGAACTGCCTCCTGGCGCGTCGCCTCTGCGAACGCGACGTCCGCTTCGTGCAGCTCTTCCACATGGGCTGGGACCACCACGGCGGCCTCCCGAAGGCCATCAAGGGCCAGTGCAATGACACCGACCAGGCCACGGCCGGCCTGCTCACCGACCTCAAGCAACGCGGCATGCTCGACGACACGCTGATCGTCTGGGGCGGCGAATTCGGCCGCACGACCTACTCGCAGGGCGCGCTCACGGAGACGAACTACGGCCGCGACCACCACCCGCGCTGCTTCACCGTCCTGATGGCCGGCGCCGGCGTCAACAAGGGCACGACCTACGGCGAGACCGATGACTTCAGCTACAACATCGTCAAGGACGGCGTCCACGTGCATGACCTCAACGCGACGATCCTGCACCTGATGGGCGTCGAGCACACGCGCCTGACCTACCGCTACCAAGGCCGCGACTTCCGCCTCACCGACATCCACGGCGAAGTGGTCGAGAAGCTCCTTGCCTAATCCTCGAACCCGCGGGCCTCGTTCATGGAGCGTAGGCCTCCTCACCTATACTCCATACTCGATACTCCATACTCGCAGGCCTACTTCCTCATCTGCTCCCTGTAGAGGACCTTGAAGGGATTCTCGGCCGGGCCGGCGACGTTCTCGTTGACCATCAGC
>VHCL01000058.1 GCA_016871725.1 Verrucomicrobiota bacterium | reverse complement strand
GGCGGGCTTGGCGAGGAAGTGCGCGACGACTTCGGCGTGGCTGGCCTTGGCCAGCCGCGTGACTTCCTCCGGCGTGGGCGGCAGGCCGGTGACGTCGAGCGCGACGCGGCGGATCAGGACATGCTTGGCCGCTTCGGGCGACCACTTCAGGCCTTCCTGCTCCTGGCGTTCGGCCAGGAAGGCGTCGACGGGATTGGCTTCGCCGTTCTTGGGCACGGAGGGACGGGCCACGGGTTCGTAGGCCCAGTGACGTCCCCAAGGGGCGCCTTGCCGGATCCACTCCTTGAGCAACGCGAGCTGCGCGGGCGCGATCGTCTTGTGCTGCTTCGGCGGCGGCATCACGTCGTCGGGGTCCGTCGACTCGATGCGCCTGATGAGTTCGCTCTGCTCGGGCTTGCCGGGCAGGATCACGAACTCTCCCTTGCGGTCGCGCTTGGCGTCCTGCTCGTCGTCGAGGCGCAGTTTTCCTTTGCGGCCCTTGTCGTCGGGTCCGTGGCAGGCGATGCAGTTCTCCGACAGGATCGGGCGGATCTGCCGGCTGAAACTGATCGTCTCCGCGGAGCAGGCGGCGGCCAGGAAGATGCCAAGGAAGAGGGTGGCCGGGCGGGGCATGGGGATGAGACAGGCGGCGGGGGAGGGGTGTTCCGCCGATGGGTTATTCAATGAGTCTGAGCGGGGAGGGATTTCAACCTCTCCCTTGGTCGGAATCCGCCTTTTTCCTGTCTTTTCGAGCTGCTGGCCGACGCGCCTTACCGCTTGGCCGCTTCCAGGATGCGGCCGAGTTCCGCGGGGTCAGCCTCCGGACGGAGCCGGCGGCGGACGTGCTCGAGATCCCGGAGGCCGCGTGCGGTCGTCGGCTCGAGGCCGGTGCCTTCGCCGTAATCGTTCCAGGTCGCGAGCTGGACGATGGGCGCGCCACTCCGCATGGCCTGGTCGAAGGATTCGGCGAAGGTCCGGCCGTCGCGATATTCGATGGAGCCGTAACTCTTGCCGACGGCGGCCTCGGCGTAGAAGTCGCGATAGCCTGGAAAAGCCACGGCGACGTAAGGTCGGCCGCTCTTGGTCTGGCTGACGTAGAAATCGGCAAGCTCTTTGGTCCAGTTTTCGGGCGTCACGGAGCGGCCTTCGCTCACCGGTATCCAGGCGAAGGCTCCGTCGATGCCGGGACGGCGACTCAGGTGGGGCAGGGCGTAGACGAGCGGGTTGCGCTTCAGGCTGGCGCGGATCGCGGTCCACTCGGCCTCTTCGAGGTATTGCGGACCGAAGACGAAGAGCACGGGTCCGCCGGCAAGCCGGACATAGTGCGGGTCGGCCAGCCAGTGTTCGTCGGCCCAGGCGAAGGCTGCGGCGACCTGGGCGGTGGCCTGAGGTCGCGTGAGCTTACGCTCCTGCATGAAACGGTGGCCGGGATTGTCTTCGACGCAGAGCGCGAACTTCAGGCCGGCTTTCCTGAGTTCAGCGATGAGCAGTCCGGTGTTGCGATGGATCATCGCATAGTCGTCGAAGCCGTCCGGACCATTCCAGTCGATGATCGCCCCGTCGATGCCCGCGGCTTTCATCAAGGCGACCTGAGTCGCGATGACCGCGGGGTCGCTGGAATCGTAAGGTCCCCAGACCGGACGATCGTGGCTGGCCAAGGCGCCTTTGTCGGGGTCGGTCCGGCCCATCGTCCAATGCCAGCCCCAGCGACCGCTCACGCCCTTGCTCTCAAACCAGGGCATCACGTGGACCAAGACCGTGGGCCGAGGGCCGCAGACCGGGGGCAGGACCTCGGCGGCGCCGAGCCAGGCCCAGGTCGTCAGCAGGAAGATGCCCCAGAGGCGCATGCCGGGAGTAGACGGGCAGGGGTGGGGTCGTTCAACCCCCAACGAGGAGACCCCGGGGACGTCGAGACATCCCCGGGGTCTTTAAATTGGTCGGGCAGGAGAGATTTGAACTCTCAGCCTCTGCTACCCGAAAGCAGCGCTCTACCAGATTGAGCCACTGCCCGACACTGGACATAAGCATAGACCAATCCGGGGGGGTGTTTTCAAACTAATTCCGCCATGAATTTCGCCGGGGTCCGTTGGACAGCCGGGGCTAACCCCTCTATCCTTGCGAAATATGACCTTAACCGTCCGTCGCTCCCAAGACCGTGGCTTCGCCGACCATGGCTGGCTGGTGGCCCGACACAGCTTCAGTTTCGCGGATTACTACGATCCCTCCCACATGGGCTTCCGCTCCCTGCGGGTGATCAATCAGGACCTGGTCGACCCTGGGATGGGCTTCCCGCCCCACGGCCATCGGGACATGGAGATCTTCACCTATGTCCTCGAAGGGGCCATCGAGCACCGTGACAGCCTCGGCAACCACGCCCAGCTCAAGCCCGGGCAGATTCAGGTGATGAGCGCCGGCAGCGGGGTGAGGCACAGCGAATACAATCCCTCGAAGACCGACCGGCTGCACCTGATCCAGGTCTGGATCCAGCCGGACCGCCCCAACCTCCGTCCGCGTTATGCCGAATGGAAACCCACGGCCGAGCAGCTCGCCGCCCCGAAGGTCCTCATCATCTCGAACGACGGACGCGAAGGTTCGGCGCACATCAGCCAGGACGCGGATGTCTACCGCGTGAAAACGGCCGCCGCCGGCACGGTGTCCCATGAGCTGCGTCAGGGCAGGGGACTCTGGTTCCAGCTCATCGGAGGCGAAGTCGAGATCGGCGGCGTGACGCTCGCGCCCGGCGACGCTCTGAAGTCCGAAGAGCCTGGATCCTTTGCTTTCACCTCCGCCGGCCCCGTCGAAGCCCTCCTCTTCGATCTCGCCTGACCCATCCTGCTTTCGCCTTCCCCCTATACTCCATACTCAATACTCCATACCCTCACTCCATGTCCACCCCCCACATCCCTCAGAAGTCCCCGCTCCCCGTCCTCGTCGAAGCTGGTAAGACTTATTACTGGTGCTCGTGCGGACACAGCAAGAACCAGCCCTTCTGCGATGGCGCCCACAAGGGTTCCGCCTTCTCGCCGGTGCCGTACAAGGCCGAGACAAACGGCACCATTTACTTCTGCGCCTGTAAGCACTCCAAGAAGGGCGCCCTCTGCGACGGCACCCATAAGGCGCTCTGAAGTTAGGTCTTTCAAGGTTGGTCATTTAGGCTAGCCTGCAGGGGCAATGAAAAAGCTCCCCTGCATCGTCGCCCTCCTGCTCGGAGCGGCCTTCATCCTCTTCGGCGTGGCCTATTTCGTGCCCGCCGTGAAAGCCATCCTGCCCGCCCCGACGCCTCCTAACGGCGAAGCAGCCGGTAAGCTCACCCAGGCCTTCTTCACCGGCCTGGCGGGTTCGGGTTACCTCACCCTCATCAAGGCCTTGGAGATCGTGGCCGGTGTGCTGCTGATCCTCAAGTGCACCCGCGGTTGGGGCGTCATCCTCTCGGGCGCCATCCTGTTCAACATCTTCTTCGTGAACGTGCTGATCATGAATATCTGGAACCCCATCGTGATCGCCATGGTCCTCGCCGGCCTCTACCTCGCCTGGGTCGGTCGCAAGGGTTTCTGCTGCCTCGCCTGCTGCGGTTCCGGCGAATGCCTCGGCACCTGCGGATGCTGCAACAAGGAAGGTTCCTGTGGCACCGGCGAGAAGAAGTCCGGCGGCTGCTGCGGCAACTAAGCTCTCCTTCCACCCCGAATCAGCCCCCGACCTCGGGGGCTTTTTTTGTGCCTAAGACACAGACGTTTCAGGTGGCGGGTGGCGGCCCTGGGGCGCAGGACGCATCGGGGGCGCTCAAGGGGGAGACCGGAAACCTGGATGTATGCTGCGGGCATGGGTAGGGATGACAGGCCCGGTCATCCATGGGCGCGCGGGCCGCGCGCCCCTACCATAGTTGCCCCGCCAATCATCCGGTTTCCCTCTGCTGCCCCTTTGAACCATGTCTCTCCCCGATGCGCAATACTCGGTACTCGCGCATTCACTTTTGCACAGGAGCTCCGCTCCGATTCGCACCTTTGCACTGCCTCTTGTCCTCGTGCCCTCCAGCCCATGTGCCCTCGAATCCGCCCCTTGTCCCCGTGTCACCGTGCCCACGTGTCCCCTGGCGAAAGTGCATGCCCCTTCGCGCAAGCGCGTGCCCACGTGTCCCCTCGAAGGCTTCGCCTTCGCTTACTTCCTGCCGCCAGGAGCGGGCATTTCCTTCGCCTTGGCCGCGCCGATGGCGACGATCTTCTCGATCATCGCGTAGAGTTTCACGGTGTCCCACTTCGCGGTCAGGGTGACCTGATTGCCGGAGGTTTCGACGGGCTGGATGCCGGCGAGGATCTCGCCCGCGAGGGCTTTCATTTCCTTCTCCTCGGCGGTCTCGGGCTTGGTCGGATCGCCGGCGAGCATCATCGGAGCCATCGCCAGCATGCCCTGGGCCTGCATGGCCAGCGGTGCGGCCTTTTCCTTCGAGGTGAAGACGGTGCTCACTTTCATGACCTGGTCGGACCCCTTCTCGCCCATGGCGAAAAGGCCGCTCACGAAGCCGCTCTCCGCCAGCTGAGGAGTGGCCGGGAGCTTGGCGGCGTTGACGGAGACGACGGCGTAGGGCTGGCCGGTGGCGGCGACGGCGGAGCGCTGGGCGGCGGGCAGGGCGTAGGAAGCGCCCAGGCCTTTGCGCAAGCCGATGATCCGAGCGGCTTCCTTCGGCTGGGCGATCAGGAGCGTGTCATCATCGAGGTCGAACAGGCCGACCGCTTCGACTTCCGCACCAGGTTCTTGCGGCGGGAGCGGGAAGCTTTGCGCGGCCGTCGCCAGTTCGTCGCCGAGCGAGGCCACGAATTCCTGGGCGTTCCATCCCTGGACACCGCCGGCCGTGAGCGCCCGGACGTTCTTGCCCGCGGCGTGGGCGGATAGACGGCGGCCGTCGTGACGGGCGCGGATCAGGAGCGCGCCGGTGAACTGGTCGCCCGGGCCTACGCTGAAGCCGCCGGCGAACGCGGTGTCCGACGACTCGAGGTCCATGCCGGTCGCGGACTTGACCGCATCATAGAGTTTGCGCTGACCGTCCTTGGCCGACGGATCGATGCCGGCGATCAGCTTCTCCAGGCGATCTTTGAAGGCCTTGGCCTGCGGCGAGTCGCTGATCTTCAGGCCGCGGGAAGAGGCCGTCGCGAAGGTGACGGCGTAGTCGGCGGGGACGCCCTTGAAGTCGAAATCCTGGGCCGGCAGGCCTGCGGCGGTCACGACCAGGGCGAGGGTGGAGAGGAAGCGCATGGGGGGACTTAATCCCCAGGCCGCCCCTACGGTCAATCCCCGCCTGCCTCGGCTGGGTATACAAATTATCGATTGTTATAAAACCCCCAGATAGGGACGGCTCTCCGCAGCGATTCATCCCCAAGGTGAAGCTGGAGGCCGGGATGTAAGCGGCGGGCATGGGCAGGGATGGACGGCCCGGTCATCCCTGGGCGCGCGGGCCGCGCGCCCCTACCTTGAATGCACCGCCAATCATCCGGTTTCCCTATGGTGCCCCTTTGATCGCTGCCTCTGCCTATACTCGATAATCCATACTCTCATACCGTCTGTTCCACCGAGCCTCTGGGCCTCCGGGCCTCTAACTTGTCTCCCTTGCCCACGTGCCCACTGCGCGACTCCGTCGCGCCTTACTTCTTCGCCGGGGCGGCCGACTTCAGCGGGTGTTCCTTGAGGAGTTCGTCGGCCATGTAGAAGTTGACGCGGTCCTTGGTGGCTTCGCGGACCTTCTTGACGGTGGCGGGCGAGACGAGCTTGCCGTTGTTGCCGAAGGAGAGACGGACGTAGCTGAGGACGGCCGCGGCTTCTTCGTCGTTCAGCAGGCCGCCGAAGCCCATCATTGGAGGCACGCCCTTGGTCGGGTCGAAGTCCTTGCCGTTGACCTTGATCGGCCCCCAGATGCCCTTGAGCAGGATCTTGGTGAGGCGTTCGTCGTCGTCGATCCAGTTGCTCTTCGCGAGCGGAGGATAGATGTTCGGGATGCCGTTGCCGTCCGCCTGGTGGCAGGTGGCGCAATGCGCGTCGCGGAAGTAGGTCTCCCGACCGAGCTTGAAGATCTTTTCCTCGGCGGCGGTGAGCTTGCGGGCCGGCTTGGAGTTGGTACCGGCTTCGGCGATGGGCTGGCCGATCTTGATCTTGCCGCTGAAGTAGTCCGCCGCGGCCTGGTTGCCTTCGAGGTTCAACTGGCCGGCGGCCTTGAGGGCGTCGACGTCGTCCTTGAGGGTGTAGGTCAGGGCGTAGTGCAGGACGGGCCCGATCCAGCGGTCGACCGGGAGCTTGAAGGCTTCTAGGGCGAGCTTGGCGCCGTCGGCGTTGTCTAGCCAGGTTGCGGCCACGACGGCGGTCAGGCGCACGCGGGCGTTCTCGTCGCGGACGGCCTGATTGAGGAGCTCGACGTGGTTCGGGAGCTGCCAGAAGGAATGGCGGATGACGTCCACGGCGGCGGCGCGGGCTTCAGGCTGCTTGGCCTTCAGGAGCTGGGCGATCAGCCCTGCATCGGGCTGATTCTGGGCCCAGGTGGCCCAGAGCGCTTCGCAGAGGTGGTGCTCGTAGGCCGGATCCTGTTTGTCGAGCTGGGCGGCCCAGGCCTTCACGGCGGGCAGGACTTCGGCGGGGGCGTGGCCGCGCAGTTCACGGCGCGCGCGGTAACGGGTGCGGTATTCAGGCTCCTTGAGGACTTCGAGGAGTTCGGCGACGGAGGCGCCGGCGATCTTGGCGGGCTTCACGAGCGGGCGCTCGGGGTAGGTGATGCGGTAGATACGGCCGCGCTCATGGTCGCGGTTCGGGTCACGCGCGTTGTGCTGCATGTGGCCGATCAGCGGGTTGTGCCAGTCGATGAAGTAGAGCGAGCCGTCCGGGGCGAACTCGAGGTCCACCGGGCGGAAATTGCCGTCGGTCGAGGTCAGCAGGTCGCCGTTGGCCTTGCCGGTGAAGCCGGCGCCGTCGTCGGCCTTCTTGCCGAAGCTGATGCCGAGGAAGCCGATCGTGTTGCAGATCATGAAGTCGCCCTGCTGCGCGTCCGGGAAGTGGCGCGAGGAGACGAATTCGGCGCCGGAGGTGGGGCGGGAGCGCTTGGGGACGAACTGTTCGACCTTGATCTGCTCGATGCCGTAGGGGACCTTGGCCGAGAGGGGCAGGGCCCACCAGTTCTCGCCCGACGAGGCGTCGGAGAGGAACGGCTGTTCCCAATAGTCGAAGGAGAAGCCCCACGGATTGGAGACGTCGGCCTGCACGCGTTCGAGGCGGTAGGACTTGGGGTCGAAACGCCAGGCGCCGCCGTCGTTGCAGCGACGCGGGCCGTACGGGGTCTCGACCTGACTGTGGAGGAAGCGTCCTTCGAGGAGGTAGAAGGCGCCGGAGGCGTCCGCGCAATAGGCCGAGATGGCGTGGTGCGAGTCGTGCGAGTCGAAGCCGTGCAGGATCAGTTCCATGCGGTCGGCCTTGCCGTCCTTGTCGTCGTCGACGAGCAGGGCGAGGTTCGGCTCCTGGGAAAGGTAGACGCCTTCGGGGGCGAGTTCGAAGCCGATCGGGATGTGGAGCTTGTCGGCGAAGACGGACTGCCTGTCGGCCTTCCCGTCGCCGTCGGTGTCCTCGAGGATCAGGAGCTTGTCGTCGGGCAGGGCGTCGCCCGGACGATAGTGAGGGTAGGTCGGCGTGGTGGCGACCCAGAGGCGACCCTTGGCGTCGAACGACATCTGCACGGGCTTCTTGAGGTCCGGGAACTTCTCTTCGGAGGCGAAGAGGGAGACCTTATAGCCAGGCAGGAGCTTCATCTTCTCGATGGCGGCTTCGCCGGAAAGGAACTCCGTCGGGTTGCCGTTCTTCTCGCTGGGCTTGAAGTTGGTCGGCACGGGCGGCAGGACCAGCGTCTTGGAATCGTCGACGACGAGGTCGGTCTTCTTGCCTTGGGCGACGTCGTGGATCAGGGCGTCGCGGATGACGGTGAGCTGGCGGCTCTTGAAGACTTCGTCGGGATAGTTCTGCGGGCCGAAGGGGTTGTAGCGCTGGCCGTGGGTGTGGACGCCGTTGAGGATCGAGTAGTCGGTGTTCCACATGTAGTCCTTCAGCTTCACGGCGCCGTTCACGAGGGCTTCGTCGGCCTTCGACGCGCGCGGGGCGGCGCCGTAGAGTCCGTCGGCGAGGAGCTTGGCGATCTCGCGGTAGCCGAAGTCGGTCGGGGCGAAGCCGTTGATGGTGTAGGGTGTCTTGGTCTTGCCGTAGGCGGCGAGGGTGGGGTGGAAGAGGTCCACGTAGGTCAGGCCATGCTTCTTGGCCACGCGCTCCATGGCGGCGGCGTAGAGTTCGAGGTTGGCGTTCTCCTTCGCGCCGTTCGGCAGGTCGCGGGTCTTGGAGAGGTCTTCGAAGGCGATCGGCGAGACGAGCACCAGTCGCGGGGAAGTCTTGCCGTTGTAGGCCTTGGTCAGCGAGTGCACGACGAAGGCGTCGACTTCGGCTTCGTAGTTGGCGACGCGTCCGGCGCCGTCGAACGATTCGTTGTAGCCGAAGAAGGCGACGATGGTGTCGGCCTTCAGGTGGTAGAGCCACTGGTCAGGGGTCGAGAAGAAGCCCTTGCCGTTGTGCTGGGCGTATTCGGGGTGGAACTTCTCGGCGCCGGGGAAGGCCCATTGGCTGGCGCGCGCCGGGTGCGGTCGGAAGGCCGGGGTGTCGCCCGAGCGGCCCATGTTGCGCACGAGGAGGCCCTGCTGGGGGAAGCGAAGGTGCAGTTCGGTCTCGAGGCGGCCGTAGTAGGTGTCGCGCTCGGCGAAGCCGTTGCCGATGAAGACCACGCGTTCGCCAGCGGCGGGAGGGGCGACCTGCTGGGAGCGCTGGGTCGAGGCGGCCGGCGGGTTCTCGGCCGGGGCGTGCGGCGTCGGCGAGCCTTTGCTGTGGTCCGGCCAGTTGGCGGCGTCCGCCTTGGCCTCCTTGGTCTTAAGTTTGCCGTAATCGGTGACCGGCTTGTCGGCGGCGTGGACGCCGAGGGCGAGCGAGGCGAGGGCGAGGAGCAGGGCGCGAGACTTCATGGAAGATTGCCGGCCATCGTGAGGCCAAAGCGGCTTTAATCCAGCCCGAGTTGTCGTCAGGCCAGCTCCGATTTCCCTCATTTAGGGCGCCCGCCTATTCCTTCCAGGTCGCCTTGAGCGAGGCCCAGACCTTGCCGATCAGGAAAACGCAGGCCGCCAGCACGAGCGCGTGACCGACGGTCCAATACCACTGGACCTGCGGTTCGGCGGCGTGCAGCAGACCATAGACGCACATCGCGCCGGCGGCCGACAGGAAGAGCAGGCGCACGCCGAGCAGGAACAGCATCATCGTCTTCATGCCGGCCAAGGTGGGCGGGTGCGGCCGCTCCGTCAAGGATGGCTGAAAGCATGGAGGACTGAATGGAGGACTGCGTGGAGGGCTGAATAGAGGGCTGAATGGATGAACCAGGCTAGTTGACCTGTTGATCAGTTGGCCGGTTGGCCGGGAATGCATCGAGGTAGGGTCAGCACTGCGTGCTGACCTCGTTGCATTCATTCTCGGGTGGCAGGTGGCAGTTCCGGGTGGCAGGTGGCAGAACGAATCAGTCCAAAGGGAAACCGGAAACCGGAATAGTACCTGCGGCCATGATTCATTCTCAGGTCCGAGGTCTCTGCCGTCAGGTCCCGGGTTCAGGTATTCAGCATCAGGTCCAGGTTCAGGCCCGTCCCCGCACCCGAACCTGAAGACCCGTACCTGATGCCCGATCAGCTGAGACCCGAGACCTGAAGATAGTGTTTCCCGCCACCCGCCACCTGTGGCCGCCGCCTGCCACCCGAAACGATGCCTCTCCCTATGCTCCATGCTCAATACTCTCGCATCGTCTGTTCCACCGGTCCTCCGTGCCTCTCGTTTGTTTTCCGGCCAACCGGCCAACTGATCAACCGATCAACTCGTGGTGCCTCTCGGCTGTTACCCTTGTCCCCATGTCCCCGT
>VHCL01000057.1 GCA_016871725.1 Verrucomicrobiota bacterium | reverse complement strand
GGCGATGGCGAAGCGAACGCCGATATTTGCGGTAGCGTCGACGGGCAGGGAGCCTTTCGGGAGGTCGATTCGCACCGAGGCGACGGATGTTCCAGGGGCGTCAAAGCGGAGGGCGAAGTCGTCTCCCTTGCCGAGGGCCTTCGGGATCTTCACCAGACTGTCGGCGGCGAAGGCGGTCGGTTCGGGGGCGGCAGGCGTCTTGGCCTTCATCTTCGCCTTGGCGGCGTCGGTGTTCTTGGCCGCGGCCTTCGGGGTGGCGGGGGCGGTCGCGGGTCTGAGGAGGTGCGACCCGGCGGGGCTGATCAATCCGGAGAGGTGACGGGCGAGGAAGGCCGCGACGCCTTGCTGCCAGATTTGGTAGGAGGCGAAGGCCTTCGGGTCGGCGGAGAGTCCCTTGGCGACTTCGGCGTAATGCGACGCCAGTTCGCCGCGCAGACGGGCGTCCTGCTTGGCGAGGTAAGCGTTCTTCACGCGGGCCTCGGGGAAGAACGGGTGATCGTTGCCGACGCCCTGCAGCTCCGGCTCGGGGGTGTAGTTATAGTTGGCGTAGACGCCCCACTGCTTCACGTCGGCGAAGAAGGCCTGCAGGGAGTAGAAGTCGGCGGACTTGATCGGGTCGAACTTGTGGTCGTGGCATTCCGCGCAGCCGAAGGTGCTGCCCAGCCACGCGTTGGAGACCGAGCGCACGCGTTCGGCGCCATACTTGGCGAGGTATTCCTTGGGCTGGGCGCCGCCCTCGCGCGTCATCATGTTCAGGCGGTTGTAGCCGCTGGCGGTGAGCTGTTCCTCGGTCGGGTTCGGCAGCAGATCGCCGGCGAGCTGCTCGCGCGTGAAGACGTCGAAGGGTTTGTTGGTGTTGAACGCCTGGATGACGTAGTCGCGGTACGGGAAGATGCGCTGGTTCTGGTCGCCGTGGTAGCCGACCGTGTCGGCGAAGCGGGCGATATCGAGCCACCAGACCGCCATGCGCTCACCGAAGTGCGGCGAAGCGAGGAGGCGGTCCGCCTGCTTCTCATAGGCGTCGGCCGACGTATCGGCCAGGAAGGCGGCGGTCTCGGCGGGCGTGGGCGGCAAGCCGGTGAGGTCGAGGGAGAGGCGGCGGAGCAGGCGTTCCTTGGACGCCTCGGGCGACATCGTCGCCTTCTTCTCGGCGAGCTTGGCGGCGACGAACGCGTCGATGGCGTTCTTTCCGCCCGCGGGCATCGGCGGCACGACGGGCGCTTCGAGCGGCTTGTAGGCCCAGTGCGGCTCGTAGACGGCGCCTTCGGCGACCCAGCGGCGGAAGAGTTCCTTCTGGGCGGTCGTCAGCGTCTTGTGCGCGGCCTTCTCCGGCATGACGTCCTCGGGGTCTTGGGAGAAGATGCGCTTGATGATCTCGCTCTGCTCCGGCTTGCCCGGCACGATGGCGACCTCGCCGCTCTTGCCGGCCTTCAGGGCTTCTTCACGGACGTCGAGGCGGAGGCCGCCCTTGCGCGACTTCGGATCGAAGCCATGGCAATGGAAGCAGGTGTCCGACATGATCGGACGGATGTCGCGGTTGAAGCGGACGGGATCGGGCGTGCCTTCCGCGGCGAGCAGGCCGGCGGTTACCAAGGTGCAGACGAGCGACGGAAGGCGCATAGGGGATGTCGTTATGACAATCCCCCGGGCCCGGGGTTTCAACGGATTAATAGGGAAGACCGCCCAAATCAGCGGGCCTGCCAGTTGACCGCGTCGATGAGGACATAGCCCTTAGAGCCTGCATTGCTGACCGTGACCTTGGCCGGACCGGCCGGGAATCGATAGGTGCCGAGCGCCAGCAGACCGTCCGAGGCGCCCTTGCCGGTGAGGTCGGCACGGATTTCGGCCACGCCGTCGGCGTGCTCGATCCGGACCAAGGCGTCGCGGCTGCGGTTGGCGTTGGGGACGACCGTCAGGCTGACGGCATAGTTGCCGGCGGTGGGCAGCTTGCCGACGAAGGCGGCGGCAGCGGCGCCGGCGGCGCCTTTGTCGTCATGGCGGTAGCCCGAGCCGACGAACCCGCCGTTGGCGGAACTCTGCTTCCAGTCGCCCGTGAGCACGGCCTCGTCGTCGTCGACCGTGACCCCGGGAAGCGAGGCGGCCGGCTTGGCCGAACCATGCCCCTTGGGCTTCTCCTTGGAAGACTCATGCTCGAGCACCTGGCCGTCGGCGAGCAGGCGGGCACGGAGGGCCGCGTAGGGGACGTCCTGCACGGCGAGGTCGCCGTCGATCGCCAGCACGGCGGCGGTCGCGGCCGACTGGCCGAGGATCATGAAGACCGGCTCCATGCGGATGGAGCCGTAGGCGATGTGGGTGGCGCTGCAGGCGACGGGGGCGAAGAGGTTGGCGATCTCCCCGCGCTTGGGGACGAGCGCCCCGTAGGCGATCGAGTAGGGCGAGATGGGCACGCCGATGTCGCCTTCGTTCTGCACGTGGCCTTCGGGCGTCACGTAACGGCGCACGTTATGGGAGTCGATGGTGTAGGAGCCCATGCCCACGGAGTCAGGCGTCGGCTTCTTCTTGGTGAGCTCGTTCTCGGTCATCACGAACGCGCCGACCATGCGGCGGGCTTCGCGGACGTAGATCTGGTGCGGCCAGTGGCCGTTGTCCTTGAATTCGTCCTTCGGCAGGCCCCAGCGGCTGGCCTCCTCGCGGACGTCGGCGGGCACGCGCGGGTCGTTGGCGAGGAACCAGAGGAGGCCCTGTTGGTAGTCGCGATGCTCCCGGATGATCTCCTTGCGGCGCTCGTAGGAGGCCTCCGGGTAGTCGTAGTTCATCCCGATGTTGTCGAAGCTGAACGGTCCATGGTTGTTCGTGTCCGTCTTGCGGTTGGGCAGCAGGTCGAACTTATGGAACGTCTGGCGCCAGCCGGCGTCCAGGACGCGCACGAGCAGTTCATATTGGGAAGCGTCGTAGTTCGCCGGCTTCGGGAAGGGGAGGCGGTTGTCAGGATGGTCGGTCGCGCACCAGCGGAAGCAATAGGCCTGCACGCGCTTGTCGCCTTCGCCGCGCACGCCGGGCGGCTCGGCGGAGACGCGGGGAAGCAGGCCGGAAGAGGGGTCGCCGGGCACCTTGTAGGCGCTGATCGGCTTCTTCACCGCGCCGAAGTGGTGGCCGTGATGGAGGATGCCGACCTGGTTGCCGTTCCAGGTCTCGCCGTAGACGGCGTTGGCCTCGCGGCCGACGTGGTAGCTGACGCCGGCGGCGGCGAGGAGGTCGCCTTCGTACGTCGCGTCGACGAACATCTTGCCCGCGAACTTCCTGCCGGAAAGCATGGTGATCTCGGCGATGCGACCGTCGACGACGCGGACGCCCTTGGCGCGGTCGAGCCACTCGTCGCGCAGGACGGTCAGGCCGTACTCCTTCACGTAATCCTCGAAGACCTTCTCGGCCACGCTCGGCTCGAAGATCCACATCGTCCGCTCGTCCTTGTCCATGGCCACCGTGCCTTGGCCCTTGTTGCCGAAGGCCTCCGGCTTCTGCCAGGCCCAGGTGGACTCTTTCTGGTATTCGACCCAGACGCGGTGGTAGAAATTGCGGGCCAGGCCGCCGATGACGGCCTTGTTGCCCGTGTCGGTGTAGCCGAGGCCGCCGCTGCTCAGGCCTCCGAGGTGGACGTCGGGGCCGACGACGACGACGGACTTGCCCATCTTCTTCGCCTGCACGGCGGCGATGACGCCGGCGGACGTGCCGCCGTAGACGACGACGTCATAAGTCTCGACGGCGGTCAGGCGCAGGGCGAGCAGGCAGAGGAGGGCGAGGCGGAGGAGCATGAGATGTCGAGGACTGGAGGGCCGGAGGGCCCGAGGGCAAGAGGAGTTCAGCGGTCAGCGGTTCGCGGACTGCTTGGCGATGAAGTTGAGGATCGCGAGGCGGGCGGGGTCGTCGAGGTTGCGCAGGTTATGTCCGACCGTCCCGTGGTCGCGGTCGGCGACGCGCAGCGAGTAGTTCTCGGTGTGTCCGGCCGCCTTGAGGGTCGTCACGAAGAACATGTTCTCCTCGGCCCGGCTGAGCATGTCGTTCTGGGCGTAGATCGTCAGGATCGGCGGGAGCGACTTGCGGATGTGGAAGGCGGGCGCGGCCTCGTCGGCCGTGATGCCGTAGCGGGCCTGGCCGCGCTCCTCGCGCACGGTGTAATGGTTGAAGACCTGGCCGCTGACCTGGGCGATGCCCGCCACGTCGGCCAAGGAGAGCCCGTGGGGCTTGAGGCGCTCGGGGTCCATGCCGACGAGCAGGGCGAGGTAGCCGCCGGCCGAATGGCCGCCGATGAAGACCTTGCGCGGGTCGCCGCCGTGTCCGGCGATATGCTTCACCGTCCAGGCGAAGGCCGCCGCCGCGTCGTCGACGTAAGCCGGATACTTCGCCTTGGGGCTGAGCCGGTAGTCGGGGGTGACGACCGCGACGCCGGCCCGGGCGAGGCTCTCGCGGATCTCGGCGCAATATTCCGAGCGCAGGTCCTTGCCGCCGTTCTTCAGGCCGCCGCCGTAGAACCACACGTAGGTCGGGAAGCCTTTGGCGCCGACGGGCACGGTCAGGTCGAGCCGGCAGCGCTCCTGCTCATACGGGGTGAGCGAGACGACGTCATCCTTGTAGGCGATGTCCTTGAGGACCTTCGTCTCGACCGCTCCGGCCGGGGAAGCCGCGAGGCAGAGCAGCAGGAGGGCGAGGCGCATCAGGCGATGATCGACTGGACGATCTTGCCGTGGACGTCCGTGAGGCGGAAGTCGCGGCCGGAACTGCGGAAGGTGAATTCCTCGTGGTTGAAGCCGAGGAGGCGGAGGATGGTCGCGTGGAGGTCGTGGACGTGGACGACGTCCCTCGCCGCCTTGAAGCCGAACTCGTCGCTTTCGCCGTGGACGTGGCCGGGCTTCACGCCGCCGCCGGCCATCCACATCGTGAAGCCGTGGCTGTTGTGGTCGCGGCCGTTGATCTTGCCGGCGTTGGAACCCGGGGTCGGCAGCTCGACGGTCGGGGTGCGGCCGAACTCGCCGCCCCAGATGACCAAGGTCTCATCGAGCATCCCGAGGCGCTTGAGGTCGGTGAGAAGGGCGGCGATCGGCTGGTCGGCTTCCATCGCGAGGCGGCGGTGCTGGACCTCGAGGTCGTCATGGCTGTCCCAAGGCTGGCCGGCGCCATGCCAGAGCTGGATGAAGCGGACGCCACGTTCGGCGAGGCGGCGGGCGATGAGGAACTGCCGGCCGAGGGTCGTGTCGCCGTACATCTCGCGCGTCTTCTCGGATTCGCGGCCGACGTCGAAGGCGTCGGTGGCCTCGAGCTGCATGCGGTAGGCCATCTCGAAGGACTGGGCGCGGGCCTCGAGGGCGGCGTCCTGCGGCCGGACGGACTGGTGGGCGGCGTTGAGTCTGGCGAGCAGGTCGAGCTGCTTGCGCTGCGCCGGCCGGGAGAGGCCGAAGTTGCGGATGTTCTCGATGAGCTCCTCGACCGTGCGCTTGGACGTGTCGACGTAGTTGCCTTGGTAGACGCCGGGGAGGAAGCCGCACTGCCAGTTCTGGGTCTCCTGGATCGGGAAGCCGCCCGGGCAGAGGGTCATGAAGCCGGGCAGGTTCTCGTTCTCGGTGCCGAGCCCGTAGGTGACCCACGAACCCATGGACGGCCGGACCTGGCGGGCCTCGCCGCAGTTCATCAGCAGCAGGGACGGCTCGTGGTTCGGCACGTCGGCCTTCATCGAGCGGATCACGCACAGGTCGTCGGCGTGCTCGGCGGTCTTGGCGAACAGTTCGCTGACCTCGAGCCCGCTCTTGCCGTAGCGCTTCCAGGTGAAGGGCGAACGGAAGGCCGCGCCCGTGCGACGCTCCGTGGCGATGTAGTCGCCGGGAAGCTTCTGGCCGTGATATTTGTCCAGCGCGACCTTGCGGTCGAAGGTGTCGACCTGCGAGGCGCCGCCGTTGGCGAAGATGTGGATGACCCGCTTGGCCTTGCAGGGCAGCGGGGGCTGGCGGGCGGCCAGCGGCCGGAGCGGGTCCATGCGGATGTCGGCGCCGCGGAGTTCCTGCTGGAGCAGGGACGCCATGGCGACGCCGCCGAGGCCCATGCCGATGCGGCGGAGGAACTCGCGGCGGGAGCCGAGGGAGAGCGGGTCGAGGTGGAGCATCAGTCGGCGAAGTTGAATTCGTTGCTTTGGAGGAGGACCTGCGCGAAGGTCGAGAGCGGCGACTGGCGGTCGGGCTTGCGGCCGAACTCGCCGGCGGCGGCGCTGATCACCTCGCCGGTCTGCGCGTCCTTGATCACCGGCGACCAGCTGAAGCCGTCGCTGTTGGAATTGCGGAAGTTGTCGGCGATGAAGTCGAGGGACTCGCCCGCGGCCAGTTCGACTTCGGCGAGCGTCACGGCCCCGGTGGCGCCGCCGGCGACGACGACTTCCTTGAGCAGTCCCTTGCGCGCGGCGAACACCCGCGCGCGGACGCCGTCGCTGGCCTTGCTGCCGACGTGCAGCTCGCCTTCGACGCGATACTTGCCGGGCGCGCCCGCGGTCCAGCGGCGGATGGCGGCGAGTTCGGGCTTGTCGCCCGGGTGGCCGCCCTTGGCGGAGAGGAACACGAAGGAGTATTTCTTGTCCGGCACCTTCTCGGTGGGGGAGACGCGGTCCTTGGTGCGCGCGGTCATCTCGGTGAACCGGACGGATTTCGTGGCGGCGTCGTAACCTCCGTAGCCGTTGCTCCACGCCGCGGGGGCGGGCGCGGTCGCGGCATCGCGGAGGTAGTCGAGCGCCAGCGTCGTCTCGGCGGCCGAGGGGGCGCGGGCGAGGATCGCGCGGTAGAGGAAGGCGACGCGGGCGGCGTCGTCGGGCTGGCCGGCGGCCTGGCCGGCGAGACCGTCGGCGATCGTCCGGCCGAACGGATGGTTCAGCATCCAGAGCGACTGCTGCGGCGTCGTGGTCTGGTTGCGGCGCGGGACGTGGTAGTCGGGGTTCGCGAAGTCGAACGTCCGGAAGAAGGCCGGCAGGTTCTGCCGGTCGATGTGTCCGTAGAGGGTGCGGCGCGGTTCGGCGAAGTTCGCGCCGAGGTCGAAGGGCTGGCCGCCGGACTTGGCGCCGTCGAGCCGGCCGGCGACCCGCAGCATGCTGTCGCGCATCGATTCGAAGTCGAGACGGCGACGCTGGGCGCGCCAGAACAGGGAGTTGTCGGGATCCTTGGCGACGGCCTCGGCGCGGAGGTCGGCCGTCTGGAGGAAGGTCCGGGAGAGGACGACCGAGCGGATCAGCTTCTTGACCGACCAGCCGTCGCGGACGAACGCGGCGGCGAGATGGTCGAGCAGGGCGGGATCCTTGGGCGCCGGCGTGCGGACGCCGAAATCGCTCGGGGTCTCGACGAGCGGCTGGCCGAGGAGATGCGCCCAGACCCGGTTGACCATCACGCGGGCGGTCAGGGGATTCGTCGGGCTGGCGATGGCGTTGGCGAGGTCAAGGCGACCGCTGCCGATGGTGAACTCCTTGGGCGGGCCGTCGGCAAGGATGGAAAGATATTGGCGCGGGACCTTCTTGCCAGGGCGTGAGGCGCTGCCGCGCAGGAACACGACGCCTTGCACCGCCTTGGCCTTGTCGACCAGCGCCATCGCGTGCGGCGGGCTCTTCGGACTGGTCGCCTTGAAGCCCGAGACGTCGATCTGGAGCTTGTTCCGGGTGTTGCGATCGGCGACGTTGTATGTCGGGATCAGCGAGGCCGGAGTCATGACCGTCGGGCCGCTGGGATGAAGGATCAGTTCGCGCCAGGGTTTCCATCCGGGTTGGGTGGCATGCTCGGGCTTACGGGCCTCGGAGAGCAGCGCGGCGTAGCTGGCGGTCAGTTCGGAGAACTTTGTCGGGGCCTTGGCCTGCAGTCGGGAGCGGAGGAGGGGGTCCGCGAACTGGGCCGACTGAGCAAGCAGGGCGGCGAAGCGCTTCGGGAACTCGGCGTCGGGTGTGCCTTGGAGGGTGACCCAGCCGCCCCAGACGGGGTCGGTCGGCGTGAGCCTGGCCTTCAGCGCCGTCTTCCAGCCGCCGAGGACGGCCGCATAGAGGTTCGCCGCCTTGGCCTTCTGGTTGGCGTCGAGCTTGGCGTCCTTGAGGGACTCCATCGTCAGGCCGAGGTAGGCGGCGGTCTTCTCGGGCGAGTACGAGAGCTCGTAGCGGCTCCGGATGAAGTCATCCAGCTTCTTCTGGCGCACCGCCAGTTCGGCTTCGAATTCCTCCGTCTCCTTCGTGCGCGTGAACGGCTTCAGCGGCGGCAGTTCCTTCGGTTCCTCGCTGGAATTGAAGATGGCGTAGAGCGAGTAGTACTCGGTCGTCGGGAGCGGGTCGAACTTGTGGTCATGGCAGCGCGAACAGGCCATCGTGAGGCCTTGCGTGCCGCGCATGACGACGTCGATGCGGTCGTCGATGATGTCCGGCACGCTGTTGAGGAACCGTCGGCCGAGCGTGAGGAAGCCGAGCGCGGCGAGGTCGCGGTTGTTCTCCGGGTCCTTGACGATCTGGTCGGCGGCGATCTGCAGGCGGAGGAACTGGTCGTAGGGCAGGTCTTCGTTGAAGGCCTTCACCACCCAGTCGCGGTAGGTGTAGGCGTAAGGGTAGCGGCGTTCTTCCTGGAAGACGTAGCCCTTGGTATCGGCGTAGCGGGCGACGTCGAGCCAATGGCGGCCCCAGCGTTCGCCGAACGCCGGCGCGGCGAGGAGGCGGTCGACGAGCTTCTCGACGGCCTGCGGATCGCGGTCGGCGACGAAAGCGGCGATCTCGGCGGCGGTCGGCTGGTAACCGGCGAGCGCGAGCGTCAGGCGGCGGATGATGACCTCGCGGCCGGCCTGCGGATTGAAGTCGAGGCCGGCTTCCTTGAGCTTGGCCAGGACGAAGCGGTCGAGGGGCTGGCGGACCTTGGCGGCGTCGGCCTCGGTGAGCGTCGGCGCGGCGGGCGCGACGACCGGCTGGAAGGCCCAGTGCTTCCTCGGGTCAAGCGCGAGGGGTTTCGCTTCCTGCGGCCAAGGCAAGCCTTGGCGCACCCATTCGGTGAGCGCGGCGATCGCCTTCGGCGGGAGCTTCTCGTCCTCGCCCGGCATCGCGTAGATGTCCGGTCCCTTGGCGTGATTGATCGAGAGGATCAGGCGGCTGATCTCGGGTTTGCCGGGGACCACGACGGGACCGAGTTCGCCGCCTTTCAGGACGAACTCGCGCGAATCGAGACGGAGGCCGGATTTCTGTTTCTTCTCGCCGTGGCACTTATAGCAGTGGTCGGCGAGGACGGGGCGGACTTCCTTTTCGAAGAACTCCAGCTGGGCGGCCGTGGGGGCGGAAGACGGCTCCGCGGCCCCGACGGTGACAGCCAGGAAAAGAGGAGCGAAGAGTTGCCGGAAAGACATCGTCAAAAGGGTGGGACAGGGCGGGGTGCCCTAAGTTCCTTAAACGTGTTGGCTGTCATCGGGATGTAAAGCCGTCGCTGGGGATTTGCCGAGGGCGTCGCCGAATCGGTCAACTTGGGGTTGAACCCGGCCGATTTCAGGGTGTCTATGGGTCACCCCTCGCCCACTTATGACCCACGTATCCCGTCAGGCCGGCCTCTCGTTGCTGGCCCTCCTCGCTTTGGCCGTGCCGGCCGTCGCCGCCGACCCCAAGCCGGTCGCCGAGTCGCCGATCCTGCTGGCCAAGGACAAGCAGCGGCTCGTCGATTTCTCCGCGGAGCTCAACGGCTCCAAGGAACTTTACCTGATGGTCGCCGACCTCGGCCAGAACGCCTGCGATTGGGCGGACTGGATCGAACCGGAGGTCGTCCTCGCGGACGGCACGGTGCTCGACCTGACCAAGCTCAAGTGGAAGGACGCCGAATCCCTCGGCCAGACCCGCGTCGGCAGGAACTACGACGGCAAGCCGCTCAAGGTCGCGGGCAAGGAATACGCCCGTGGCATCGGCACGCATGCCAACTCCTTCATCGCCTACGAACTGCCCGGCCCGGCCAAGTCTTTCCGCGCCAAGGTCGGCATCGATGACGGCGGCGCCATCCGCGGAGGCAAGCCCAGCTCGGCCGACGTGAAGTTCGCGGTCTTCACCACGCGTCCGGCCAAGTATAAGCCCGTCGATTTCGACAGCGGACCTCTCGCCGTCCCGACGGAGCTCTTCACCGTGCCGGAGGGCTTCGAGGTCACCGTCTGGGCGACCTCGCCGCAGATCTTCAATCCGACCAACATCGATTTCGACGAGCGCGGCCGCATGTATGTCGCCGAAGGCGTCAACTACCGCAGCAAGGCCGGCCGTCGGCCCGAAGGCGACCGCATCGTCGTCCTCGAGGACACGACCGGCGCGGGCAAGGCCGACAAGGTCACGGTCTTCACGCAGGAGACCAACCTCGTCT
>VHCL01000056.1 GCA_016871725.1 Verrucomicrobiota bacterium | reverse complement strand
AAGGCCAGGCCATCCACGTCCGCCTGAACCTCGGCGACCAGGCGGAAGGCCTGCGCCTGCGCTCGATCGAGCTCCGTCCCGCCAAGGGCGGGGCGGACATCGCGGACTTCGGTCGCTGATTCGTATCCGCTCAAATAAAAAAACCTGTCCACGAGGCCGCGTGGGCCTAGTTTCTTCTCACCCCATGAACGCTCGCGCCCTCCTCGCCTGCCTGCTCGCGCTGACGCCCCTCGCCGCCGCGGAGCGCCCGAACATCCTCCTCATCGTCGCCGACGACCTCGGCTGGTCCGACGTCGGCTGGCACGGGGGCTTCGGCAAGACCCCGCACATGGACAAGCTCGTACGCGAGGGACGCGAACTCGACCGTCATTACGTCCAGCCGGTCTGCACGCCCACGCGCACGGCCCTGATGAGCGGCCGCTGCCCGGGACGCTTCGGACCGCAGGCGCTCAGCCCCAGCAACCTGCGCGCGATGCCGCTCGGCACCACGACCCTCGCGTCGGCGCTCAAAGCCGCCGGCTATCGCACGCACCTCGCGGGCAAGTGGCACCTCGGCGCGAGGCCGGAATGGATTCCGAACGCCTACGGCTTCGACACCAGCTACGGCACCCTGACCGGCGCGGCGGACCCCTGGACCCACAAGTATCGCAAGGGCAATCCCTACGAAGACACCTGGCACCGCGACGGGAAACTCTTCCGCGAGGAAGGCAACGCCACCGAGCTCATCGCCGCCGAAGCGCTGAAGCGCATCACCCAGGGCGGCGACCAGCCGTGGTTCATGTATGTCCCCTTCCACGCCGTGCACACGCCCGTCGACGCGCCCGTCGAATTCAAGAAACTCTATGATGGCGTGAAGTTCCACGACGACCCGGTGAAGCATGAATCCCGCCTGCGCATGGCCGCGATGGTCTCGCAGCTCGACGCCAAGGTCGGCGCCTTCGTCGAGGCCCTCGAGCGCACCGGCCAGCGCGAGAAGACCCTGATCGTCTTCACCTCCGACAACGGCGGCATCGAAGGCCTGAAGAACGCCTACGCCGGCACGGTCCCCGACTCACCCCTCAACAGCGAGAACGACCCCTTGCGCGGCCAGAAGAACACCCTCTTCGAAGGGGGCATCCGCGTGTGCGCCTTCGCCAACCAGCCGGGCACGCTCAAACCCGGCAAAGTCTCCGCCCCGCTTTACGTCGGCGACTGGCTGCCGACGCTCGCCGGGCTCGCCGGTTTCAGTCCGAAGAAAGATCCGCAGTGGGACGGACTCGACCGCTGGAAAGTCGTGACGGGCGAAGACGCCTCCCCGGGCGCCCGCACGGTCTACGTCGCCCACCCGCAGGGTCGCGCGCTCCTGCACGGCGATTGGAAGATCATCACGACGAACAAGGGCCGACCGGCCTTGTTCAACCTCGCCGCGGACCCCTTCGAAAAAGAAGACCTCGCCGACAAGGAACCGCAACGTCTCGCCGACCTGCGCACGCGACTCGACGCCGAACATGCCAAGGACGACAAGGTGATGCCGGCCGACCTCAAAGGCCTGCCCCACTGACCCCTCTACTCCTACCCCTTGCTTCCATGCTACCCCTAAGACGCTCCTTCTGGCCCACCGGCCAACGGGTCAACTGGTCAACTTTTCTCCCTCTCCTCCTCGCCCCGCTCGCGCTCGTCGCCGCGGACAAGCCGAACATCATCCTCATCCTCGCCGATGACCTCGGCGGACGTGACCTCGCCTGCTTCGGCAGCAAGTATCACGAGACGCCCAACCTGGACCGGCTCGCCGCCCGCGGCGTCCGCCTGACGCAGGCCTATTCGGCCAGCCCGCTCTGCTCCCCGACCCGTTCGAGCATCCTCGTCGGCCAGCATCCCGCGCGCACCGGCATCACCGCGCCGGCGTGCCACCTGCCCAAAGTGGAGCTTAAGAAGGCCCTCGTGCAGGGGAACGACCGCGTGCACGTGGCCAATTCGGTCACCCGCCTGAAGCCCGACTACCACACGCTGGCTGAGGCGCTCAAGGCCGCGGGTTACGCCACCGCCCATTTCGGAAAATGGCACCTCGGCCACAACATGGCGGCGGGCGAGACCTACGAACCGCGCGACCAGGGCTTCGACGTCGATTGGCCGCATACGCCCAAGGCGCCCGGCCCGGGCGGCGGCTACCTCGCGCCGTGGCAGTTCATCACCGACCCTGCCATCAAGGACGACGCCGGCCGGCATGTCGACGAGCGCATGGCCGACGAGGCCGGCAAGTTCATCCGCGCCAGCAAGGGCCGCCCTTTCTTCGTCAACTTCTGGCTCTTCTCCGTGCACTCGCCGTGGAATGCCCGCAAGGACTACATCGAATACTTCAAGCAGAAGACCGACCCCGCGAACCCGCAGAAAAACCCGCTCTACGCGGCGATGGTCAAGAGCCTCGACGACTCCGTGGGCCGCCTGCTTAAGCACCTAGATGATTCCGGCGAGGCCGACAACACGCTGATCGTGTTCTGGTCCGACAACGGCGGCTACGCCTACCCGCCCAAGAAGACCGATCCCGAAGGCTACGCCGAGATCCCCGCGACGAGCAACCTGCCTTACCGCAGCGGCAAGGCTTCGCTCTACGAGGGCGGCACCCGCGAGCCGGGCATCGTCGTCTGGCCAGGCAAGGTGAAGGCCGGGACGACCGCCGACTTCCTGATGCAGTCCTTGGATCTGTATCCGACGCTCGTCCACGCCGGCGGAGGGACGCTGAAACCCGACCAGAAGGTGGACGGCCTTGACCAGACCGAAGCGCTCCTCGGAGGCGCTTCGCCCCGCGACCGCGTGTTCTGCCACTTCCCGCACGGCAACGCCACGCGCGACTCCGTCATGGACGGCTTCTACGCCGGCACCTATGTGCGCAAGGGGGACCTGAAGCTGATCCGTTTCTACGCGCGCAATGACGACGGCTCCGATGACCTCGAACTCTACGACCTGAAGAACGATCTCGGCGAACGTCGCAACCTCGCCAAGGAGAAGCCCGAAATCGTCAAGGAGCTCAACGGACTCCTCGATGGCTTCCTGAAGGACACCGAGGCGGTGATTCCGAAGGCGAATCCGAACTTCGGGAAAGCCGCGCCCAAGGCGCCGGCCAAGAAGAAAGCCCTGGCGCCGGACGATCTCCCCGGCGGCTGGAAGAACCGCGCCGGCAAGGCGTCGGTCGTCGAAGGAGCCCTCCACGTCGAGTCCAAGGGGGCGGACTCCTTCCTCGGAGTCGGCGCCGGCCTTCCCGCCGGTAAGGCCAAGCTCACCTTCAAGCTCCGTGCGCCGCAGGCCGGCGAAGGCCGCATCGCCCTCCTCGGCGCCGCGGGCGGAGCCCAGATTCTCTCCGTGCCCTACCGGACATCCGGCGAGGCGGTCTGGCAGACGATCACGGTCGAACTCGAACCGAAGGAGGCCTCCGGCATCCTCCGCCTTTACCTGCCCGCTGGTTCTGCGGCGGTCGACCTCGACGACATCGTCCTGACCCCCGCCCAAGGACCCGCCCGGAAGTGGGATTTCTAGGCTAACGTCCGTCAGTCGATGGTGGTATTTAACCCCTAGGCGGGGAACATCCGCCGTGGCGGGCCTATCATATGTCGTCATAAGCCCAATCCGGCTTTCCCTCGGCCGGAACCCTCGTTAACTCCGCGTAACCCCTTCCCCATGCGTAAGTCCCTTCTCGCGCTCCTGCCCTTCCTCGTGACCGCGGCCGACGCGGCCGACGGCGCGGCGTTCAACCGCGACATCCGCCCGCTCCTCGCCGACAACTGCTTCCACTGCCACGGCCCCGACCCCGGCACCCGTAAGGCCGGCCTGCGTCTCGACACCGAAGCCGGCTTCTTCGCCCCGCGCGTGGACAAAAAAGGCAAGGAAGAACCGCCGACCGTCATCAAGGGGCAGCCCGACAAGAGCAGCCTCTACCTCCGCATGCTCTCCAAGGACGAGGACGAGGTCATGCCGCCGCCGGAAACGCATAAGAAGCTCAAGCCTGCTGAGATCGCGTTGGTTCGCCGCTGGATCGAACAAGGCGCCCCGTGGCAACCCCACTGGTCGCTCGTCGCCCCGCAGGCGACCACGCCGCCCAAGTCGTCCGACGACGCCTGGGCCAAGAACCCGGTCGACCGCTTCATCCGTGCGAAGCTCGACGCCGCCGGCCTCAAGCCCGCGCCCGAAGCCGACGCCGCCACCCTCATCCGGCGCGTCAGCCTCGACGTCACCGGCCTGCCGCCCTCCCCCGCCCTGCTCGCGAAACACCTGCCCAAGGACGGCGCCCGGCTCTCCGACACGCAGCTCTCCGCGCTCATCGACGAGCTTATGGCCCTGCCCGCCTACGGCGAACACCGCGCCCGCTACTGGCTCGACGCCGCGCGCTACGCCGACTCCCACGGCCTGCACTTCGACGCCTACCGCGAGATGTGGCCTTACCGCGACTGGGTCGTGAAGGCCTACAACGACAACCTGCCCTTCGACCAGTTCACCGTGTGGCAGCTGGCCGGCGACCTCCTGCCGAACCCGACCGAAGAACAACGCATCGCGACCGGCCTCCAGCGCTGCAACGTCACGACCAACGAAGGCGGCACGATCGTCGAGGAGAACCTCGCCAACTACGCCGCCGACCGCGTGCAGACGATGGGCTGGGTCTACCTCGGCCTGACCACCAACTGCGCCCAGTGCCACGACCACAAGTTCGATCCGTTCTCGCAGAAGGACTTCTATTCCATGGCGGCCTTCTTCCGCAACACCACCCAGGGCGGCCTCGACGGCAACGTGAAGGACGGCCGCGGCCCGGTGCTCTACCTGCCCTCCGCCGCCGACCGTCCCCGCTGGGACGCCCTGCCCGCCGAGATCGCCCGGGGCAACCAGCAGGTCGCCGAAGCCCGCAAGGCCGGCGCGCCCCTCTTCGAGCAGTGGTTCGCCACGGCCAAGCCGGCCGACCTCGACGCGGACATCCCCGCCAAAGACCTCGTCGCCCGCCTCGCCCTCAACGACGGCAAGGGACTGCCCGCCGGCACGACCGCGGCCGGCGCCCCGATCGAATGGATGAAGGCCGGCAAGACCGGTCCGGCGCCCGTGTTCAAGAAAGGGTCGCACCTCGTCCTCGGCGACGCGGGGAATTTCCGCACCAAGCAGGCCTTCTCCGCGGCCGCCTGGATCAAGGCCGACAAGACCGAAGGCACCGGCGCGATCATCGCGCGCATGGACGATCCGAAGCAGGCCCAAGGCTGGAACTTCTTCCAGGCCGGCAAGAACCTCGGCGTCTACGTCATCAGCAAGTGGCCGGACGACGCCATCAAGGTGACGACCTCCCGCAATCCGCTCAACACCGCCTATCAGCACGTGTCCTTCACCTATGACGGCAGCGGGAAGGCCGCCGGCGTGAAGATCTACGTCAACGGCGTCCTCGCCGAGACCCGCGCCGAGATCGACAAGCTCAAGACCGACACCCAGGCCGCCACGCCGACCCGCCTCGGCCAGCGCAGCCAGAGCGAAGCCTTCCATGGCTCCATCCAGGACGTCTTCCTCTACGCCCGCGCGCTGGAGCCGGGCGAGGTGACCACGCTCGCGAAACTCGCCGGACTCCGGCAGTCGCTCGCCGGGAAGCCCAACGCCCAGCAGAAGGAAGCCCTGCGCGAACACTTCCTGCTCAACCGCCACGCGCCGTTCAAGGTAGCCGCGAACGCCGTGGCCAAGCTGACCGCCGAGCAGATGACCATCCGGAACCGCAGCCCGCTCACGCACGTCCAGGAAGAGAAGATGAACAGCCCCGCCATGGCCGACATCCTGATCCGCGGCGCCTACGACAAGAAGGGGGAAGCCGTCGCCGCGGAGATCCCCGCCGCCTTGGGCAAGCTGCCCGCGGACGCCCCGAAGAACCGCCTCGGCCTGGCGAATTGGATCGTCAGCGAAGCCAACCCGCTCACCGCCCGCGTGATCGTGAACCGCATGTGGCAGGAACTCTTCGGCACGGGCCTCGTCAAGACCTCCGAAGATTTCGGCATCATGGGCACCCCGCCCTCCCACCCGGAGCTGCTCGACTGGCTCGCGATCGATTTCCGCACCCACGGCTGGGACATGAAGCGCTTCTACAGGCAGCTGCTCACGAGCGCGACTTACCGCCAGGCGGCGCTCGTCACGAAGGAGAAGCTCGAGAAGGACCGCGACAACGCCCTGCTCAGCCGCGGCCCGCGCTTCCGCATGGACGCCGAGATGCTCCGCGACCAGGCCCTCGCCGTCAGCGGCACGCTCTCACCCCGCATGGGCGGCCCGGGCACGAAGCCCTACCAGCCGGAGAACATCTGGGAGGTCGTCGGCGTCGGCATCCAGGTCTACAAGGCCGACCAAGGCGAGAACCTCTACCGCCGCTCGCTCTACAACTACTGGCGCCGCATGGCCCCGCCCGCCAGCCTCGACCTGTTCAACGCGCCTTCCCGCGAGGTCTCCTGCGTCCGCCGCGACCGCACCAACACCCCGCTCCAGGCCCTGGTCATGCTCAACGACCCGCAGTATGTCGAAGCCGCGCGCATCCTCGCGCAGCATACGCTCCGGGACGGAGGCGACGACCTCGCCCGCCTGGACGCCGCGGCCCGCCGCGTGCTCTGCCGTCCGCTCAAGCCGGCCGAGACGGCGATCCTGACCGACAGCCTCGGCAGACTGCGCGCCCATTACGTCGCCAAGCCCGACGACGCCGCGGCGCTCCTCGGCGTCGGTGACGCGAAGTCCGACGACAAGCTCCCCCGCCCCGAACTGGCCGCCTGGACGATGCTCTGCGGCCAGCTCCTCAACCTCGACGAAATCCTTAACAAATAATCGCCATGTCCATCCTCCACGAGTGGAACCAACTGCAGACCCGCCGCCGCTTCCTCGGCAAGGGCGCCAACGTCCTGGGCGCCGCCGCCCTGACCAGCCTGCTCGGCCGCACGATGGCCGACGCCGCGCCGGGCGCCATCAGCCCGCAGCACCTGCCCAAGGCCAAGCGCGTCATCTACCTCCACATGGTCGGCGGGCCCGCCCAGATGGACCTCTTCGACTACAAGCCGAAGATGAAGGAGATGTTCGACAAGGACCTGCCCGCGAGCATCCGCAACGGCCAGCGTCTCACCACGATGACGAGCGGCCAGGCCCGCTTCCCGATCGCGCCCTCGCGCTTCGAGTTCTCGCAGTTCGGCCAGTGCGGCATGTGGCTCAACTCGGAGCTCCTGCCGAACCTCGGCAAGCACGCCGACGAGATCTGCTGGATGCGCTCCCTCAACACCGAGGCCATCAACCACGAGCCGGCCATCTGCGCCATGCAGACGGGCAACCAGATCACCGGCCGCCCCTGCCTCGGCTCCTGGGCCTCCTACGGACTCGGCTCGGAGAACGACAACCTGCCCAACTTCGTGGTGCTCATCGCCACCCCGACCAACCGCGACCAGGAACAGGCCATCTCCAGCCGTCTCTGGTCCAGCGGCTACCTGCCGGGCGAGCACGCCGGCGTCTCGTTCCGCAGCAAGGGCGACCCGATCCTCTTCATCAACAACCCGCCCGGCGTGCCCGACGACCTGCGCAAGCAGACCATCGACGGCATCAACCAGCTCAACCGCCTCAACTACGAGGCGGTGGGCGACCCGGAGACCCACACCCGCATCAAGCAGTATGAGATGGCCTTCCGCATGCAGGCCTCGGTGCCGGAACTGACCGACCTCGCCAAGGAGCCCGAGCACGTCTTCAAGCTCTACGGCGAAGAAGCCCGCAAGCGCGGCAGCTTCGCCAACAGCGTCCTCATGGCCCGCCGCCTCGTCGAGCGCGGCGTGCGCTTCGTCCAGATCTACCACAACAACTGGGACCACCACTCCAACGTCAACGGCCGCATGCGCAGCCAGTGCAAGGACATCGACCAGCCCTGCCACGCCCTCATCGAGGACCTCAAGCAGCGCGGGATGTTCGACGACACGCTCATCATCTGGGGCGGAGAATTCGGCCGCACCATCTACAGCCAGGGCGGGCTCACGAAGGAGAACTACGGCCGGGACCACCACCCGCGCTGCTTCTCGATGTGGATGGCCGGCGGCGGCGCCAAGGGCGGCCAGATCTACGGCGAGACCGACGAGTTCAGCTACAACATCGTCAAGGACCCGCTCCCGATCAACGACTTCCACGCCACGGTGCTGCACCTGCTCGGCTACGACCACGAACGCTTCACTTACAAGTACCAGGGCCTGGACCAGAAGCTCACCGGCGTGCTCCCGACCAAGGTCGTCAAGGCGTTGGTCGCTTAGCGGGGCTAGGGCTAGGGCCAGAGACAGGGCTAGGCTAACCCCCTAGCCCTTCTTATTTTCTGACCGTTTCACCAGCCCCAGCCCTGGCCCTATCCCTAGCCCTACCCTTTTCCACCTTTGCACTCTGTCGGCCTTAGTCCTGCATCTTGGAAACTCCCCTCGCCATGAAAGCGCTCCTCTATCTCGTCGGCTGCACCCTGGCCTTCGGCGGCGAGATCATCATCCGCACCCCGCAAGAACTGGCCGCTGCGCTGCGCGCGCTCCCCCACGCCGAGCCCACGCGCCTCCGCATCGCCCCGGGCGACTACCCGGGCGGCCATCACGTCGTCGGCGTCATGGGCCTGACGGTCGAAGCCCTTGACCCGAAGAATCCTCCGCACTTCCGAGGAGGCGCGAACGCCTGGCAATTCTCGCAGTGCCGCGACCTCACGGTGCGTCATCTCCGCCTGAGCGGCCAGACGGGCAACGGACTCAATCTCGATGACGGCGGCAAGTACGGCCAGCCCGTCACGGGCGTGACGCTCGAGGACCTCGAGATCAGCGACATCGGACCGCAAGGGAACCATGACGGCATCAAGTGCTCCGGACTGAAGGACCTGACGATCCGCCGCTGCACGGTCAGCGGCTGGGGCGGACAAGGCATCGATTTCGTCGGCTGTCATGCGGCTCTCATCACGGAGTGCCGCTTCGTCGGTAAGCCCGGCTTCTCGGCGACGGCCGCGATCCAGCTGAAAGGCGGCACCAGCGACGTCGTCGTCACGAAGTGTCACTTCGTCCAGGCCGGCGACCGCCCGCTCAACCTCGGCGGCTCGACCGGACTGCCCTATTTCCGTCCGCCGGGCGCCAAGCACGAAGCCGCGCGGCTGAAGGTCACCGGCAACACGATCGAAGGCAGCCCGTGCGCCGCGGCCTTCGTGGGCGTGGACGGGGCGGAGTTCAGCCATAACACGATCCTGTTCCCGACCCAATGGGTCTTCCGCATCCTGCAGGAGACCCGGGAGCCGGGCTTCGCGCCGTGCCGCGACGTGCGCATCACCGACAACCGGATCGTCTTCCGCCGTGGCGACCTGAAGTCCGACCTGAACATCGGGACCGGCACGGAGCCGCAGACCTTCGTCTTCGCACGCAACCGCTGGTTCGCCGAGGATAGACCCAAGGCCTCCCGACCTTCCCTGCCTACGGAAGAGAAAGATGGCCAGTACGGCCAAGACCCGCGCTAAACCGCCAGAGGCAGGGACAGCACCACGTGCTGCCCTGTGTGCAAAAGTGCAAATCGGCCTGCGGCCTGTGCAAAGGCGCAAAAGTGGCGGGTTAGCATCGAGTATTGAGTACGGAGTTTCGGGGAAATGCTTGCCTTGGGTAGGGTTGAGCGCCCTCGCTCAACCGCGGCTGACCGAGGCGGTCAGCCCTACCTCCCGAGACCCGAAAAGTTTCCCTGCCCCTATCTTTCCACCTTTGCACTTTTGCACCTTTGCACTGTATCTTGCACCCACAGCCCTGCCCCATGCGACTCCCCCTTCTCGCCTGCCTCCTCTCCCTGCCCCTCGCCGCCGCCGACGACGCCGTCTGGCTGCAGACCAAGGGCGCGCTGGTCTTCCATGACGCCTTCGAGCGCGAGGAGACCGGCAACCGGGCCAAGGACATCGGCAACGGTTGGAACAGCGCGACGGCCGACCGCGTCCCCCAGATCAAGCAGGCCGACCTCGACGCCGGAATCATGAAGATCGCCAGCGCGACCAAGGAGGCCGGCCACGCCGCCCACATCCATCATGAGGCTGGCTTCGCCGACGGGGGCGTGATCGTCCGGTTCAAGTTCCCGGGCCTGAACAAGGCCGAAGGCCTGCAGCTCGGCTTCGTCGACCGCGAACTCAAGGGCGTCCACGCCGGCCACATGTGCTATGCGATCATGTCGCCGACCTCGCTCGTACTCAAGGACAGCATGACGGGCGAGATGAATCTGGCCCTGCGCAAACAGCGCGCCGACGCCGCCGCGGCGAAGCAGAAGCTCCCGGCCGAAGTCGAGGCCCTGCTCAAGAAGAAGAGCCTGAGCACGCCCTTCAAGACCGACACGGATTGGCATGTGCTCACGCTCGTCACCGAAGGCGACGAACTCCGCTTCTCCCTGGACGGCAAGCCGGTCGCCAAGCACCGCTCCGAAGGCTACGCCCACGACCCGAAGCGGTGGTTCAGCTTCCTCGTCGGCTCGACGGTCTGGATCGATGACGTCAAGATATACAAGGTCCGCTGAACCGATGAGAGTCCTCGGCATCGAAGGCGGCGGCACGCGGACCTCGGCCCTCCTGGTCGACGGGCAGGACGCCGAACTGGCCTCCTTCGCCGT
>VHCL01000055.1 GCA_016871725.1 Verrucomicrobiota bacterium | reverse complement strand
CCGTATCACCTCGCGTTCGTCATCGGCGGCACGTCCGCCGAAGCGACCATGAAGGCCGTCAAGCTGGCCTCGACCCATTACTACGACGCGCTGCCCACGACCGGCAACGAACACGGCCGCGCCTTCCGCGACACCGCGCTCGAGGCCGAGCTCCTCAAGGTCGCGCACCAGCTCGGCATCGGCGCGCAGTTCGGCGGCAAGTGGTTCGCCCTCGACGTGCGGGTCGTCCGCCTGCCGCGCCACGGAGCCTCGTGCCCGATCGGCCTGGCCGTCTCCTGTTCCGCCGACCGCAACGCCAAGGCCAAGATCGACCAGGACGGCATCTGGATCGAGCAGCTCGAGACGGACCCCGGCCGCTTCATCCCGGCCTCGGCCCGCCAGCACGCCGACGCGACCCAGGTCGTGAAGATCGACCTCAACCGTCCGATGGCGGACATCCGCGCCGAGCTGTCCAAGCATCCCGTCACCACGCGCCTCGCGCTCACCGGCACGCTCGTCGTCGCCCGCGACATCGCGCACGCCAAGATCCGCGAGCGCCTCGAGAAGGGCGAAGGCCTGCCGCAGTACATCAAGGACCATCCCGTCTACTACGCCGGTCCCGCCAAGACCCCGGCCGGCATGCCTTCCGGCTCGTTCGGCCCGACGACCGCCGGCCGCATGGACAGCTACGTCGAGCTTTTCCAGAAGCACGGCGGGTCGCTCGTCATGATCGCCAAGGGCAACCGCGGCGAGACCGTCACCCAAGCCTGCAAGGCGCACGGGGGCTTCTACCTCGGCTCCATCGGCGGCCCCGCCGCCATCCTGGCGCAGGAGAACATCCGCAAGGTCGAGGTCATCGATTATCCGGAGCTCGGCATGGAGGCCGTCTGGAAGATCGAGGTCGTCGACTTCCCGGCGTTCATCCTCGTCGACGACAAAGGCCATGACTTCTTCCGCGAGCTCCCGGGCGGCTGCGGCATCTGCGGTCCGTGAACGGTACGCGCAGGCAAGAAAAAGGGCGCCCGACAGGGCGCCCTTTCGTTTGGCGGGGGAAGCCGTGCTCAGGCCTGGGCCGGCTGCTCGGCGACGTACTTCGAGGAACCGAAGCCGAGGATGAGCCAGAAGATCGGGCCGAGGAGGGTGAGGCCGATCGTGAAGCCGACGCCCTGGCCGAAGCGGGTCGAGACGCGGTGGTGGACCCAGACGATCCAGGCGATGTAGGCGATCCAGCCGAGGATCGGGATGATCGCCACGAGCGGAGCGAAGACCCAATACCAGGCCAGGCCGGCGATGCGGAGCAGCACGATGATGTTGTAGATCGGGATCAGCACGGCCCAGCCGGGCTGGCCGGCCTTGGTGAAGACTTTCCACATGCCGACCAGCATCACGATGCCGATGGCGAGGAAGACGAAGAAGAAGGCGGCGAAGAAGGCGGCCAGGCCTGCGGCCAGGGCGGCTTCTTCGTTACCGGAGGTTTGGGCGAGGAGGGAGGCGATGGAGGTGTTCATCGCCGATTCAATTATGACGACGGCTGACAGCAGTCGAGCCGTAAAATCCGCGGAGGCCTGCGCCGGCTTACTTCTCCCACTCCAACGCGCCGCGCTTCAGCTCGTAGGCCAGGCCGAGGACCAGGACGCCGAGGAAGACCGCGGTGGCGGCGGTGATGGCGATCCCGGCGGCCAGGAACTCGCGGTACACGAGGGCCCAGGGCACGAGGAAGACGACCTCGATGTCGAAGAGGATGAACAGCATCGCCGTCACGTAGAACTTCACGGCGAAGCGGGGGTGGGGCTTGCCCTCCATCGGCAGGCCGCACTCGTAGGCCTTGTCCTTGATGTAGTTGCCCTTGGCGCGCTGGCCGAAGAGGTGGCTGGCGGCCAGGATGATGGCGGGGATCGAGAGGCCCAGCGCGACCTGCACGAGGACGGGCAGGTAGGTGCTGAGGGACTGGGATTCGGCGGCGGCCATCGGTAGCGGACACAAAAAAGCCCTCGCCGGAGGAGGCAAGGGCTTTTGAGGAAAGACCCCCTATTTCACCTTGATGTCGGGGGAGGTGATGATCGCCGGGGCGGGTCCGGGGATCTGGATGGTCTGCGGGGCGGGTTCCGCCGAGGCGGGTCCTTTGCGGAAGTCGGCCAGCGAGGCCGGCACCTGCTCGACCATCCAGGGCACCGCGGTGAAGGTCGCGAGCTTCGCGACCGCGTTGGCCTGATGCTTCGGGTCCGAGTGCGTGACCGTGACGAAGGCGCGGGCGCTCTCGCCGGGCTTGGCGGGGCCCGCCGAGCGCAGGGTGACGACGGCGGTGGCGCCGTCGAAGAGGCCGAGGGTGATGCGGGCCGTCTGCCGGGCGCCGGCGGCTTCCTTGTCGTCCAAGGGCAGCGCGTCGGCGGCGCGGACGGTGGCGAGCGCGGTCACGATGTCTTCGGCCGCCGCGCCTTCCTTGCCTTCGAACGGCGCGCCGACTTCCTTGCGGGCGAAGGCCGCCTGGCCGTCCGTCCACTCGAGTTTGACGGACTTGATCTCGGCGGGCTTCGCGGCGAGCAGCGTCAGGTCGGCCCAGGCCGTGGGGTCGCCTTCGAGGTAGCCCGTGAAGTCCGTCCGGATGGCGTGTTTCTCGTCGTTGAGCCGGGCGCTGGCGCCGAGGCCGTCCTCGGTCTGCTTGCCGAACGCGATCGTCGTGGCCTTGCCGTCGGCGCCCGTGAGCGTGACCACCGCGTCCGTCAGGCCGAGCTTCTCGAGGCGTTTCGGGTTGGCGGTGAGCAGGCCGAAGTCGCCGGCCTTCTGGAGGCCGCGCATCAGCGGGAGCAGGCGGTTCTCCAGGTCGGCGGGCAGGTTGAGCTTCTCCTTCACGGTCCAACCGGCCTCGCCCTTGATCAGGGTCACCGACTTGTTGTTGGCCTTGATCGTCACGGCGCGCACGGCGTCGAGCACCGCGGCGGCGACCAGGGGTTTCCGGACGGGGGCGTCCGTCGGCGCCTCGCGCGTGAGGCGGACCGTGACGAGGGCGCCGACGCCCATGAGGAGCGTGGCGATGAGCAGGGTCTTGTTACGCATGGGTCAGGAAAGACGGCGGCGGCGGAGGAGGGCGTAGCCCAGGCCGAAGAGCAGGGCGAGGGCCGGACCCGCGATCAGGTTGAGCACCTGGAGGCGCCGGCCGAGGGAGTTGACGTCCTCGCTGAGGCCGCGGCGGATGACGCGGCGTTCCTCGGAAAGCTTGTCGGCCTCGACCTGGAACTTCTCGATCTCGCGCTGCATCTCCGGCGTGATCATCACGCCCTTGGCGGTGACGCCGCCGCCCTGGCGGGACAGCTCGGCGATCTTGGTGTTGGCCTCCTCGAGGCGTCGTTCGATCTCGTCGAGCTTGGCCTGGTAGCGGACCTGGGCGACGCGCTCGAGGTCCTGGACGCGCTTGAAGGGACGGAGCGAAGTGCCTTTCGAGCGGAGCGTCACCAGCTCGTCGCTGCCCGCGAGGGTCTCGAGGGCGCTGATGACGAAGCCGAAGTTGTCGTTGATCGGCTCGACCGCGGCCTGCCCGGCGAGCTGGCGCTGGCGGACCGTGAACGGATCCATCATGAAGTCGGAATCGGCCACGACGAAGAGGCGGCCGGGCTTCTTGCTCGCGGCCAGATGCGGGCCCGGGTGGGGCTTCGCCGGCGGGGCGGGAGGCTGGCCGGGGGGCGTCGGCTCGGCCGGCTTGAGGGCCGGGGCGCCCTTCGGGAAGGCGGTGGTGAATTCGCCGGACACGGCGGCGACGAGGACGCGCGGCTTGCCGTCGGGCTGGAAGCCCAGCGACACCTTCTCGAACGGGCCGGCGTTCGCGGTCAGCGTGGAGACGGCGCCCATGCCGGGCCCGGCCTGCGTGACCAGCGGTTCGAACTTCAGGCGCTTCTCCGCGCCCGAGATCAGGGCGATCGCGCCCGCCTCCATGAAGGCGAGTTCGCGGAGGTCGCTCGTCAGCGGGGAATCCTTGGCGAAGGAGGCGGGACCCGCCGCGAAGGCCGGGGCGTACTGGATGGCGTCGCCGCGCTGGCCGCGGATCGAGACGGAGTTGGCCGCGTCGGCGGTCACCGCGTCCATCTCGACGTTGACGCCCCAGCCGCGGAGCAGCGCGGGGTCGCTGGCGGCGGTCATCGCCATCGGCGCCATCATGAAGGGCATGCCGCCCTGCTGGAATTTCTGGATGCGCGAGAGCGGGTCGACCGCCGCGAAGACCGGTCCGCCGTTCAGCAGGAACTGGTCGACCGCGTAGGCGAGCTGCTCGTCGATGTGGTGGGCGTGCACGAGGGCCACGACCGCGACGTCGGCCGGCAGCTCCTTCGCCGTCGTGTTGAGGGTGATGACCTCGAAGGTCTGGCCCAGCTCGGCCACCAGGAATTCGGCCGGACTCGGCTGCTGGTCGCCGGCCTGCGGCGAGGCCGCGGTGATCGGCAGCGAGCTGATCAGCGCGAGCTTCGGACGGTCGAGGCGCGAGGCGGAGGCGATCAGCTTGGACAGGTCGAACTCCAGGAAGCGCTCGCGCGACGGGTCGAGCATCGGCAGGGCCTTGACGGTGTCGGCCTGCTGGGCCGTGAGGCCCAGGTAGGCGTTGCCTTGGGCGGCCCGCATGCCGGCGAGCCCGTGGCGCTGGGCCCGCTGCTCTTCCTTGGTGTCGGGCCGCGGGTCGGTGACGACGAGGCGCACCTTGCCGCCGGAGGCGGCGACGTACTCGCGGAGGAGCGTCTCGACGCGGCGGGAGTAGCTTTCGAGGTACGGGCGCAGCTTCACGTCGGAGCGGCTGACGAAGAGTTCGAGCGTCACCGGCTCGTCGAGCCTGGTCACGATGCGCCGCGAGCCCGGCGAGAGGGTGAACGTCCGGTCGGCGGTGAGGTCCGCGCGGGCGCCGAAGGCGCCGAAGATCAGGTTGACGAAGAACGCGGCCGCGAGGACGGCGGCGGCGGCGAGGAAGGCTTGGGAGCGGTTCATGGCGGCGTTCAGCGGCGTTCGATGATGATGGTGCTCAGGCCCAGGCCGGCGAAGGCCACGGACAGGAAGTAGGCGATCGGCCGGACGTCGAGCAGGCCGAGGGTGAACGGCTCGAGGTTGCGCCAGAGGCCGAGGCGGCGGATCTCGTCGATCCCCGCGGGGCCGAAGAGGCCCGCGAGGAGCTCGTCGAACACGCCGTAGCCCACGAGCACGAGGACGAAGCAGGCGAGGAAGCCGGTGACGAAGGCGATGACCTGGCTGCGGGTGAGGGCCGAGGCCACGGCCGCGACGCCGAGGCAGGCGCCGGCGCAGAGCAGGGAGCCCGCGTAGCCGGAGACGATCACGCCCCAGTCGGGGTCGCCGAGCCAGCCGACCGTGAAGGCGACGGGCAGCGTCATGAGCAGCGCGCAGGCGAGGAAGAGCCAGGCCGCGAGGAACTTGCCGAGCGCCGCCTGCCAGACGGTGATCGGCCAGGTGAGCAGCAGCTCGAGCGTGCCTTGGCGGCGCTCCTCGGCCCAGAGGCGGGCGCCCGCGGCGGGGGCGAGGAAGGCCCAGAGCCACGGGTGGTAGAGGAAGAAGCGGTCGAGGCTGGCGACGCCGGATTCGTACAGGCCGCCGACGAAGAACGCGAGGGACACCGCGAAGGCGTTGAACACCGCGAGGAAGACGTAGGCGAGCGGGGTGCGGAAATAGCCGGCGAACTCACGACGGAGCATCGCGGCGAAAGGCTTGAGGCCGGGGGCGGCGGGAGCAGGGGAGGTCATGGGGGATGGTTCAGGCGGTGAGCTGGCGGAAGACGGCGTTGAGGTCGGCGCCGCGGGCGAGGAATTTCTCGCGGGACTCGTCGCAGCGGACTTCGCCCTTCGCGATCACGATGACGCGCGTGCAGAGCTCGCCCACCTCCTCGAGGATGTGCGTGGAGACGATGACCGCCTTGGTCGCGGCCATCTCCTTGAGGATGCGGCGCACCTCGTGCTTCTGGTTCGGATCGAGGCCGTCGGTGGGCTCGTCGAGGATGAGCACCTCCGGGTCGTGCAGCACCGCCTGGGCGAAGCCCACGCGCATGCGGTAGCCCTTGGAGAGCGTGTCGATGCCCTGGGCGGCGACCTCCTCGAGGCGGCAGAGGGCGAGGGTCCGGCGGACGCTCGCGGCCGGGTCGGCCAGGCCGCGCAGGTCGGCGGCGAAGCGGAGGAATTCGCGCACGGTCATCTCGCCGTAGGCGGGCGCGCCTTCGGGCGAGTAGCCCAGGTGCTGCTTGGCCCGGACAGGCTCTTCGGCGACGTCGAGCCCCGCGATGAGGGCGGCGCCCGCGTCGGCGCGGAGGTGGCCGGTGAGCATCTTCATCGTGGTGGACTTCCCGGCCCCGTTGGGTCCGAGGAAGCCGACCACCTCGCCGCGGTCGACCGAGAAGGAGACGTCGCGCACGGCGCGGAGGGCGCCGTAGGACTTCGACAGGTGCTGGGCTTCGATGAGGGGCATGGGGAAAGGTCAGCGGTTCTGCGGCGTGCCCTGCGAGGCCACGCGGATGCCGGCCTGCTGGAGCTTCTCGGAGATGCGCAGCAGGAGCTGCTGGTTGAACTCGAGCTGCTTGGCGGCCTGGGCCGGGAAATACCAGTACATCAGGCGGATGTTCACCGCCCATTCGCCGTACTCGAGGACGTGCACGAGGGGCGGATGGCTCGGCTGGGAGCCTTCGTGGCCCGCGAGCAGGCCGCGGATGATCTCGGCGGCTTCCTTCACCTTGTCGGCCGGCGTGTTGGCCTCGAGGTGCACGAGGTCCTGCGCGCGGATGAAGTCGCGGCGGGTCAGGTTGACGATCGGGCGCGTGGCGAGGTCGCCGTTCGGGATGGCGAGGCGCTGGCCGTCGAGCATCATGATGGTCGTCGAGCGCAGGCCGAGCGACTCGACCTTGCCCTCGTGGCTGCCGATGTTGATGACGTCGCCGAGCGTGAAGGGCTGGTCGACGATGAGCATCACCGCGCCGAAGACGTTCTTGATGGTGTCCTGCGAGGCGAAGGCCAGGCCGACGACCGCGCCCGCGAGCAGGCCGAGGATCGCGTCGGACGACTTCGGGTCGACGATCGAGATCGCCTTGAAGGCGCCGACCAGGACGACGGCGATGCGGATGACGGTGGAGAACATCGGCACGAGGATGTCGTCCAGCTTGTTCTCGGAACGGTCGGCGATCTTCTGGGCCCAGGCGATGGGCACGGCGAGCAGGTGGAAGACCGCCGTGGTGTGGGCGATCGAGCAGAGGAAGGCCCCGGCGACGGCGGCGAAGTCCAGCCAGCCGATGTGGGCGAGCTCGGGCTTGTTGTCCTTGATGAGGAAGAGCAGGGTGTAGGCCGGCAGGATCAGCGGCAGGGCCTTGCCGAGGGCCGCGACGGCGGCTTCGGCGATCGGGCTCTGGCCGAACTTGGTGGAGACCCAGCGCAGGACCTTGTCCGCCAGCCAGCCGGCCGCGGAGGCGAGGGCGACGTAGCCGACGGCATGGATGGCGATGGCGCTCCAGTCTTCCGGCGCCTTGGCCACGATGTTCTTGATGTCGCCGACGATGAAGTAGCTGGTCGGGGCGACGGTCGGGGCGGCGGCCGCCGGGGCGGCGAGGGGGGCGATTTGGGCGAAGAACATGGTCAGGGCGTGAAGGGGAGGTGCTATCTAGGGCGACCTTGGTCTGTTTTCAAGCGTCACCGAGCGTCCAATCCGCTTGATGCGGGGCGAGCCCCTTGCCACGCTGGACGGACCGGAATGAGCGAAACCAGCGAAAAAAAGCCCGCCAAGCCCGTGGTCCTGACCTGCGCCCAGCCGACCGGGCGCCTCCACCTAGGCAATTATCTGGGCGCCGTGCTCAACTGGGGCCGGATGCAGGACGACCATGAGTGCTACTTCGGCATCGTCGATCAGCACGCCATCACGGTCCCCTACGTGCCCGCCCAGCTCCGGGAGAACACCTACTCCTGCCTGGCCCAGTACGTCGCCAGCGGCCTCGATCCCGCCCGCAGCCGGCTGTTCGTCCAGTCCCACGTCATCGGGCACACCGAACTCGCCTGGATCCTCGGCTGCCTCTGCCCCCTCGGCCAGCTGGAGCGGATGACCCAGTTCAAGGACAAGTCGCGCAAGCAGGAGTCGGTCGACGCCGGCCTGCTGTTCTACCCCGTGCTGATGGCCGCGGACATCCTCCTGTACAACGCCGCCCTCGTGCCGGTGGGCGACGACCAGAAGCAGCACCTGGAGCTGGCCCGCGACCTGGCCGAGAAGTTCAACCACCGCTATTCCGACACCTTCAAGGTGCCCGAGCCCTTCATCTCCAAGGTCGGGTCGCGCATCATGTCCCTCCAGGACCCGACCGCCAAGATGTCGAAGTCGGACCCCAACCACGCGGCCACGGTCTTCATCACCGACCGGCCCGAGGAGATCCGGAAGAAGATCATGTCGGCGGTGACGGATTCCTCCGCCGAGGTCCGCGCCGGCGCCGACAAGCCCGGGGTCACCAACCTGCTGTCGATCATGTCGGCCTGCACCGGCCGCTCCGTCGCGACCCTCGAGGCCGAGTTCGCCGGCAAGGGCTACGGCGACTTCAAGAAGGCCGTCGCCGACGCCGTCGTCGCGATGCTCGACCCGGTCCGCCTGCGCTACGACGAGCTCATCAAGGACCGCGGCGAACTCGACCGCATCCTCAAGGCCGGCGCCGAGCAGGCGCAGGCGACCGCCTTCCGGACGTTGTCGAAGGTCCACCGCAAGGCCGGCTTCGTCGAACGGCCCCGCTAGGCCGCCCCCTTAACCCCGCATACCCCGATGAACCGCGAATTCGAGAAGCTGCTCAAAGAAAAATGGTTCCTGGTCGCCGCCGACCTCATCGCGGTCATGGCGATCCTCATCGCCATGCCCGACAAGCGCGACGGCCTCGACACCTTCCTGGTGATCTGCGCCATCCTCGCGGCCTCGCTCATCGTGGTGATCCCCGTCCTCAAGGACGGCGGCGGCAAGGCCGAGCGCCAGGCCGAACAGGCCCGCCTCCGCGCCAAGCTCGCCGAGGAGATCGACCTCCAGCGCGACAACATCCGCGCCGGCAACGAGGCGATGAACCGCCGGATCGCCGAAGCCGAACTGACCGCGCGCAAGTCCGCCGAGACGGCCGCCGCCGCGGTCGCGCAGCGCGCCTCCGCCGAGATCAACGCCCTCAAGGCCGCGCTCGCCGAGCTCGGCGCGAAGGTCGCGGCCGCCGAAGCCGCCGCGGGTTCCGCCGAGGCCGTGGATGAGCTGACCGCCAAGCTCGAAGACCTCGCCGGCCTGGTGCGCGGACTCGTCGCCGACGCCGATGAGGCCGCCGAGAACGCCGGCAAGGCCCGGGCCGAAGCCGCCCAGGCCCTCGAGTCCGAGCTCAAGTCCGTCCGCGACGAGCTCAAGAAGGCCGTCAAGTCCGCCGATAAGGCCGTCGACAAGCTGGCCGCCGGCCTGGACGCCCTGCGCGAAGAAGTCGCCGAACTGCGCGCCCGTCCGGCGGCGCCCGTCGAAGAGGAAGAAGCCGAGGCCACCGCCGCCGCTTCCGCCCCCGAGCCGGTCGCCTCCGCCGAGGAAGCCCCCGTCGAAGAGGAAGAGCCGGAGGAAGAGGAAGTCATCGAGGAGATCGAAGACGCCTCCGAGGAAGAGGCCGCGCCGGCCGCCGACGCCGCTCCTTCCGCCGCCGGCACCGGCACGTCGCTCATCATCAACCTCATGATCGGCATCGGCAACAAGCCGTTCGTCCGCGGCACCGGTCCCGGCCTCAGCCGCGACAAGGGCGTGCCGATGAGCTTCCTCGGCATCGGACGCTGGCAGTGGGTCTCGCCGGATCCGGAGGCGCCGGCCACGGTCGAGGTCTGGAAGAACGACCAGTCGCCGATGGGCGAAGCCTTGCACCTGCCGGGCGGCGAGCCCGTGGAGGTCGACGAAGGCCACTTCGGCGGCGCCTGACATGCTGAGCGTCCTCGGCCTCTGCGCTTGGCTGGCCGCGGCCGACCCGCTGCCGCCCCCGCCGCCGCAGGTCTATTCGAACGACACCGTCCTCGCGACGGTGACGGGCGAACGCGTCGCCGAGGTCAGCTTCGTGGCCGCGCATTGCGCGGCGCTGCAACGCCACCTGGAATTCACGCTCAACCTGCCGCCCGTGCCCGGCGCGGTCGCCCGCATCGAGATCGGCGACGTCCCGGGGCTCGCGCCCGTCGACACGCGACTCGTCGGCGGTTCCGTCCTGCTCGTCCTCCGGCTGGGTTCGGCGCAGGAGGCGCCCGAACGCGCCGCGCAGGCCGCCGCGCAGGCCTGGCTGGCGCGCGTGGCGCTGGCCGGCGGCCGGCCGATCGCCGAAATCGAGCCCTGGACGCGGCAGGCCCTCGCCTGCGAGATCCTCACGCAGCTGCGTCCCTCGTTGAACGACTACTGGTATCGCGAAGGCCGACGCGAGATCCCCGCCGCGCTCGACGAGATCGTCGCCGGCCGCGCGCCCGACCGGGAGGCGCTGCTGTTCTGGCGGGCCTTGCGGCGTTCGCTCGGCGCGCCCGCCGACCAGGCCAAGGGTCTGATCGCGTCGGCGCATGGCCAGTCCGTCCGCAAGCGGCTCGCCGACCTCACGAAGTCGCCCGAGGAGTGGTGGCTGCTCCAGCGCGCCGAGCTCCTGCTATCCCGCGAACCGGTCAGCCTCGGCCTGCGTGAGTCGGCCGAATCGCTCGACGACATCACCCGCTTCGTCTTCGACCTCGGCGCCGGCGACGTGCTCGTCTCCGGCGCCGACCTGCCCAAGCACCGTTCT
>VHCL01000054.1 GCA_016871725.1 Verrucomicrobiota bacterium | reverse complement strand
CTGAATTAAAGGGTTTTTGGCCTCCTAAAGGGGCTTTCAGGGGGGGGTGGGCTATCACCGAAGAAACACCCCTCCGACACGGGTTCGTAACAATCGTATGGGATGATTCCCATGCTTTCCAACCCATGCACACCATCCTCAAGTCCCTCGCGCTGGTCGCCCTCACGACGACCGCCGTCACCGCCCAGGCCGCCGACGCGGTCACCGTCGACCCGAAGATCCCGGCTTACGCCGTGACCTCCGGTGTCTCGGGTAACCTCAACTCCGTGGGCTCCGACACCCTGAACAACCTGATGACCTTCTGGAGCGAAGGCTTCAAGGCCCAGTATCCCAACGTGAAGATCCAGGTCGAAGGCAAGGGCTCGGGCACCGCTCCGGTCGCCCTCGCTTCCGGTGTCGCCCAGGTCGGTCCGATGAGCCGCGAGATGAAGGCCACCGAGATCAACGCCTTCGCCGCCAAGTTCGGGCACAAGCCGACCCGCATCCCCGTCGCCATCGACGCCCTCGCCGTGTTCGTCCACAAGGACAACGCCATCAAGGGTCTCTCCCTCCGGCAGGTCGACGGCATCTTCGCCTCCACCCGCAAGCGCGGCGGCCAGGACGTCGTCACCTGGGGCGACCTCGGCCAGAAGGGCGCCCTCGCCGGCAAGACGATCTCGGCCTTCGGTCGTAACTCCGCTTCCGGCACCTACGGCTTCTTCAAGGAAGTCGCCCTCAAGACCGGTGACTTCAAGGACACCGTCAAGGAACAGCCGGGCTCCTCGTCCGTCGTCCAAGGCATCGCGGCCGACGTCGGCGCCGTCGGTTACTCAGGCATCGGCTACGCCACCTCCGGCGTCCGCGCCGTCCCCCTGTCCACCGATGACAGCGGCAACTACGTCGAGCCGAACTACGCGAACGCCCTCAGCGGCGCCTACCCGCTGTCCCGCTACCTCTACGTGTACGTCAATAAGGCTCCTTCCAAGCCCATGGACAGGCTGACCAGCGAGTTCATCACCTTCGTCCTCTCGAAGCAGGGCCAGGAGATCGTCATCAAGGACGGCTACTTCCCGCTGCCCGCCGACGTCGTCGACGAAGGCCGCGCCTCGCTGAAGTACTACAGCGCCGAATAAGCTTGGTCTCGAAACCGTATCGCCGCCACCACGCCCTCCGGGGCCGGTCCGCAAAGCGTGGCGATACGGTCTCGGGTCCTCCCAAGGCGGGGTCTCCCCGCCTTACCCTTTGTTAGGACTCCCGGCACCCGAACGTCACATGATGGCAACTTCCGACCCAAAGCCCGCGCCCGACGCCGCTGCCGAGGCCCGCTTCACGGTCAGCCCGTTCACCTTGGCCGTGGACCGCTGGATGGGGCGGCTGATCCGCTTCGGCGGCGTCGGCGTGGTGCTCGCGGTCTTCGGCATGCTGGCCTTCCTGGTCTTCCAGGTCTTCCCGCTCTTCGTCGGCGCGAAGGTCACGCCGGCCGCCTCGCTCGCGGTCCCGGCCGATGCGGTCGCCTTCGGCGAAGACGAATACGGCGAATTCCCGTTCGTCGTCCGTCGCGACGGCTCGATCTTCTGCCTGCGATCCAAGGACGGTGCCAAGGTCATGGAGTGGGCGCCTTCGCTCGGCGAGCGACGCGTCACGGCGGTCCGCAGCTACCCGCGCACGGGTCTGGTCTTCCTGGGTCTTTCCGACGGTTCCGTCCAGGAGGTCCGCATCGTCTATCGCTCGACGTTCGACGAAGTCGGCAAGCGCGCCGTCGAGCCGGTGGTCACCGCGCTCGAGCCGGTCGCGATCGGTCGGGCCGGCCTGCCTTGCTTGGATGTCTGGAACGCCAAAGGCCCGCAGTCGCGCCTCATGGTCGTGCGTCAGGAAGAAGGCGGCATGCCGCTCCTCACCGCGGTCCGTCTGACCGAACGCAAAGGCCTCGGGGGGCGCGGCAAGGTCACCGTGAGCGAGCCTTTCGTCGTGGCCGCGGACGCGCCTTCGATCGACCAGGTCCTCCTGCCTTCCACCGCCGAATCGCTCATCGTGGTCGGCCGCTCGGGCGAAGTCCGCACCTATGCTGACGACGGCGCGACGTTCTCCTTCTTGCAGTCGTTCGTCCCTTTCAAGGCCGCCGCCGATCCCTCGGTCGCCGCGGCGGGCCTGATCTTCGGCAACGTCTCGGTGGTCTTCGTCGACAAGACCGGCGCCCAGCAGGTCTGGTCGATGTATCCGCAGCTCCAGCCTGACGGCAAGAGCCTGCGTCGCTGGGGCAAGATCCATGACGGCGAGCAGCTCGCCGCGGCGGGGCAGGGCATCTACGCCGCCGAGTCCAACAAGTGCTATCTCGCGGCGGCCGGCGGACGGCTCACCCTGACGAACATGACGACAGGGACGGTCCGCTGGGAGGGCGAGGCCCCGGCCGACGCCCTCCGTCAGGTGGCCTTCGCCGGCGCCTACGACCGCTTCACGGCGCTGTCCGTCGACGGCAGGCTGCACCGCTGGAACGTCGTCGACCATCACCCGGAATCATCCTGGAGGGCCTTCTTCGGCAAGGTGTGGTATGAGGGCGCCACCGGCCCCGCCTACTCCTGGCAGTCGAGCGCGGGATCCGATGAGTTCGAGCCGAAGTATTCGCTCGTGCCGCTCTTCTACGGCACGGTCAAGGGCACCTTCTATGCCTTGCTCTTCGCCTTGCCCATCGCCCTGACCGCGGCGGTCTACGTCTCCCAGTTCCTGCGCCCCGAATACCGCCAGGTGGTGAAGCCGGTCATGGAAGTGATGGCTTCGCTGCCGTCCGTCGTGTTGGGCTTCCTCGCCGGCCTCTGGCTCGCGCCCCTGGTCGATCCCCGGCTGGTCTCGCTCTTCTGCGCCATCGGCATCCTGGCGCCCGCCGCGTTGTTCGCCGGCTTCTTCTGGTCCGTCCTCCCGCAGCCGGTGCGCCGGCAGGTCCGCCCCGGCATGGAATTCCTCTGGTTGCTGCCGTTCCTGGCGATCTGCGCCTGGGCCGCCTGGCAGGCCGGCCCGGCCATCGAGTCGCTCTGTTTCACCGTCAAGGACAGCGCGTCCGGGCTCCCCGTCGCCGATTTCCGCGAGTGGTGGCGACAGACGACCGGCGAGACGTATGACTCCCGCAACTCGCTCGTCGTCGGCTTCGTGATGGGCTTCGCCGTCATCCCGATCGTCTTCACGATCGCCGAGGACTCGCTTTCGAACGTCCCGAACTCGCTCGTCTCCGGCTCCCTCGCCCTGGGCGCGAGCCGCTGGCAGACGGTCTGGAGCGTCGTCATCCCGACCGCGATCTCCGGCATCGTCTCGGCGGTGATGATCGGCTTCGGACGGGCCATCGGCGAGACGATGATCGTCGTCATGGCCACGGGGAACACCGCGGTCATGGACGCCAATCCGTTCAGCGGCATGCGGACGCTCTCCGCCAACATCGCGGTGGAGCTCCCCGAGGCCGCCGCGGGCCATACGCACTACCGTGCGCTCTTCCTCGGCGCCTGCTGTCTCTTCCTGCTCACCTTCGTGATCAACACCCTCGCGGAAGTGCTCCGCCAGCGCCTCCGCGAGCGCTACAAAGTCGTCTGACCATGGCTTCCTCTTCCGACAGCAGCACTCCCCGGGGCGAAGCCTTCGTCTGGTTCAGCGGCCTCGGCCTCATCATCGGCCTGGGCATGGTCATGGGCCTGCTCGCGCTGGTCCTGATGAACGGCGCCACGGTCTTCTGGGCTCCGCCCGTGCCGGTCGCGCAGGTCGACGACGGACGCATCCTCATCGGCCAGCTCGCCCAACGTCGTATCCGGGCGGGCTCCCCGGCCGACCATCCGGTCTACGAGCGCCAGTATCAGGTCGGCCTCCGCGAACTGAACGGCAACTCCTACCTCTGGGTCGACGAAGCGAAGATCAAAGGCGAGACCTTCCCGGCCGACGTGCTGGGCCTGGAGCGCGTCGAGAACGGTCCGGCGTTCGTCCGTCCGCAGTCGTTGCGTCAGTCCGACGGCAAGGTCATCCCCGCGACCGATGCCGCCTTCGAGACCGCCTTCCAGGCCGAAGTCGCCGCGGCCGGCGCCGTCCGTGCCAAGCTCGCCGAGATCACCCGGCACCGGATCGGCGACGTCAACGCGGCCATGGACAAGGCCCGTGTCGCGCTCCGTCGGGCCGAAGACCTTAAGCTCGCCGACGATGTCGCTAGCCTGCAGAAGGAGATCGCCGCCCTCGACGGTCGTTTCGCGGTCTTGCAGGAGGAGGCCAAACAGGTCGTCGCCGGTGGCGCGGTCGCCTCGCTCGTCTCGCAGGACGCCGCCGGACGTGAGGTCGTGGTGCCCCTCACGCAGGTCATCCGCGCCTGGTTCCCGAACCGTCTCGATACCTGGGGCCGCGTGAAGCTTTTCTGCTCCCGGCTCGGCGAGTTCATCTTCGACGAGCCCCGTGAGGCCAACACCGAAGGCGGCCTGATGCCCGCGATCTTCGGTACGCTGGTGATGACCGTCTTCATGAGCCTGCTGGTGACGCCCTTCGGCGTGATCACGGCGATCTACCTCCGCGAATACGCCCAGCAGGGGCCCGTCCTGCGCATCGTGCGCATCAGCGTGAACAACCTCGCCGGCGTGCCCTCGATCGTCTTCGGCGTCTTCGGCCTCGGCTTCTTCGTCTACGTCCTCGGCGGCTCGATCGACCAGCTCTTCTTCGCCGACCAGCTGAAGTATAACAACAATACGCCGGTCTTCGGCACCGGCGGGCTCCTCTGGTGCTCGCTGACGCTCGCCCTGATGACCTTGCCCGTCGTCATCGTGGCCACCGAGGAAGCCTTGGCGGCCGTCCCGCGCGGCATGCGCGAGGCCTCCCTGGCCACCGGCGCCTCGAAGTGGCAGACGATCAGGGACATCCTCCTGCCGGCCTCCGCGCCGGGCATCCTGACCGGCGTCATCCTCGCCATGGCGCGCGGGGCAGGGGAGGTCGCCCCGCTCATGCTCGTCGGCGTCGTGAAGCTCGCGCCGACCCTGCCTTTCGATGGGTCCGCCCCGTTCCTGCACATGGACCGCAAGTTCATGCACCTGGGCTTCCATGTGTATGACCTCGGGTTCCAGTCGCCGGACTCCGACGCGGCCCGCCCGATGGTCTTCGCGACCACGTTGCTCCTCATCGTCCTCGTCGTCTGCCTGAACCTCGGCGCGATCTGGATCCGCAACCGCCTGCGCGCCCGCTTCAAGGGTGCCTCCTTCTGAGAAAACCTCATGCCCCAGACCATGAACCCGCCCTCCGCCCAACGCATCAAGGTCCGCCCCGCCGCCGAACGCGAAGGCCGCAAGGATTACATCAGCATCCGCGACTTCGGTTTCTGGTACGGCGAGAAGAAGGCCCTCGACGCCATCTCCCTCGACATCCCCGAGCGTCAGGTCGTCGCCTTCATCGGCCCGTCCGGCTGCGGCAAGTCGACGCTCCTGCGCAACCTGAACCGCATGAACGACCTCGTCGACGGCATCCGCCACGAGGGCGACATCACCATCAACGGCCGCTCCATCTACGACCCCGGCCTGGAGGTCATCTCCCTCCGGCGTCGCGTCGGCATGGTCTTCCAGAAGTCCAACCCCTTCCCGAAGTCCATCTTCGAGAACGTCGTCTACGCCCTGCGCGTGGTCGGCGTGCGCGACCGCGCCGTGCTCGAGGAGGCCTGCGAGACCTCGCTCCGCAAGGCCGCCCTCTGGGACGAGGTGAAGGACCGCCTCAACGACAGCGCCCTCGGCCTTTCCGGCGGCCAGATGCAGCGCCTGTGCATCGCCCGCGCGATCGCCAACCGCCCGGAGATCCTGCTGATGGACGAGCCGTGCTCGGCCCTCGACCCGATCGCGACCGGCAAGATCGAGGAGCTCATCCACGAGCTCAAGGAGCAGTTCACCATCGTCATCGTCACCCACTCGATGCAGCAGGCCGCCCGCGTGTCGGACCGCACCGCCTTCTTCTACCTCGGCAAGCAGGTCGAATACGACACCACCGAGAAGATCTTCATGAACCCGTCGCAGGCCCAGACCGAGGCCTACATCTCGGGCCGCTTCGGCTGATTTTTTAAACACACACGACCATGCAACGTTTCTTCCACGACGAACTCCGCCAGCTCCGGGACGACCTGATCCTGATGGGCGAGCGTTCGCTCGACATGACCCGCCTCGTGCTCCGCGCCGTCGAGGACGGCGACGACTCCCTGGCCCTGCAGGTCCGCGGCATGGACGACCGCGTCGACGAGCTCGAGAAGCGCGTCGACCGCGAGATCATGCGCTATCTGACGCTCTTCGGCCCGATGGGCAGCGACGTCCGCCTGCTCCTCGCCGCCCGCGACATCGGCCACGACCTCGAGCGCATCGCCGACGAGGCCTCGGTCATCGCCAAGCGCGCCATGGTCATCTCCGAACGCGGCCCGCTCAAGGACCTGCTGCACGTGCCGGCCGAAGGCGTGATCGCCTGCGAGGTGCTGCGTCTGGCCATCGACAGCTTCATCGAGGGGGACATCGAGAAGGCCCGCCTGGTGCTGCGCCGTGACGCCGAGATCGACGCCCTGAACCGTAAGAACTACGAGGAGCTCTTCGGCAAGGCCGGCGACGCCGCCAAGGTGTCGGCCTCCCACGTCGAGCTGATCTTCATCTCCAAAGCCCTCGAGCGCATCGGCGACCACTCCAAGAACATCGCCGAGCAGGTCATCTTCCTGCTCTCCGGCGAGGACGTCCGCCACGCCCGCTGAGCCTGCCTCGGGAAAGTCCCCCCTTGTCGGGGGGCTTTCCTGTGGTATGATGCGGGGATGGAAGTCGCGCGTCGTCTCGGTGTCTTGATCCTCGAATGGGGTTCCCTCGCCCTGGGGGTCTTTCTGGCCAAGTATTTCGGTTTCCTGAGCTACGGCGACCCCGTGACCCTGGCCGTCGTCGCCGTCGTGCTCGGGCTGTTCAACTCCTTCCTCCGTCCGTTCCTCCTGGCGGTCTTCATGATCGTCTCGATCCCCATCCTGATCCTCACGCTGGGCCTGGGCGCCTATCTCGTGCTCTTCGTGACCAACGGCGCGATCCTCGCCCTGACCGACAGCCTCATCAAGGACTTCCACCTGAACAACTGGGCCATGGCGACCCTGACGATCTCCATCACCTCCTGGATGATCTCCTCCTCCGTCGGCATCGACCAGCTCAAGCCGCTGCGCCGGGCCAACGAAGCCAAGGCCAACGCCCAGAAGGCCAAGGACGACGCCATCGACATCTGAGTGGCGAGCGAAGCTCGCCTGGGGCAGGGGTTGGGGCAGGGGAAGGGGTAGTTCTGAATCTTCTTGGCGGGGTCGCTGACTCCTTCGCTGACGGCGTCAGGTTTGTCCTACCCCAACCCCTATCCCGACCCCTACCCCTCTCGGTCAGTCTTGCCAATCCGCCGGGAGTCCTTTGCGTGGGGGCTCCACGCCATGTCGAATCCCGCTCTCTCCTCCTGGGCCCGCAATGTCGCCCCGTCCCCGACCCTCGCCGTCGATGCCAAGGCGAAGGCCCTCGCCGCCGCCGGCAAGGACGTCGTCGGTTTCGGCGTCGGTGAGCCTGATTTCGACACCCCGCAGTTCGTCAAGGACGCCTGCGCCAAGGCCCTGGCCGAAGGGAAGACCAAGTATGCCCCGACGCCGGGCATCCCCGCCCTCCGCAAGGCCATCGCCGAAGACTACACCCGCCGCGGCTTCACCGGCATCGCCGACGCCAACGTCGTCGTCTCCCCGGGCGGCAAGATGTCCTGCTACCTCGCCATCCTCGCCACCATCAGCGCCGGCGACGAAGTGATCATCCCGGCCCCGTATTGGGTCAGCTACCCTGAGATGGTGAAGCTCGCCGGCGGCAAGCCCGTCGTCGTCAACGCCGAGGACTCCACCGGTTTCAAGATCACCCCTGCCCAGCTGTCCGCCGCGCTCACCCCGAAGACGCGCATGGTCATCATCAACAGCCCGTCCAACCCGACCGGCGCCGTCTACTCCCGCGCCGAGCTCGAGGCCCTCGTGGCCATCTGCGTGAAGGCCAACGTCTGGATCATGTCCGACGAGATCTACGAGAACCTCGTCTATGACGGCCAGACCACCTGCAGCCCCGCGACGTTCTCGCCCGAGGCCTCCCGCCTGACCATCACCGTCTCCGGCTACGCCAAGAGCTACTCCATGACCGGCTGGCGCCTCGGCACCCTCGTCGCCTCCGACAAGGCCCTTGCCGCCGCCGTGGCCGACCTCCAGAGCCAGATCTCGTCCAACGCCACCACCTTCGCCCAGTTCGGAGCCCTGGCGGTGCATCAGCACCCCGACAAGGCCAAGGCCTCCCTCGCCGAGATGGGCGCGGTCTTCGACAAGCGCCGCCTGAACCTCCTCGCCGGCCTCAACGCCATCCCCGGTCTGACCTGCTACCGCTCGCAGGGCGCCTTCTATCTCTTCCCGAACATCAAGTCGTTCGGCCTGACCTCCGCCCAGTTCGCCGACCGCCTGCTCGAGGAAGAGCTGATGGCCGTCGTCCCGGGTTCCGCGTTCGGCTCCGAAGGCTACATCCGCCTCAGCTACGCGACTTCCGACAAGGTCATCACCCAGGGCCTCGAACGCCTCGCCCGCTTCTGCGCGAAGCTGAAGAAGTAAGTTCGGCGAGGGGACACGTGGGCACGGTGACACGTGGACGCGGGGAAGGGCGCAGGGGAGACGGGGTCATCTCCCGTCTGCTTCTTCACGGGCTTTGCGCATCTTGATGGTGCCGCCCAGCAGGCGGGCGACTTCGTCTAGCTGCGCGGCTATTTGGACGACCACTGGCTGGGGGATGATGCCGAGGTCCTCGGCGATGCTCAGCTGCGTCTCGAGTTCCGCCAATTTGCCGCGGGCGATCTGGAGGAAGCGCAGGGAGTCTTTGTTCGTCCCTCGCTCGTCTCCTTCCGCGATGTTCGAAGGGATGGAGACCGCCGATCGCATGATCTGATCGCACAGCCCTCGATGTCTATCGAAGGACGGCGTCATGCAAAGGCGATAGGCAGCGGACGCGAGTGAACGCGACTTCTGCCAGACGACGAGGTCGCGATAAGAGTTAACCTTACCGAGAGGCTTGGGGGTATTCATCACCGCCAAGACTGTCTGCTTTGCCGCTTCCGCGCACCGCTTTCATCGCACAACCAATCCCTATCCTTCCCTGAAGGATACCTTTGCTAACATCCCCCATGTCCACGTGTCACCGTGCCCACGTGTCCCCTGTTTTATTAGGCCGGCTCCACCAAGATGCACGGCATCCCGGCGGCGTCGGCGGCTTCCTTGCCGCGCGGGCTGTCCTCGATGACGACGCAGTCGGCGGGCTTCAGGCCGAGGCGGTCCGCCGCGGCGAGGAAGAGGTCGGGGTGCGGCTTGGAGCGCGCGGCGTCTTCGGCGGTGATGACCGCGTCGAAGAGGTGCGTGATGTCGATCCGCTTGAGCGTGGTGTGCACGTGGTCGCGGCGGCCGGCCGAGGCGACGGCGGTCTTGTGGCCGAGGCCGCGGACGTGGTGGACGACGGCGACGACTTCGTGGCGGGCGGTGACGTCCTTCTCGAGGTGCTCCTCGAGGAACTCATGGCCGTCGGCGAGCAGCTGGTCGACGTTCAGGTCGAAGCCGTAGTCGTCCTTGAGGCGCTTGCAGGTGTCGACAGCGGACATGCCGCCCATCGAGCAGAAGAGGGGCCAGGGGAAATCGAACGGACGACCGATCTGCTTGCTCACGATGTGGGTCCAGCTGCGGTGGTGGATCCACATGGAGGCCGCGAGGGTGCCGTCGCAGTCGAAGATCCAGCCCGGACGGGAGAGGAGGGCGGGGTCGAAGGGAATCATCGGGGACATGGCGATCAGCGCATGCCGGGGAAGCCGCCGCCGGGGAAGCCGCCGCGGCCGCCGCCCATCTGGCCCATGCGGCGCATGAGTTCCTTGCCCTTGCCGCCCTTCATCATGCGCATCATCTCGCGCATCTGGGAGAACTGCTTGATGAGCGCGTTGACGTCGCTGACCTGGGTGCCGGAGCCCTTGGCGATGCGCAGGCGGCGGGAGCCGTTGAGGATGTCGGGGTTGCGACGCTCCTTCTTGGTCATCGAAAGCACGATGGCCTCGGTCTTGGCTAGGTGCTTCTCCTCCTTGGCGCCGACCTGGATGCCGCCCATGCCGGGCATCATCTTCATGATGTCGCCGAGCGGGCCCATCTTCTTCATCTGCGCCATCTGCGCGAGGAAGTCCTCGAGGTCGAAGTCGGCCTTCTTCATCTTCTCGGCCAGGCGTTCGGCTTCCTTGTGGTCGACGACCTCCTGGGCCTTCTCGACGAGGGAGACGACGTCGCCCATGCCCAGGATGCGCTGGGCCATGCGGTCCGGGTGGAAGGCGTCGAAGTCCGCGGACTTCTCGCCCGTGCCCATGTAGCGGATCGGGACGCCCGTGACCGTCTTCATCGAGAGCGCGGCGCCGCCGCGGGCGTCGCCGTCGAGCTTCGTCAGGATGATGCCCGTGAGGGGCGTGGACTCGTGGAACTTGGCGGCCACGTCGACGGCCTGCTGGCCGAGGGCGGCGTCGGCGACGAGGAAGACCTCGTGCGGCTGGAAGGCGTCACGCACGCGGCGGACTTCCTGCATCAGCTCGCCGTCGATCTGCAGGCGGCCGGCGGTGTCGACGATGACTAGATCCGCGGCGGCGGCTTCGGCGTCCTTGACGAGTCGGCTGACCATCGCGGCCACGTCGGTGGCGGCGCGGTCGGCGCGGAAGTCGAAGCCTTCGTTCTTGGCGAGGGTCTCGAGCTGGTCGATGGCCGCCGGGCGGCGCAAGTCGGCGGCGACCAGGGACGGCTTGCGGAGGCCCTCC